>JBDKGV010000250.1:0-5178 GCA_039798005.1 Fibrobacterota bacterium
TCGATCGCCCTCCACGCCCTGCATGCGGCCCCTTGGACCGGAATCTGGCCCAACCGGGTGAATCACCGCACCGTGGCGGTTCATGTTGCCGATCACAGCCCGGCGGCCCAAGCGGGAATGCTGCCCGGCGACACCATCGTGCGCATCCAAGACAGCTTGATCCCCTCCCTCGCCACCGTGCGGGACCGCGATTACCTGTCCACTTGGGAGGAGGAAGGGCAGTTCTGGGCCGCACGGCGTTGGCTGGAACGCACGATCAGCGTCAATGCGCCTCTCAAGCTTGAGATCCTGCGCGCCGGGAAGTCAAGGACGATCGAACTCGTCCCGGCTCCCACCGCTTGGCACGACCTCCTGAAGCGCCTCCTGCCGGTGCTGATCGTCGGATCGACCTTCCTCCTGACCGGCTTGTTCGTCGCATCAAGGCTCTGGAACCTGTCGGCCAAGCTGAACCTGATCGCCGGCGCCGGGATCTTCGTCATCACAGTCACCTTGGCCAGCTTCAACTCCCGCGACCTGGCCTATCCCGTCGATCTGCACCTGCTGCTGCAAATCGGCAACGAGCTGGCCGTCTTCGTGATGGGCAGCGCCTACGTGCATTTCAGCTGGATCTTCCCCCGGCCCCACCCTCTGCTCAAGCGCCACCCGAGGCTTCCTTGGCTGCTGTGGACGGGCATGGCGGTCTTGGGCGGCCTCCATTTCACCCGACTGCTGCCCGGACCGGTCCTGGCTCCGAATCTCGCGATCCTCTTTGCCGGCATCTTCCTCCTGATCAGCATCTTCTCCAGCGCGGTGTCGATCCGAGGCGCCATGCAACGCCGGCAGCTCCAGTGGTTCGTGATCGGTCTTGGCTGCGGGATCCTTCCCATCGTCCTCCTCACGCTCCTGCCACTGCTCGTCGGCATGCCCTTCGTGCCCGAGGAGATCACCTTCCTGGGCACCGTGATCGTTCCCATCAGCATGGCGATCAGCATTTCCCGGTGGCGGCTGGTGGAACTGCCCCTGCTGCTGGCCCGCATGCTGGCATCCGGCCTTTCCATCCTGGCCTTGATCCTCGCAAGCCTCGGGACCCTGCGCCTCTTCAACGGAGCCAACGACAGTCCCCAGATGCGCACCGTCGTCATCGGACTGCTGCTCACCATCGCCCTCATCGTGCATCCATACCTGCGACTGGCCTTGTTCCGCCTGTTCCAAGGGCTGGGCAAGCGGCCCTTGCTGGGTGTCGATCTCGTCCTGGAACAGTTCCTCCACTGCCACGCCGTCGGGAGCAGTGTCGAGGACTCCATGAAAGTCACCTTCCAGCAGACCCTGAACCTCCCCTTGCTGACGGATCACCCTTGGGTCGTCGCCCACCGGTCCGCATTGCAGCCCGTGCTGGACGATTGCAGCCGCCCCGTTTCCGGAGAGACCCTGGCCGAGCTCCTCGGGGAGGAGATCCCCACCGAGATCGAGGCAAGCGTCCTGGTCGGACTTGGCGACTGCGCCGAGATCCTCGTGCTTGGCCCCCGTTGGAATCCCGACGGCTGGACGCGGGGAGACATGGAGATCCTGGGAGCGCTGTGCGCGATCGCCACCCCGCTCATCAAGGCCCAGGAAGCCCGGACTCAAGCCGAGGTGCTGCGCCGCCAGCAACTGGAGACCGCCAAGAACACCTTGGAGCAGCGCGTCGAGGAGCGCACCCGGGAGCTGGAAAGCGCCAACGCCAAGCTGTCCCAAGCCTTGCTTGCGCGCGAGGATTTCCTGGCCACGATGAGCCACGAATTGCGCACGCCCCTTTCGACCGTCCTGGGTGCGGCCGAGACCATCCTTGCCGGCATCGACGGACAGCCGACCCAAGCGATGAAGGTGCGCCTTGCCACCATGCTGCGCAACGGACGCCATCTGCGGGAACTGATCGGCGACGTGCTGGACTTTGCGCGCGGCCGGGCCGGTCGCCTGCCCGTGCAAAAGGAGCCGTTCCGCGTCCAAGAGGTCTGCCAGGAAGCCATGGACCTGGTACGCACGCGCAGCCCCCTTGAAGAGAACGCCTTCGAGTGCGTGCTCCCGCAGGAGGCCATCGCCGCCATCGGAGACCCCCTGCGCACCCGCCAGATCCTGACCAACCTGATGGCCAACGCCAAGCTGCACGGCGGGGGCAGGGTCACGCTTTCGCTGACCGCCAGCGAAGACCGGATCCATCTGAAGGTGTGCGACCACGGCGCGGGCATCCCCCCCGACCAGGTCCCGCGCCTGTTCCAGGCCTTCGAGCGGCTGGAACGCGACACCACCGCCGGCGCGACCGGATCGGGCCTGGGCCTTGCCCTTTCCCACATGCTTGCCGGCTTCATGGACGGGGACTTGACATACAAGCCGCGCGAAGGCGGAGGCTCCTGCTTTGAGCTCGTGCTTCCCCGCAGCGCCGAGGTCCCCTCCAGCGCGTCCCTCACCGACAATTCCAGCGTGACCGGGGCCAACCCCGGACATCTGGTCTTGGTCGAGGACCACGCCGAGCTGCGGGAGATGCTCAAGGACTACCTGCTGGCCCAAGGCTGGGAGATCGACATGTTCGCCGATGCCCTGTCGGCCCTGGCCTCGTGCCAGGCGCGGATGCCCGACATCCTCCTGACCGACATCGGCCTGCCCGGCATCAGCGGCCTGGAGCTGGTCCGCCAGATCCGGGCCCTGCCCGACGGAAAAGCCCTGCACATCATCGCGCTCACGGGCCAAGTCATGCCCGAGGACACCCGAAGCTGCCTGGAGGCCGGGGCCGACGCGGTCCTGCCCAAACCCTTCCCCCTTTCGAAGTTGGATCGGATCTTGCGGGAATTGCCCGTCAACCGTCCTCACGATTGATACATTCGACACTCTTTCGGGGCGAAGGATTGTCTTTCCCCGTTTCCACCAGTGGTACCCATGATTCTCGACTCCATTTTCACCAAACTCTTCGGGACCCCTCACGAGCGCTACAACAAGAAGCTCTCGCCCGTCGTGGAGCAGATTGCCGCGTTCGAATCCGCCCTGCGCCCCCTGAGCGATGACGATCTGGCCGAAAAGACCATCGAGTTCCGCGCCCGCCTCGAGAAGGGCGAAACGCTGGACGATCTCCTGCCCGAGGCCTTTGCCGTGGTGCGCGAGGCCGCCGACCGCCGCCTGGGCATCCTCAACATCCTGGACCCCAAGCACGGGTTCGACTTCGCCAACCTGTCCGCGGAGCACGCTGCGCTTGCCACGGCGGCGCGCGAAGCCCTCGAAGCCGGCACCGACATCGTGGAGATCCGATTCCCCGGCGCCCTGTACGAGACCGTGCGCGGACTGTACCCGGAATCCCTGCCCCCCTTCCGCATGCGTCCTTTCGACGTGCAGATGCGCGGCGGCATGATCCTGCACGACGGCAAGATCGCCGAGATGAAGACCGGCGAAGGCAAGACCCTGGTCGCCACCTTGGCCGTGTACCTCAATGCGCTCACCGCCAAGGGCGTGCATGTGGTCACCGTCAACGACTACCTGGCCAAGCGCGACTCCGAGTGGATGGGACGACTGTACCGCTACTTGGGACTCACGGTGGGCCTGATCGTGCATGACAAGTCCGAGCCCGAACGCCGCGAGGCCTACGGCTCCGACATCACCTACGGCACCAACAACGAGTTCGGGTTCGACTACCTGCGCGACAACATGGCGCGCAACATCGACGACTGCGTGCAGCGCGAGCTCAACTACGCGATCGTGGACGAGGTGGACTCGATCCTGATCGACGAGGCCCGCACCCCGCTGATCATCTCCGGCCCGGCCGAAGAGAGCACCGACAAGTACCTGCTGGCCGACAAGGTCATTCCCCTCCTGAAGAAGAACCTCCACTACACCCTCGAAGAGAAGCACAAGAACGTGATGCTCACCGAGGCGGGCGTGGAGGCCTGCGAGAAGGCCTTGGGACTTGAGAACCTCTACGCCGACTTCAACGTCGAGTGGGTTCATCACATCAGCCAGGCCCTGCGCGCCCATGTCATCTTCCACAAGGACGTGGACTATGTCGTGCAGGACAACGAAGTCAAGATCGTGGACGAGTTCACGGGCCGCATCATGGAAGGGCGCCGCTGGTCGGACGGCCTGCACCAGGCCGTGGAAGCCAAGGAGAAGGTCAAGATCGCCCGCGAGAACCAGACGCTGGCGACCATCACCTTCCAGAACCTCTTCCGCATGTACAAGAAGCTCTCGGGCATGACCGGCACGGCCGACACCGAGGCGCAGGAATTTGGCGAGATCTACAAGCTGGGCGTGGTGGTGGTGCCCACCAACCGCGACCAGATTCGCAAGGACCGCGACGACTGGGTGTTCCGCTCCGATCTCGAGAAGTACAAGTCGATCGCCGAGGACATCCGCGACCGCCATGCCTTGGGCCAGCCCATCCTGGTCGGTACGGTCTCCATCGAGAAGTCCGAGAAGCTCGCCGGTCTTCTGGTGCGCGAAGGCGTCACGCACGACGTGCTCAACGCCAAGCAGCATAGCCGCGAGGCCATCATCGTCGCCGAGGCCGGACAGATCGGCAAGGTCACCATCGCCACCAACATGGCCGGTCGCGGTACCGACATCATGCTGCGCGACACCGACTGGGCGACCGTGCTCGAGCACTGGACCGAGAAGAAGCTCGCTCCGAAGGGCCTGTCCAAGGACGCGGCCGAGCAGGACGAGCAGATCCTGTCCTACTGGGCCGACACCCAGATCGAGGACGAGAAGGACCGCGCCAAGTGCAAGGGCACCCGCGAAGAGCGTCTTGTCATCATCAACAAGGCCCGTGAAGAGAAGGAGCTCGTCGCCCTTCCCGCCCCCTGGGAACTGCGCGAAATGGGTGTCTTCTCGGTGCGCCGCCTCGGAGGCCTTCACATCGTGGGCACCGAGCGCCACGAGTCCCGCCGTATCGACAACCAGCTGCGCGGCCGCGCCGGTCGTCAGGGCGATCCGGGCTCCAGCCGCTTCTTCCTGTCGCTGGACGACGAGCTGATGCGCATCTTCGGCGGCACCAACATCCGCGGCATGATGGACCGCCTGGGCGCCAAGGAAGGCGAGGTCATCACCCACCCCCTCCTGAACCGCTCCATCGCCAGCGCCCAGAAGCGCGTCGAGGCCCAGAACTTCGAGGTGCGCAAGCACCTGCTGGAATACGACGACGTGATGAACCAGCAGCGCAAGGTCGTGTACCGCCTGCGC
>JBDKGV010000251.1:0-5118 GCA_039798005.1 Fibrobacterota bacterium
GGCTGGATCGTGCCCGGACGCTGGCAGCGGGAGGTCGAGGAACTCAAGTCGGCACGCACCTTGGGCGGGTCCTTGGCGCTCCAGGGGGGATGGGCCGCGTTCCTTGAAACAACCGCCTGCGAGCGCCACTTCCGCGCCTTCCCCAAGGCCATCTGGAACCAGACCCAGCGCATGCGGGCGATCCTTGCCGAGGAAGGCCCCGACGACCTGCGCATCTCCTCACCCTCCGGGGGCTTCGTGCTCTGGCTGGAACTTCCGGGGCTGGACAGCCTGGAGTTCTTCGAGCGCGCCGTGGAGGCGGGGATCGGCGTCGTGCCCGGCCCCGTCTTCTCGGCCCATTCCCGGCGCTTCCGCAACTGCCTGCGCGTGAGCTGCGGGCACCCCCTCACGCCGGAGCTGGAACAAAGCGCGAGACGGCTGGGGCAGCTGCTGCGCAACGGGACGCACTGAAGCGCGCCAGGGATGCCGGCCGACAGGCCCAAGACCCCGGCGGAGCCGAGGCTTGGCAGGCAGCCCGGTGCCGCACTGCGGCAGGCGCCCCAAACAAAACGGGAGCCCGCCTCGCGACGGACTCCCGTTCCCCGCGCCCGGGGCGCAGGATCTCAATTGGACAGATTCTGTCTTACGCCTTCAGGAGCGCCATGGCCGCGTTGAAGGTGCTGCTCGGGCGCATGACCTTCGCGAGCTTCTCGGCGTCGGGACGGTAGTAGCCGCCCACATCCACCTTCACGCCCTGGGCTGTGTTGAGTTCGGACACGATCTGGGCTTCCTTGGCGGTGAGCTCGGCGGCAAGCGGCGCGAAGTAGGCGGCAAGCTCGGCGTCCACCGTCTGGGCAGCCAGCGACTGCGCCCAGTAGAGGGCCAGGTAGAAGTGGGAGCCGCGGTTGTCCAACTCACCGACCTTGCGGGCCGGGGAACGGTTGAACTCCAGCACCTTGCCGTTGGCCTCGTCCAATGTGTCGGCAAGGACCTTGGCCTTGGCGTCACCGGTCACCTGCGAGAGGTGCTCGAAGGACACGGCAAGCGCAAGGAACTCGCCCAGCGAATCCCAACGCAGGCAGTTCTCCTCGATGAGTTGTTCCACCTGCTTGGGGGCCGAACCGCCCGCACCGGTCTCGAACAGGCCGCCGCCGTTCATCAGCGGGACGATCGAGAGCATCTTGGCCGAGGTGCCCAGTTCCAGGATCGGGAACAGGTCGGTCAGGTAGTCGCGCAGGACGTTTCCTGTCACCGAGATGGTGTCCAGACCTTCCTTGGCGCGCTTGAGCGTCAAGGAGCAGGCGGCCACCGGATCGAAGATCTGGATATCGAGCCCTGCGGTGTCGTGTTCGGCGAGATAGGCCTCGACCTTCGCCTTGATTTCGCGGTCATGGGCACGCTCCCCGTCCAGCCAGAAGATGGCAGGCAGCCCCGAGAGACGGGCACGGTTCACGGCCAGCTTCACCCAGTCGCGGATGGGCGCGTCCTTGGCCTGGCACATGCGGAAGACGTCGCCAGCCTCGACGGCCTGTTCGAGCAGCACCTTGCCGGAAGCGTCCACGGCGCGGATGACGCCCTTGGCCGTGGCCTGGAAGGTCTTGTCGTGGGAACCGTATTCTTCCGCACTGCGGGCCATCAGGCCCACGTTGGGAACCGAGCCCATGGTGCGCGGATCGAAGGCACCGTTCTCGCGGCAGAAGTCGATGGTCGCGGCATACACGCCGGCGTAGCAGCGGTCCGGGATCACGCACTTGGCGTCCTGAGCCTTGCCTTCCTTGTTCCACATGCGGCCCGAGGTGCGGATCATGGCCGGCATCGAAGCGTCGATGATGACGTCCGAAGGCACATGCAGGTTGGTGATGCCCTTGTCGGAATTGACCATCGCAAGGGCCGGGCCTTCAGCGAGCGCCTTGTCCAAGGCGGCCTTGATCTCGGCTTCCTTGGCGTGGCCGGCAATGCGGGCATACAGATCGCCCAGGCCGTTGTTGGCGTCGATCCCGAGTTCCTTGAAGAGCTCGCCGTACTTCGCGAAGACCTCGGCGAAGAACACGCGCACCACGGCACCGAAGAGAATGGGATCGGAGACCTTCATCATGGTGGCCTTGAGATGCACCGAGAAGAGCACGCCCTTCTCCTTGGCGTCCTGGATCTGCTCCGCGAGGAAAGCCTCGAGAGCCGACATCGAGATCGTCGAGGCGTCGAGGATCTCGCCGGCCTCGAGCTTGGCAGCCTTGCGCAAGAGAGTGACCTCTCCCCCTTCATTCACGAACTCGATGGCAAAGCTCGACGCTTCGGAAAGCGTGATGGAGGACTCGGTGGCGTAGAAATCTCCGGCCTGCATCGAGGAAACGTGGGTCAGTGAGTCGGTGGCCCAAGCGCCCATGCTGTGGGGGTTCTTCTTGGCGTAGTTCTTGACGGCGCGCGGGGCGCGGCGGTCGGAGTTGCCCTCGCGCAGCACCGGGTTCACGGCCGAGCCCTTGATCTTGTCGTAGCGGGCCTTGATGTCCTTCTGGGCGTCGTCCGCCGGAGCGTCCGGATAGTCGGGCAGGGCGAACCCTTGGGACTGGAGTTCCTTGATCGCGCCCTTGAGCTGGGGGATCGAAGCCGAGATGTTGGGCAGCTTGATGATGTTGGCCTTCGGGTCCTGGGTCAGGGCGCCCAGGAATGCCAAGTCGTCGGCTTGGCGCTGTTCCTCCTTGAGGAACTCCGGGAACAAGGCCAGGATGCGGCCCGAAAGCGAGATGTCGCGCAGCTCCACGTCGATCCCCACCGGGGCCGCAAAGGCCTTCACGATCGGCAGAAGCGACTGGGTCGCAAGCATCGGGGATTCGTCGGTCAAGGTATAGTGAATGGTGTGCTTCATGCCCAAGAAGCTAGCAAGAATCACCCGCGTCAGCACATCCCCCATACCGCATCCACCAAGTTTCGCACCGCCTTGACACGCGGCATCTCTCCCTGCCCCTTGCGCCACACCAGGGCGAATCCCGTCTCGACCCCGTCGCCCTCCCAGATGCGGCACTTGCCCCGATCCTGGGCCCACCGGGCGGTGTCCTCGCGCAAGAGGCCCGCCCCGAGCCCCGAGGCGACCATCTCCACGATGGTGCGTTCGATCTCCACCTGGAACACGCGCGACGGAGCACATCCCTTCCGTTCAAAGAGCGCTTGGCTCGAGAGACGGAGCGGACATCCCGGCGGCGTCCCGATCCACTGCATTTGACAGATCCTGTCCCAATCCACGGCCGCACCGGCGTCCGGCGGAAGCACGACGACAAGGCGCATGGCGCGCAGGTCGCGCCGTTCCAGCCCGTCCTCCGACGGCCCCAGGATGAAGGCGCAATCGAGGTTCCCGGCCAGCAGTTCGCGCCGCAGGTTCCCCGAGGTCGCGTGATGGAGCTCGGGCACCAGTCCCGGGTGCCGCTCCTGCGACAGCGTCAGGATTTGTCCAAGCCGAAGGATGGCCGGATCGGAGAGCGCCCCGATCTTCACGATCCCTTCCACCACCCCGCGCAGGGAACGCGCCTTGGCCAGCATCCCCTCGGCCACCCCGATCACCGCGAGCGCATCCTCCAGAAGCTGCACACCGCCCGGAGTCAGCGCCATTCCTTTGGGCGAGCGCTCGAAGAGAGCCAATCCCAGCTCCTCCTCCAGCGCCTTGACCTGGGCGCTCACGGCCGGCTGGCTGGTGGCGAGCTCCTTGGCGGCGCGGGAGAGGTTGCCTTCCCGGGCCACGGCGACGAAGGTGCGCAACTGGTAGAGTTCCATCGTCCTCCAAGAATACCTCACGCAGCGGGGACTGGCGCCATCGGACTTTCCGATGCCCCCCTTCCGATCTTGCGATTGGAGATCCCGATGGTGCGACGCGATCTTTGAGCCATGAACGAACACGACATCTCCGCATCCCATTGGTTTGACACCACCCGTGCCGCATCGCTCCTGAGCGGGCACGGCTCTCCCCTTCACATCTACCACGAGGACACGCTTCGCCTGCGCCTGCGGGAGCTGGCCGGTCTCCTGACCCATCGCCCTTGGCATCCGTCCATCTCGGTGAAAGCCAACGGCAATCCCCACCTGCTTGCCATCGCAAGGAGCGAAGGACTCTCGGGCGATGCCATGTCCCCCGGCGAGATCCTCCTGCTCGAGGCGGCGGGATTCTCTCCCGAGGAGATCTTCTTCATCCCCAACAATGTGAGCCTGGAGGAGCTGCGCTTCGCCGCCGCACGCGGCATCCTCACGAGCCTCGATTCCCTGGACCAGGTGCGGCTGTTCGCACGGCATCGCGTGGCCTCCCGCGTCGCGCTCCGCCTCAATCCGGGAACCGGGGACGGCCACCATGAGAAGGTGGTCACCGCCGGCGGTCGCACCAAGTTCGGCCTGCTGCCCGGGGAGCTTCCCGAGGCCATCGCTATTTTGACAGAATATGGCATATCCCCGGTGGGACTGAACCAGCACATCGGGTCGGGATTCCTGGAACCGTCCCGCTACCTGGCGGCCGCCGCCTTCCTGCTCGAGACGGCAAGGGGCGTTCCGTCGCTTGCGTTCGTGGACTTCGGCGGAGGCTTCGGGATGCCCTATCGCGGCGAGGATCGCCTGGACCTTTCCCGGTTGGGCCGGGAGCTCGACGCGATGCTGTCCCGGTGGTGCCGCGAGACGGGACGTTCCATCGAGGCGCGCATCGAACCCGGGCGATACTGGTGCGCCGAATGCGGCGGAGTGCTCGGGACCGTCCACGCCGTGAAGGAGCGGGGCGAGGGAGTCATCGCCGGGACCGACATCGGTTTCAATGCTCTGCAGCGCCCCGTCCTCTACGACGCATGGCACCGCATCGACCTCATTCCCCCGGGCACGGAGGAACGTTTGGCGGAAAATGTCACATGGACCGGGAACATCTGCGAGAGCGGCGACCTCCTGGCCCGCGAACGTCGCGGACCGTGCCCCCGGGCCGGGGACATCGTGCTGGTGCGGGACACGGGCGCCTACGGCTGGTCGATGAGCTCCAGCTACAACGCACGGCCCCGCCTGCCCGAACTGCTCGTGCAGACCGACGGGAGCGTGCGGGTCATCCGGATGCGGGAGACTTGTGAGGACTTGCTGCGGGGGATTCCGGCCCTTCCTTGAGGCCCCCGGTCAGGTCACTCCGGA
>JBDKGV010000252.1:0-5105 GCA_039798005.1 Fibrobacterota bacterium
CTCGCCGAGGTCCTGGAGCGTTCGGCGCTGCGGGCGATCTCCGAGATGGAGGCGGCCATCTCCTCGATGGAGGCCGCAATCCGCTCAAGGTTGGCAGACGACTGTTCCGTCGTGACGGCAACACCCGCCAAGGAGGAATTCATCTCCACGGAAGCGGCCGAAAGCGACTCCGCCCGGGACAATCCACTCTGGGACGCCTTGTCCAGATCGGCCGCGACCACGCTCATCTGCTCGGCGGCAGCGGCAAGGCTTTGAGACTCTCCTTGAATGCCTCCCAAGGACTTCGACAACTGCCCGGACATCCCCGAGAAGGCCGCTTGAAGATCCCCGATCTCATCCTGACTTTCCTTGGTCACTCGCTGACTCAGGTCGCCATTGGCGATGCGCTCGGCGATCTTGGACAGCACCTCCAATGGCGAAGCAACCAGGCGAACCAGCACTCCACGCAGGAACAGGACTGCGATCAAGGCAAGGACTGCGAAGACGATGATGATGAGCATGGTCCTGTACCCCAGGGACGCACCCTGCAGCCCGGCATCACGGGTCTGTCTCGCGTTGATCTCCGCGCACTTGGCGATGCTTGCGATCATCTTCTCAAAGGCAGGCGTCAGCTGCGTCTTGATCTGCTCATACGCCTTGGCATTGAGACCTTGACGCGACTGCACAAGGACGCTCAGACGCGCCTCTTCGAAGACTTTCCGATCTTTTTGGAACTCTTCAAAGAGCTTCGACTCTTCCGGATCATCCAGCAACGGGGTATAGCGCTTGATCGCCGCTTCGATGCTGTCCACTTCCTCCTTGAAAGTCGCCTCAATCTTGACGATGTCTTCAGGGTGTTCTTCCTGAAGGTGCGAATAGGTCAGAAACAGCTCATGGTTCAACCCCGCCCGGATCTTCCCCGCCTCGATGATGCTGGGAGTGTAAGCCTCGGCAATGGTTTCAATGGCGCCATGAAGCTGCATCACTCCGTTCAAGGCGACTCCCCCGAGCCCGATCACGATCAGAAACAACACTCCGAATGAGCTGGTGATTTTGCTGCCGATGCGCAAATTCCGAAACCAAGACATGGAAGGACCCCTCTGATAAGACGAAGTGATTCTCTCATTTCAATCAAGCAGAAGGCAAGCGGTTCGCGGGGGCCAAGGCCATCGTGATGAACAAAACGAAAAGGCCTCCGCTTGCGCGAAGGCTCTTTGTGATCCAGTGGAGCCTGCGGGGTAGCGAGCCCCAGACTCCCACAAGGCCATTGTGATGAGCAAAACAAAAATGCCTCCGCTTGCGCAGAGGCATTTTGTGATCCAGTGGAGCCTGCGGGGAAGCGAGCCCCTGCTCCCACAAGGCCATTGTGATGAGCAAAACAAAAAAGCCTCCGCTTGCGCGAAGGCTTTTTGTGATCCAGTGGAGCCGAGGGGAATCGAACCCCTGACCCCCACAATGCCATTGTGATGCTCTACCAACTGAGCTACGACCCCGAATCTTACCCTGCATGACTTTCGCCGTGAAGAGGAGAACAAAAGTAAGCGAAATCCTTTCGTTGTAAAGGGATGGGATGGAAAAAATTTTCGTCGCATTCCGTCGCTTCCGGAAGTTTGACGGCAGGCATGATGGGGGGCTACATTTGTGCGCGCTTTGAGGAAGTAACGGAATGCCGTGAGAATCGGCAGCGGACCAGCCACTGTAAGGGAAACGCATCGCAGCGATGCACCCTTCGCCACAACGCCACTGGGAAAGATCCCGGGAAGGCGGCGAAGAGATCCCCGAGCCAGGAGACGATTTCCTTGAGAGCGCGCAGGCATCGATGTCTGCGCCTTTTGATCACACCTCTGGAGCGGGTGGATGTTCTTTCTTGGTTTGACATTTTCCGTCCTGATGGGATCGAGCGACACGGCAAACGCCGTGGATTCGATCGCACCCGCCGATCCGGTGCCGCAAAGCGTTGCGCCAAGCACTGCGCCCATGCCTGCAAACGCGACCGACACCGTGCCCAAGCCGCATTTCCTGCGCCTGGAGGATCGCGTCATCGAGGGGCATGCCAACCGCGCCCCTACCGAGGTGCGCACCCTTGGCCGCAATGAACTGTCCCAAGGCGCCTCCCTTGCCGACGTCCTTTCTCTGGTCCCTGGAGTCGAAGTTCGTCGCATGGGAGGCCTGGGCGGCTTTTCCCAGGTGCAGCTGAGGCAATGCCCCAGCCAGCAGGTGCGCGTGACCATGGACGGCATCGCTCTGCGCGACGACGGCAGCTCGCGCTCCGACCTTGGCGGCATTCCCGTGGAAAGCCTGGAGAAGGTCGAGATCATCCAAGGGGCGACCACCGGAGGCGATGGACGCCCGGAGCTGCGCCTGACCTCGCGCCAAGGCTGGAACCGCCTCGGGGGATCCGTGACCATGGGCAGCTTCGGCGAACGCCAAGCAAGCCTCTGGGCGGGTGACGCCAGCGGCCAGTGGAGCCTTTCGGGTTGGGGGCAGACCGCGGAGAACGACTGGCCCTTCTTCTGGGACCACGGGACCAAGTGGAACAAGAAGGACGACGGCATCATCCGCCTGCCCAACAACGACTACTCGGGCTACGGCGCCTCCTTGGGCTGGAGACCCACGCCAGGCATTCAAGCCATGCTGCGCGGAGACCGTTCCGACAAGGGCATCACCGGGTTGTACACCGCCAACCCAAAGGCCCGCTACGCCCGCACCAACGGGCAGTTCACGGTGGATTCCCGCAGCGACGCCACGTGGGACATCCCTTGGCAGGCCGCCGTGCGGATGCACACCAGCCGCTGGCGGGACAGCGCCGGGGGATTGGACTACCGTTCGAACCGCGAGGCGGAGGACTTCGGCTGGAACGCCTCGGGAAGCGTGGGCCTGGTGCGTCAGCATGGGGATTGGCTGGATGGCCAACTGCGCACCGGCTTTTCCCATGAGCGCAACGCATGGGAGACGACCACGCCCAAGAAGGTGCATCTCACCCCCGTGGCAAGTCGCCAAGGCTTCTTCCTTGCAGGAGGATGGGCGGGACAGGATCCGTCAAAATCCTTCGGCGCATCGCTCCTGGGGCGGATCGAGACCTTGCAGGACGAACGCGATGTCGGAGCCTCGCCGATGGACGGCGTGGTCGCCACGCCCGACTCCACATGGTCCACCTGGGCGGGCGATCAGCAGGTCCGCACCTGGCTGCGCGCCCCGGACAGATCCTGGCAAACCTGGATCTCCGCATCGCACAGCCAGCGCACTCCCGATTTCCACGAGATCTACGGCGACAATGGCATGACCTTCGCCAACTACGGGCTCAAGCCCGAGGAGAGCTGGACCGCCGAGCTGGGCCTGCGGCTGGCGCAAGGCCCCGTCTCGCTGGGACTCCAGCCCTGGACCGGACTCTACAAGAAACCGATCCGCCGCGAGATGATCGGGGCCTCGCTCGTCTCGCGATTCGAGAACGACTCGGGCTACACCGCGCACGGCGTGGACGGCGATGCCGCACTGTGCACGCGTTACGGATCGGCCAAGCTGCAGGGCGGCTGGTCCCGCACCTCCATCCGATCCGATCTGGAAGCCTATCGCGGCAACGAACTTGACCATTCCCCGCGCTGGCGGTGGAACACCACCTTGGGCACTCCGACTTGGCAGGGCTTCCTGCTGGAAGGCATTTCCAACTATTCAAGCAGTTCGTGGTCCAACAGCCTCAATGCGCCCAAGGACCGCCTCCCTGGCCACACGATCCACGGACTCCGGCTCAGCTGGCGCCGTGGCCCCTTCACGCTGCTCGTGCAAGGGGACAACCTGACGAATGAAGAGTTCGAGGAATTTACCGATGCCCCCCTGGCCGGGCGCGCGTGGCGCGTGCGCATCGAATGGAATCAACCCAAGGAAACGAAATGAAGAAGACCACCGCACTGGGCATCCTTGCCCTTTCCCTCTCCGCCCAGGCCGCAACCCTGTCGGGAACCGTGAAAAGCACCGACGGAGCCGCCTTGCCTGAAGTCACCGTGCGCCTCGCCGTGGCAGGCGCCACCACGACAAGCGATGCCCGCGGCAACTGGTCCATGGACATCGGCACCGGCATCTCGCCGCGCGCCCGCGCCATGGCCAAGGCCCTCCAGAACCTGAAGATCGAAAACGGGCATTTGCGGCTTTCCTTCGGTGGCCACTCCATCAACGGCAGCCGAACCAACCGCTCCAACCTCGCCGCACAGTCCATCGGCCCCGTGGCTGCACGCAAGAGCCTCGCCTTGGACACCCTGCTTCTGACCAAGACCGGCTGGAACACGGTGCGTCTGGTGCTCGACAGCCTGGGCGGCATCCACGACGCCGTCATGGCCCAGCCCACCGTCGTCCCGTCTCTTTTCGTGGTCGGCACCGACTACTCCAACTACGCCATCCAGCGCGTGCAAGGCCAGTCCTTGAGCGACGTGGGCACCGAGGACGCCTCGGGCGGCGGCGTGGCCTTGGATGTGGCCGACAGCGTCCTTTACATCATCAACCAGAAGAGCGCCGTCATCACGGCCTTCAAGGGCGGCATCCAGGATCAGGAGCACTACGTGTTCCAGACCAGCGTCGGCGCCGGAACCAACCCTTACCAGGTCGCCAAGGCCGGCAACAAGCTCTTCGTGGTGCGCTGGGAAACCAACAACCTGCTGGTCCTGAACGCCACCACCGGCGACTCGATCGGAAGCATCGACCTGTCCGCCTGGGCCAACTCCGAGGGCAAGGTCAAGGCGAGCGCGATCACCTTCGAAGGCGGGCATCTGTGGATCCTGGCTCAAGGAACCCGCAGCGACTACAGCTACGACACCGGGCGCGTGATCCTGGCCGACACCAACGCGACCAAGGCAAGCTCTGCGATCAAGCTCGGCCTGCTCAACCCGCAGGCGATGGCGTTCCTGAACGCCAAGCTCTACGTCGTGTCGCACGGCACCTGGGACACCGCCTCCAACGGCGGCATCGAGGTCATCGACATGGCCACGCACACCCTTGAGAAGAACCTCACCGGCAAGCTCGGTACCAACAAGCCCTACGGCCTGGTGGCGGTGAACGGCAAGCTCTGGTCCGTGGTCCACCGCGACGCCTACGGCATGACCTCGGAGGCCGCGACCGTCGACCTCGTGACCGGCGCC
>JBDKGV010000253.1:0-5016 GCA_039798005.1 Fibrobacterota bacterium
CTGGAAGAAGCTCCCTGCCTGGCTCCACTGCGGGGCCATCTGGATCGTGGCCATCGCCTCGAACATCTCGGCCTTCTGGATCATCGTGGCCAACGCCTGGATGCAGCATCCGGTGGGCTACGTCCTGCGCAACGGCCGTGCTGAACTCGCGGACTTCTTCGCCGTGGTCACCCAGAAGTTCGCCATCCTCCAGTACATCCACACCGTGGGCGGCGCATGGATCCTTGGCGGGTTCTTCGTGCTGGGCATCAGCGCCTGGCACATCGCGCGCGGAAGCCATGTGGGCGTCTTCAAGAAGTCCTTCAACATCGCGGCGGCCTGGACCTTGATCTTCTGCATCTTCGAGATGTTCCAAGGGCATCTCAATGCCGAGATCCTGGCGACGGCGCAGCCTACCAAGTTCGCCGCCATGGAATCGCATTGGGAAACCTCGAACGACGTCCCCATGTACCTTGCGCTTTGGCCCGATGAAAAAAATGAACGCAATGCGATCGAAGCGCTGCCGGTGCCGGGGCTCCTTTCCTTCCTGGTCCATCACAACCCCAACGGTCAAGTGGTCGGACTCAAGGACGTCCCGAAGGCCGACCGTCCTCCGGTCCTGGCCACCTTCCTCTCGTTTCGCGTGATGGTCGCCTTGGGCATCCTGCTCTTCTGGATGTCGGTGTGGGCATGGTGGAAGCGCAAGACCATCCAGGACCAGAAATGGCTGCTGCGGCTGCTGCCTTGGATGATTCCCGTGCCCTACCTCGCCAACCAGATCGGCTGGACCTTGGCCGAAGTCGGTCGCCAGCCGTGGATCGTCTACGGCCTCATGCGCACGGAGCACGCGGTCTCCAAGATCGAACCGATCCAAGTGGCCACCTCGCTGGGCGCCTTCTTCCTCATCTACTCCCTGCTTGGCGCCGTCGACTTCTATCTCCTGTGGACCTATGCCCGCAAGGGACCTCTGCCTGAGATCGACGCATCCACCACTTCCGCATCCCGGCACTGAAGGAGATCCGACCAATGCTAGAAACGATCTGGTTTTCCATCTGGGGCGTGGCTTGGGCCGTCTACTTCATGCTTGACGGCTTCGATCTCGGTCTGGGCACGCTGTATCCTTTCCTGGGCAAGACCGAGCTTGATCGCAAGATCATGATCAACTCGACCGGTCCCTTCTGGGACGGCAACGAGGTGTGGTTGATCACCGCCGGCGGCGTGACCTTCGCGGCCTTTCCCACGGCCTACGCGACCATGTTCTCGGCGCTCTACACACCGCTCATGCTGCTGCTCTTCGCGCTCATCCTGCGTGGCGTGTCCTTCGAGTTTCGCGGCAAGGTGGAGTCGGCCGCCTGGCGCAAGGTCTGGGACTGCTGCCTGGTCTTCGGTTCGGTGGTGCCGGCGCTTCTGTTGGGCGTGGCGTTTGCCAACCTGTTCGCGGGGATTCCCGTGGACAAGGAAGGCGTGTTCCACGGCAATCTCCTGACGCTCCTCAATCCCTACGGACTGGTCGGCGGGGTGTTCTTCGTGATCGCCTTCGCGCACCACGGAGCGCTTTGGCTGGTGGCCAAGAGCCGCGATCTGCTGGCGGTGCGGGCGGCTCGCATGGCTTCCAAACTGTGGGTGGCGACCCTCCTGCTTGCCGTGGCGTTCCTTGCGCATACGTGGTTTGCCACCCGGCTCTGGCAGAACCTGCTGACCCGTCCGGCGTTCCTGGTGCTGCCGCTTCTTGCCGTGGTGGGGCTGGTGGCCTCGCGCGTCCTGTTGGGCAAGGGCAAGTTCTGGTGGGCATGGGGCGCATCGAGCCTGTTCATCGTGATGGCGACGCTCTTCGGGGTGGCGGGAATGTTCCCGAACATCGTGGCTTCAAGCATCGACGCCGCGGCCTCGGTGACGGCCTTCAACTCCGCATCGAGCCCCTTGACCCTGAAGATCATGCTGGGAGTGGTGGCGTTCTTCCTGCCCATCGTCATCGGCTACCAGACGTGGGTCTATGTCCACTTCTCCGACCCCGTGACCGAGGAGTCCCTCAAGGACGGGCACGGCTACTGACAGGATCCGTCCATGGGGAAGAATGGGCCCGCGGCATCGCCGCGGGCCTTTTTCATGGCCTAGAAGACGATGTCGACCCCGACCTGCACGAGGTTCTCCTCGTTGTCGATGGGGTTCTGGTCCAGCGGGATCCAGCGCAGGAAGGCTCCGGCGATGTTGTGGGTGCCCAGCAGATAGACATGGCTGGACAGATCCCACTTCTGCACGATCTCGCCGCCGGCGCGACGCCAGAAGTGGGGAGCCACGTCCTCGAAGAATCCCAAAGGCCCAATGCTCCCCAGGCGCAGGCGGGCCAGCCCGAAGACTTCCTGGCGGAAGTCGTGGTTCTGACCGATCAAGACCGACTGCTGGCCGTACAGGAATTGGCCGAAATCCAATCGTCCGTCCAGTCGCATGGCGGAAAAGCCCATGTCCTTGCGGTACTGCTCGACGAAGTGGTCGTGGTAGGCGCCCTTGGTTCCCGCTCCGATCTGGGCGGAATTCCACCACACGGCACCGTTCGCCTCGGGGCGGGAGACGGTGTGCACGCACTCGTGCAGCAGCAGGCCCGAGATCTGCCAATCCTTGAACTCGTAGCGGTAGCCGGGAGTCAGGATGTAGCGGATGCGCGAGAGCTGGAACGCGGTGGAGTCGTTGCGCGAGATGACCGTAGTGTTCCCGATCAGCCAGTTGGAGGTGAGTCCTTTCCAGCGGAAGAAATCCACCCACAGGTGGAAGTCCGAACGGTACCCCGGCGGCAGGTCTTGACTGCGCGCCTGCCCCGCCACATTGGCCGAGAAGTTCACGCGCCCGCTGGTGCGCATCAGCACGTCGAAGTCCTTGGGAAGCCAATCCCAATGGCCGCGTCCCGCGACGGGTGCCGCGGTGCTGTCCGAGGCGCACAGGGAAAGCAGGAGCGGAACCAGCATCGATCAGCGCCTGGTTTGAGCCTTGTCCTTTTTCTTCTCGGACTTGGTCGCCTTTGGCTTTTCCTTGGGCTTTGCGACGTTGCGCACTTCCGGCTTGGGTTCCGGGCGAGCCGTCACTTGCGGGCAGGCCGGGGCGGGAGGGCAGGCCACGGGGGCGGGGCAGACGGGGCAGGGGGCACCGACCTGTCCCGCATCCGGATAGCGAAGCGACCTCGCGTTGCCGGGTTGCAAGCTCAGGGAGCTCCAGCGATCCACGAGGTTCCACCAGAAGGTCTTGGTCCATTCCAAAAGCCAGAGCTTGGCCCCTTCGCGACTTTCCCAACCGGAGGCGAAGCTGCGGCAGGGCGTCGCCACCGGCACGAAGCGCATCCCTTTGGGTGCCATGCAATTGAAGATGTCGGCGGCTCGGCGTGTATGGTAGTTGCTCGTGACCAGAAGAACGGTGTCGGCGCCGAGCGATTGCAGGAGAGGGATGATGGCTTGGGCCTCCTCGACGGTGCTGCGGCTTGCGTGGTGAGCTTCCAGCACCCGGCGGCGCACTTCCGTCTCTTGCGGAAGCGCAGAAAGCAGGATGGTGCTGGTGTGGATGTCGGCCACGACGGGAGTGCCGGACACCAGAAGGCTGTCGGCCCGGCCTGCCTTGACCAGACCCAAGCCCGCTTGGGTGCGGTCGGCCTCGGCGCCTTCTCCGGCCAGTACCAGAGCCCAGCGGGCGCGGGCACCGGGCGTGTCCTTCACGAGCAGGGACCAGTCGCAGGCGATCCACGTCGCGAGACAGAGGATCACAAGGACGATGGAGGCAAGCAGGAACACGGGCCAGCGAGGCCGTGAACGTCGGCTCTTCCTGGGAGGAAACGGAATGGGACCCTGAATCGGCATGAGCGGGAAACTAGTCATCTTTGAGGGCTTGCACATCACCGGGGTGGCGTGCCATGCCGCAAGTCCGTCCCGTGCCGCACGCAGGCCGGCGGCGCCAAGCCTTCGGAGGAGAAATTGTGGGCAAATGGTTCATGTCCTGGTGAAAATCCTTTGATGGACCAAGCTATCTCATTCTACATTCCAGCGGTCGCTGATCCACCACCACATGGCGTGCCGCTCGCAGCGAGTATTTGACAGATTCTGTCACGGCCGCCGAACCGAACCGGAGAGAAACGCATGTCCAAGATCAAGAAGATCGTCGCCCGTCAGATCCTCGACTCCCGTGGCAACCCCACCGTCGAAGCCGATGTCACCCTCGACAACGGAATCATGGGACGCTCCGCCGTTCCTTCGGGCGCATCGACCGGAGCCTACGAGGCTGTCGAGCTTCGCGACGGCAACAAGAAGATCTACGTCGGCAAGAGCGTGCTCAAGGCCGTGGACTTCGCCAACACCGAGATCGCCAAGGCGCTGAAGGGCAAGGACCCCTCCAAGCAGGCCGAGATCGACCAGATCATGATCGATCTCGACGGCACCGAGAACAAGGCTCGCCTGGGCGCCAACGCGATCCTCGCCGTCTCCATGGCCGTGTGCAACGCCGCCGCCCAGGACGCGAAGCTCCCGCTCTGGAAGTACATCGGCAAGCTCCACGGCAACAAGAACTTCACCCTGCCGATGCCGATGGCCAACATCATCAACGGCGGCAAGCACGCCGACAACATGATCGACTTCCAGGAGTTCATGATCGCTCCGGTCGGCGCCCCGACCTTCTCCGAGGGCCTGCGCTGGATCACCGAGATCTTCCACACCCTGAAGACCATCCTGAAGAAGGGCAAGCACACCACCTCCGTCGGCGACGAAGGCGGCTTCGCCCCGAACCTGTCGAACGACGAAGCTCTCGACTTCGTGATGGAGGCCATCAAGGCCGCCGGTTACAAGCCGGGCGCCCAGATCCAGATCGCCCTGGACTGCGCTTCCTCCGAGCTCTTCGACGAAGGCAACAAGGAAGGCTACAAGTTCTGGAAGTCCAACCCGGACAAGCTGTTCACCACCGCCGAGATGGTCGCCAAGTACACCGAGTGGGTCAAGAAGTACCCGATCTACTCGATCGAAGACGGCTTGGACCAGGACGACTGGGACGGATACGTCTCCTTCACCA
>JBDKGV010000254.1:0-4965 GCA_039798005.1 Fibrobacterota bacterium
ACGGCCGCGCAGGTCCGCGAGATCGAACCGGTCCAGGTTCAGGTCGTCCCTCACGGGGCATCCTGCCCCGCTTCCTTGGATGATGCACCCCCTCCCCCATCCGGGGTTCCCGTGATCCTTTTTGTCGGACGGCATGTGGAGCGCAAGGGCATCCGGTTCCTCATCGAGGCGATGGAGCACCTCAAGCACGAGCCGGCTCCAAGGCTGTGCATCGCAGGTCACGGCGATCTCACCGAGACTCTCAAGGCGCAGGCTGCAGTGTCGGCGGCATCGGATCGGATCGAATTCTCCGGTCGCGTCAGCGCCGAGCGGCTCGATGAACTCTATCGGGACTGCACGGTCTTCGTCCTGCCTTCCATCGTGGATTCGCGGGGGGACACCGAAGGCCTGGGCACCGTCCCCTTGGAAGCCTACGAGCACCTGCGTCCTGTCGTCGCTTCCCGGGTGGGCGGCATTCCTGATGTGGTCAAGGATGCGGTGACAGGATTCCTCGTACCTCCGGCCGACCCCAAGGCCCTGGCGGAAGCGATCGACATGATCCTTGCCGATCCGATCCTGGCCTCGCAGATGGCCTCCCAAGGGCGAAAGCTTGCACGGGAGCATTTCAGCTGGGATCGCATCAGCGACCTGCTCCTGCGCGCCTTGACAGAATCCGTCAAGGAAGGGCGATGACTTGAGATGATCGAACTGGTGCCTTACGAGGAAGGTCTTCGGGAAATCTGGGACCGGATCGTACGGGGTTCTCGCAACGGACATTTCTTCTTCCTGCGCGACTACCTCGATTACCATCTTCATCGTTTTCCCAATGCGTCCTACCTCTTTCGCAAGGACGGGGAGTGGCTGGGGATCGTCTCAGGCCATACCGAAGGTTCGCACGACTGGTCCAGCCATTCGGGACTGACCTACGGAGGGATCGTCCTGTCGTCCCAGGCGCGGACCGTGACGGTGCTTGACATGTTCAGGGCGCTCAATCGCGGGCTTTGCGAGCGGGGCATCCAAAAGGCCTGGTACAAGCCCTTGCCTTGGTTCCACCATGAAGAGCCGTCCCAGGAAGCGGAATACGCCATGTTCCGGCTGGGTGCCCATCTGGAAAGCCGCACGGTCACCACCTTGGTGTCCGCCGGTGAGCCGGAACTGTCGCAGCTGCGTCGACGCAAGGCGCGCAAGGCGGCGAAGGATGGCGTGACATGCGGACGCAGCCAGGATCTCGCCTCGTTCTGGCCCTTGGTGGAGGGACGGCTTTCCTCGCGCTTTGGCGTGCGACCGGCCCACACCCTCGAGGAGATGCAGCTTCTGATGGCTCGATTCCCCGGGAACATCGAGTTCTACGCCGCCACCAACGGCGATGCCATGCTTTCGGGGTGCCTGGTCCTGCGCAATCCCCAGGTCCTGCACATGCAGTACTTGCACTCGACCGAGGAAGGCCGTGAGGGCGGGGCGTCGGATCTCCTGATCGAGTGGATCGTACGCGAGGCGACGCACCCTTGCCGATGGTTCTGCTTGGGGCAATCCGGCGAGGACGGAGGCAAGCGGCTGAACGAAGGTCTGCTTGCCTTCAAGGAAGGCTTCGGAGGTCGATGCGCCACCTACGACGAATACAGCTGGGAGCCTGAGAAGGCGCTATTGTGAGGCGTTCATGCAAGGCCATGCAATGCCCGGCCCTGTGACCTGGCCGCGCCGCTGGCTTCGAGGTCCGGCGGGAAACGCCTTGGCCAATGCGATCCGCTTGGGTTGCCTGTTTCTGCTGGGGCGTGCCATCGCCACCCGACTGGGAGGCGAAGGTCTGTTGGCCTTGGGGCAATGGCAGAACCTGATCGCCCTCGGGACCGCATTGGGCGGGAACGCGCTTCAACACGGATTCCAGCAAGGCATGTCCGCCCACGGCAATCGAGCCCAGTGGCTTGGCGCCGGACTGTTGCTTGGACAGATCCTGTCATTCGTCGTCTGCACGGCGCTTCTGCTGGGCTACGCCACCGGCCTTGTCCACTTCCCCGGCTTCACCCTTGCAACGCCGGTCCTGCTCTTTCTGGCGTGTTCCTTGGGCTCGCTCCAGACCAATCTCCAGGGGGCTTCGGCAGGACTGTTGCGCATGGGGAGCTTGAGCCGTTGGTTGACCATTTCGGGGGTCCTTCAGCTTCTCTTGATCTTCCCGTTCACGGGTTCGCTTCCAGCCCTTGGGCTCGGTTTGCTTGCCGCGACCATCGGCATCGGGGTGCTGGCCATCTTTGCGCTTCCACACCCGAAGCCAGCCTTCTCGCGCAGGCGGTTGCCTCACTGGCTGCGACTGTGGTTGCCCTTCCTTTCGATCGGAATCGTGCCCGGAATCGCATCCCCTCTGGCCCAGATCGCCCTTCGGCAATTGGCCATCGGACATGATCCGGCGCATGCCGCGCTCTGGCAGGCGGCCCAACGCCTGTCCGACAGCGCCTTCCCGCTTTGGAGCGCGGCCGTCGCCGCGTGGATGCTTCCACGGCTTTCCCAACCCGGTGGCGGACCTGGAATCTTCCATTCGATCCGCATCAGTCTGGCGGGCTCGCTCCCTTTGTGCCTGGGCCTGGGCCTGTTCGCTCCCTTGGTGCTGCAACTCGCCTACGGGCACGGCTTCGAGGAAGCGTCCTCCATCCTTCGCCTGCAATGCGGTGTTGAGATGGTCAGGGCCTTCTCCCTGCCGTTCTCCCTGGTCCTGATCGCACACAAACGGGCTTGGACTTACGCATCCTTTGAGATCATCGGCCCTGTCATGCAGGTGTCGCTTGCCGCGATTTTCCTGCCGCGCATCGGCATCCTGGCCATTCCCCTGGCAAGTCTTTGTGAAAATGTGGTTTACGGACTTGGCACCTGGTGGGTCTGCAAGGCAGATTTGCGCCCCTGATGAGCACGCAACGCGAGATGGATATCGATGTCGCCAAGGGTCTGGGGATCCTCCTGGTCGCGGCAGGGCACACGCCTCTTTGGACCTCCTTGGGTTTCAAGTGGGTCGGGATGGCGATCTTCTCCTTCCACATGCCGTTGTTCCTCTTTTTGTCCGGCCTTTTCCTGCCCGCACGACAGAATCTGTCCACCGTCCTTTTGCGGCGGGGCAAGGGGCTGCTGCTTCCCTATGTCCTTGCCTGCGCGGTGTTCCTTGCCACCGGGGAATATGCGAATTGGCCCAGCCTCTTCGGGCGCATCGGGTGGGCCACCGGGCAGTCGATCGGGTGGCCATGGACCCCCATCTGGTTCCTCCCCCACCTCTTCCTGTGCATCGTGGTGGCTTGGGCACATTTGAAGGCTTGGGACCGCCTTGGCTTGGCGCGGTGGAAGTGGGTCTGCCTTTTCGTCCTGCTCCTGATCCTGACCCGACAGATCTTCGACTGGGAGGACGCCAGCGACTTTGAACTGTGGGAACGCGAACTGGGACTTTTGGGGCTGCCATGGAGCCTGGACATCCTTCCCGCATCGCTCGTTTTCCTGCTCGGAGCCCATTTGTGGGGACGCAGCCTGTTGGTGTGGACGCGCAAGTGGTGGAGCCTGCCCGTGTTCCTCGGGCTTGCCACCTTCTGGTACTGGCGTTACGCATGGAGCATCAACTTCAACGTGCGCACCTACGATCACCTTGCGGGCTCTACCACCATGGCCATGCTCGGGATTCTTGCCGTCATGGCCTTGGCAAGCCTTCTGGCCGGCCTGAAAATCCCGGCGCTTGCCCTTTCAAGCCTGGGGCGCGCCAGCCTCTGGATCCTGGTGAGTCACGCCTTTTTGCAAAGCTGGACCTACGCCAAGCTTTGGGATGAGAGCACCGGTCCCACACCCGACCGATACCTGGCCTTTGGCTTCCTGATTGGCTGGTGCCTCCCTTGGGGCGTCCATTCCTTGAGGGAACGCCTGCCCGTCTGGTGGCGACGATTGCGCCACAAGGAAATCCAATGACGACCCCGAATCTTGAGATCGCCGCACTTCCCATCGCCGACAAGGCCCGGGAGATCATCGAAGTCCTGCGCACGCGCCAAGTGCTCGTGCTTGCCGGCGAGACCGGATCGGGGAAGACGACCCAGATCCCCAAGCTTTGCCTGCAGGCGGGCCTCGGGGAGCATGGACGGGTCGCCGTGACCCAACCAAGGCGAGTTGCGGCCATCTCGCTGGCACGGCGTGTCGCCGAGGAGATGGGCACCCTCGACGGGGATTTCGTCGCGCACAAGGTCCGCTTCGACGATCGCACCGGCAAAGGGACCCGCGTGGTCTTCGCCACCGACGGCACCCTGCTTGCCGAGCTCCAGTCGGACCCCCTGCTGCGACGCTACTCCTGCATCGTGGTCGACGAGGCCCACGAGCGGAGCCTGAACATCGACTTCCTGATCGGGGTGTTGCGACAGATCCTGTCAAAGCGATCCGATCTGCGCATCGTGGTGAGCTCGGCCACCATCGACACCGAGCGTTTTTCCAAGGCGTTCCAAGATGCCAAGGGGCCGGCCCCCGTGATCGTGGTCGAAGGGCGCACCTTTCCGGTGGACATCCTCTATCGGGATGAGATGGTCGGCGAGGAGGGCGAACGCGAGGATTCCCTGCCCCGCCGCGTCTCCAGCGCCTGCGCCGAGATGCTTGCCCTGGCCGGTGACGGCGACCTGCTTTGCTTCCTGCCCGGTGAGCGCGAAATCCGCGAGACCCAGAGGGAGCTTGAGAAGGTTCGCGAGCATTCGTTGCGCGGCATCGAGGTCGTCCCCCTGTTCGGGAGACTCTCGGCCGCCGACCAGGACCGCGTGTTCCATCCTGGAACCAAGCGTCGGGTGATCCTCACGACCAACGTGGCCGAGACCTCGGTGACCGTGCCGCGCATCCGCATGGTGGTGGACACCGGTCTTGCCCGCCTGTCCCGCTACGCGTCACGCACCCGCACCAAGCGCCTCCAGATCGAGCCGGTGAGTCAGGCCTCGGCCAAGCAGCGCGCCGGGCGTTGCGGGCGTCTGGGGCCGGGCATCTGCCTGCGGA
>JBDKGV010000255.1:0-4928 GCA_039798005.1 Fibrobacterota bacterium
CCCGTCCTGGAAGTCCTTGGATCGCCGGCCGATCTCGCCGCCGTTGCGGAAGACCTCCGTCAAACCGACCCGGAATCCCTCGCAGCGTTTCGATGCCACGAGGTCGGCAAGCACCGCGCCCGCATCAACCGAGGGCAGCTGGTCCGGGTCGCCCACCACCACGAGATGGGCATCGGGCGCGACGGCATCCACGAGGCTTGCGAACAGGGAAAGATCGATCATCGAGGCCTCGTCCACCACCACCACCCGATGCGGCAACGGATGTCCCGCATGATGGCGGAAGGAGCCGTCAGGACGCGCCCCGAGCAAGGTGTGCAAGGTCGCCGACTTGACCTGGAGCGCTCCGGCCATGCGTGAATCCTGAGCGGTTCCGGCCACACCGGGAAGGCGCAGAAGGTTCGCCCGCACGCTTTCTGCCAGACGCGCCTGCGCCCTGCCCGTCGGGGCGCACAACACGATCGATTCCCCGTGCAGTTGGCTGTCCGCCTGCAGAAGCGCCCAGAGCATGCAGGCCACCACGGTGGTCTTGCCGGTCCCGGGACCTCCCGTGAGGAGCGTGAAGCGGCTTCGCAAGGCCATTTCCACGGCATCGCGCTGACGGTCATGGAGCGGCGGGACGAAAGCCTTCACCTTCGCCATGATCACGTCCAGATCGCTCTCCCCCACCCCGGTTGAAGCCGCGTCGAACCGAGCGGCAAAGGCGGCGAGCAGGCGATCGACGGCGGCTTCCTGCCGGGCGAACCCCAGCCACACGGCGTCCTTGGTTCGTTCCACGCAGATCAAGGGAAGCGGATTCCCGCCGCGAAGGCCCGCAAGCGGCCCGAACCGGGACGGATCGGCCGCGAGCCCCTCGACGATCCTTGACAGATTCCGACAAATGTCCGGAGCGCAGGCGATCCGGGCGCGATGGAGCGCCGGGGCGTCCAGGCCATCCCACCCGAATCCCGGGTCGTTCCCGGAAGATTTGACAAGATCCGTCAAATCAACAAGATCGCTGCGCGGCTGGCCTTGGCGCAGCCGCGCAAGCAGGAGAAGAAGCAGCAGCCGCAGGTCCGCATCCCCCATGGCAAGGAGCCGCGCCTGCCGCAAGGTGGCGGCATCCGCAAGGCCCTCGACGAACAGGCCGAGCGCGAGAAGATCGCAAGGCGCGGACGGAAGGACGATGGGCTCCTCCAGTGCGAAGGAAGACGCCCCTTGCCAGGCGCAAAGCCAAGTTTGCCACGAGGTCATGGGAGCATTCCTTTCGGGGCGTGACGCGTTTCCAGCCAGCCGCGAAGCGCCGGGGTGATGCGGTTCTGGACGGCGTCCGGCGAGATCCAGATCCCGTTCGGCGCCGTGACGGGATCGACGAAGGCGCGCAAGTAGAGGTAGACCGCCTTGCCCACCTCCTCGCCTCGGGGCAGGGCACGGGAGAGCATCTGGCGATAGAGGTCCGCCTGCAGGCAGTAGCCGTGGTGCTCCATCGACTCCTCGAGCCGGGCCGCCGTCCATTCCCCGAGCGAGGTGGTCTTCCAATCCAGCACATGCCACCTTCCGCCATGGCGGAAGAGCAGGTCGATGTAGCCGACCATCCAACCGCGCGCCTTCCCGCCCTCGGACAGGATCTGTCCATCGGGCCCGAAGGCCCAGTGGAACTCGACCTCGGGCCGGCGGTCGCACGGTGCGAGGTCCTCCAGGCGCAAGGCATCCCCGTCGCCCAGGTCGATGGGCGTAGCAAGGACCTGCCGCAGCAGGGCGATCACGGGAGCGGCAAGCGTTGGCTTGAGCCCATGGAGGGACAGGGTCCTTTCCACATGGGACGTGACGGTCTCCGGAACCGCGTCCTCCTTGAGCCAGCCGAGATCCTTCTCGGGGCTCAGCCAAGTCTCCAGGATCTCGTGCAGGGCATCGCCGGTGTGCGCACCGCGCGGCAGCCATTCGTCCGGCGCTGGGGCAAGGTCCGGACCCGAGGACGCCACGGCTCCCCTGTCGGCCGACTCCTCGGATCGCGTGACGCGTCCGTCCAAGGCCAGGTGCATCGCCGTCTCGCGCTGGATCTGGCTGTAGGAGGTCTGCACCCGCAACCGGCTGGCCACGGCCAGCTCCTCCACTTCCGTCGCGGTATGGATCCCGGCCCCGGCAGGTGCCGGACATTCCTTGGATTGGACACGATCCGTCAAAGAGGGAGGATCGAGCAAGGCCACCCGTGCCGGGGGCGCATCAAGCAAAGGCAAGAGCGCCTTGGACAACGGATCGGGTCGCTTCTCCAGGCAATGCGAGACCAGAAGCAGCTTGGGGCGCGTCAAGGCCACGTAATGGAGACGACGACGTTCCTTCTCCTTGGCCTCCTTCGCCTTGTGCTTGAGCATCTCGATCCCGCGGTGCCAGGCGGTGGCATCCTTCTTCGGCACCGAGATCGACGGCATGGCATGGAGCACCCCGTCCTGAATCCAGCTGTGGGTCGGCATCTGGTTGCTGCCCCCCGTCTCGGCGAGAAACACCACCGGGAATTCCAATCCCTTCGAGGCGTGCATGGTCAGGATCTGCACCCGCGAGCGGTCGGTGGCGCGGGCATGCAGGTTGCGATCCTCCTGCGCCGACTCCTCGTTGCGCGCCAGACGCCCGAGATGCTCGACAAGCTCGGGGAGATTCCCTTTTCCCGCCACAAGATAGTCGAGGCAATGGGCGCACACCTGGCGCCAATCCATCCACTCCCGTTCCCCGCACGCGCCCGCAAGCAGGCGCCCCTGCACGCCCGTCGCCGTCGTCAAGGTGCGCATCAAGCGCGACCAACGCGCCCGCACGGCATGGGCATGGGCGGCGTCCAACGACGCCTCGTCCCCGTCGAACACGCGGGTGGCCAAAGCCTTTCGCCAAAGTCCGTTCTCCTGAGGTCCGGCGTGCAGACCCGCCAGGACCGCCCGCAGCTCGAGCGCGGCCCGCGAGGCGAAGACGCCTTCCTGCTTGTAGAGGGCCCACGGGATCGATGCCTTGTCGAAGGCCTTCCGGAAGAACCGCACCACCGAGCGCGAGCCCGCGATCACGGCGAAATCGCCCCACCCCAGGGTGTGGCGCTTCCACTGCGTCCCTTCGGGGAGGTCGACCTCGCGACCGCACAAGGTCTTGATCCAACCGGCACAGCTTTCCGCGTATTGCGTACGGCCGGCGCTGGCGGAGAGGTCGGTCCGGAACAGCCGCACCGGAAATTCGTCCAATCCTTCGGGCAGCCCCAGCACCGGGGCCGTCTTCCGTTCCGGGAAGCGCGCCTGCTTTCCGGGAACGTAGGCCAGGCGCGGATTGGAATCGAGGAACCAGTCCTCCTCCTCGACGGTGGCCTTCTTCCCTTTCCCCTTCGCGACCTGCCGTGGCGAGAGGACCTGGTTGTACCCTTCGATCAGGGCCGGGAGCGAGCGGTAGTTGTCCATCAACGGCTTGCGCTGGGCCCGGTGCGGCGCCGCCTCCAGGAGGTCGCACGCCGTGAGGTAGGTGCTGACATCAGCCCCTTGGAACGAGTAGATCGACTGCTTCGGGTCGCCGACCAGGAAAAGGACCGGCCGTTTCGCAGGCGAGGTTCCCGCCGGGACGTCCTCCACGAACCAGGTGCGGAAGATCGACCACTGCAGGCCGCTGGTGTCCTGGAACTCGTCGATGACGCCCACGCGCACCTTGTCGCGCAGGATTTGACGGAAATTGTCATTCTTGACCGCAAGGGCCATCCTCCCCAGCATGTCCTGGAAGGAGAGCATCCCCTGGGAGGCCTTCTTCGCGTTCCAGAGCATCGCGGCGGCCTTGGCCCAGCGCACCTGGAAGCACGCGGCCAGCGCCCCTTCATCCTCCCGTTCCCAGTCGTCCTCGATGCCCTCGGGCTCCACCACGACCGTCTCGTCCAGGCAGAGCTTGGCAAGCGCCAAGGCCTTCTCCATGTGCCCCGAGATCCTCGCCTCGGACAGGATCCTGGCAAACAGGTCCGCAGGGGCGGCCTCCGGCTTCCACGCCCCGCTGCGCAGCGTCTCGCGCAGGGCCTCCTCCAGCCCGTCCTCGTCATCCACAAGCTCGGTGGCGAACGAAGTCCCCGACTCGAAGGGCCACGCCCGCAGGAGCCGCAGGCAGATCCCGTGGATGGTCCCGATCAGGCAATCGCCCAGCTCCTTCTGGCAGGCCTCGAGGTGCTCGCGCACGCCCTTGTCCGTCTCGTCCTGGACGGATTCCGTCAATTTCTTCCGGATGCGGTCGGTGAGCTCGCCCGCCGCCTTCTCGGTGTAGGTGACCAGGAGGATTTCCGAAAGGCTCAACCGACGCTCCTTGAGGAGCCGCAGCACGAGTTCCACGATCGTGAAGGTCTTCCCGGTGCCGGCATGGGCCTCGATCACGCCGTGCCGATAGAGATCCAGCATCATGTCACTCATCTCCCACCTCCGTCCCGATGCCAAGGAGCGGGCCCAAGCGCCGCGCCACCAGAGCTTGCAACTGCCCGTCATCCTCCGCGGCCTCGCCGGGAAGCAAGGGGCGGAAGAGACGCTCCAGCTCCTCGGGCCATTCGCTTGCCTCGATCTCCTCGCGCAGCTCCTCCAAGGTCGAGGTGCCTCCCAAAAGCGTTCGGGCCGGCAGGAACTCGCACCGGTTCGCAACCATGTCCGCGACCAGCGTCGCAAGCCAGGTGGAAAGATCCTCGGGAACCTTCTCCAAGACCAGCCATTGCGACCCATCGTCCGGATCCTTGGGCAGGTCCCGCGACAGGTAGGCGATCACGATGTCCTCGTGCCCGGCCGTCTGGAGGGCCGCCGCCTGCAGCCATGCGTCCAGACGCTGGCTCGGATCGGGGTTGCACACCCCTTTGCTCGCCACCTTGATCCGGGAAAGCGAAAGGATCGTCACCTTTCCCCCGACCACGGCAAGCGGGACGGATCCTGTCAATTCCACCGTTTGACCTTCCTCCAAGGCAAGCCTTG
>JBDKGV010000256.1:0-4905 GCA_039798005.1 Fibrobacterota bacterium
CTCGGCGATTTCCTCCGCGGTGACCCCGAGGTTGATCTCCCGCAGCAGATCGGTGCGACTGCGCAACAAACGCTCCGCATCCTTGTGCGCATCGAAGGCGCGAAGAACGCCTTGTTGACGAAACAACGGAAGGCGGTAGCCTCCGGGATAGACAAAAGGGACCTCATGCCTCTGGAGAGTCCTGCCCCATTCCGTGACGGAGGCGACGAGTTCGAATGTCGGAACAGGGGCCGGAAGCATGATGAAAACCTACACAACCAGAAGACTGGCGTCATTTTTCGTTTGGATCACGGGACGGTGCGCCTCAACCAGGCACCATCGGGGGCGGGTCTTGAATCGAGCCGGTCAAGGCGCGGGAATGGGCTCGACGAGGGAGCCTTGCGCGAAGCCGTGACGGTCGTCTTGAAAAGACCCATGGCGAATTCGAGTTCGGAACCGTCCGCGACGCTGTCGGTTGGAGCAATCCCCTTGAGATGATAAGCCGGGGCATGGACGGGAGAAATATCGAGGCTTGTGATCTTGGCGTATCCGCCGGCCGGGGTCGAAAGCACCGATTGGCCAATCCCCTTTCCATAGGTCGTGGAACCGATCTGTCGGATTTTTCCGGAACGGAAATTCTCACGCAATGCGGAAATCATGATCTCGGAGGCACTGGCCGATCCGCCATTAGCCAGGATCGCAAGATTGACCCCGGCAGGAAAGGCGCCTCCAGCGCTTTTCGGCCAGGAATGGCTGGCTCTTCCTCCGAGAGTGATCGTGTCCAGATCCATGGATGCCAAATGGATCAGGGTGTCACCAGCGGGAAGGAAGGCCGACGCGGCTTGCAAGGAGTTTTCGATTTCCCCACCCGGGTTCCCCCGAAGATCGAGGATCAACCAGCCATCAGACTTGAGCACCCCTTTCAGCGCAGCGACCGCCGCCTGTACCTGGGGGCCGGTTTCAAAACCCTTGTCACTGACAAAAAGATCGATGTTCAAGTAGGCATTCCCCACGCCAAGGGTATCGAACCAAACCGAGGCGAAATGCGCGGGTCGAGGGCGCATGGAGATGATCTCGACGCTTTCATCACTGTGGCGCACGGTCAGTACGATGTCACTGGATCGGGGCAACGTCATCAATCTCTTCCACGCTGAATCGACAGGAAAGGCGGCCATCCCATTGATGGCAAGAATTCGATCCTTGCGACGAATCCCCTTTTCCTTGGCGACCCCGTTGCCGGCCAGATCCGCGACGACCAAGGTGTCCGTCCAAAACGGGGAAAAGCGCATCCCGAGGATGGAATCCACAGTCGCCCCGGACAGGCTCAATTCGAATTTCGCGGCACTGTCCGGGCTGATGTAGGCGGTGAAGCGCTCACTGCCCATTGCCGCATACAGGGTGGTTGGGTCGCGATCGGGAAGGAGCATCGGGTTGGAAAGGCGTTCGCGATGGATGGAAAAGGCATCCAGAAGCCACCACGCATACCAGAATTCATTGGTCCGGGACCATGATTTCACGGAAACCAAGCTCGTCTGCCGAGACCAGGAGCGCGATTTTTCCAAGCCCCAAGGAGCACTGTCCAAAGCGACTTGCCTGCCCCTGTGCGTTGATCCGTAGGGAATCGCAGCCCGCACCACACCCGTCGCCGCATCGGGCCTTTCCAGTATAATGCCGATGAAATCCGGTTCTCGCTCGTCGTCCCCCAAGGGGATGTCCAGACCGGTGCAACCGACCAAAAGGAATGTCATGCAGAACATGCGGATGGCGAAGGACATCATGGTTCCATTCTAGAATACGCACGGCCCCGGCAACGGCCATCTGTCAAATCCCGGTCAGATTGCCAGCATCTGACGGTCGTAGATCGAGGCGATGATCCGCGGGAACTCGCCAAGCCCCAGGACATGGTCCACCCCGCCCAGTTTGATGGCCTCCTTGGGCATTCCGAACACCACACAGGTCTCCTCATTCTGGGCGTAGGTCTTGGCTCCGATCTCATGCATCTCGCGCATGCCGTGCGCTCCGTCATCCCCCATGCCTGTCATGATGATCCCGATGGCGTTGCGACCGGCGGCCTTGGCGACCGATCGAAACAGCACATCGACCGATGGCTTGTGGCGACTGACCAAGGGGCCGTCCTTGACCTCGACACGATACTGCGCCCCGGAACGCACCACCATGGTGTGCTTGCCGCCCGGTGCGATGAGCACGCGCCCCGGCAGGATGCGATCGTTCGTCTCGGCCTCCTTGACCTCCACCTCGCACAGCTTGTTCAGGCGCAAGGCAAAGCCCTTGGTGAACTGTTCGGGCATGTGCTGCACGACCACGATCCCGGGGCTGGTGCGGGGCAGGGCTGACAGCACGACTTCAAGTGCCTGGGTGCCTCCGGTCGAGCACCCGATCGCCACGAACTTCTCGGTCATGGGGACGTTCATGGCCGCGCCCGGTGCGGCCAGCATCTCGTCGGCGCTGAGTTTCGGACGGATCCTCTCGCTGCTCCCCGGGCCGGGCGTGAGCCTCATGCGATCCATCCGGGCGCTGGCCGCGGCACGGACCGTGGCCACCAGGCTCTCCGAACTGTCCTTCAGGAAATCCCGGACCCCGATCTGGGGTTTTTCCACGATGGCGAACGCCCCTGCGGAAAGGGCGCGCAAGGTGACGTCGGCACCGGATCCGGCAAGCGATGAGCAGATCACGACCGGCGTCGGTCGCATCGCCATGACCTTCTCAAGGAAGGTGATCCCGTCCATCTTCGGCATCTCGATGTCCAGGACGATGACATCGGGCCAATGCACCTTCATCTTCTCCAAGGCGAAGATCGGGTCGGGTGCCGTGGCCAGAATCTCCATGTCGGACTGCATCGACAGCTCCTGCGAAAGGACCTGACGGACCACGGCCGAATCGTCGACGATCAACACCTTGATGGTCATGACTGTCCTTTCACGGTTTGCGATAGACGGAAGATGATGACAGGTGGAATTGGGGAAGGTGCAATCCCGTCAGCGATTCGGAATGGCCAAGCAACAGCCAAGCCCCCGATCGCATCCTCTCCCCCACCTCGGTCAGCAGCCGCTCCTTGGTCGGGGCGTCGAAGTAGATCAGCACGTTGCGCAGGAAGACGATGTCCAGGTCCTGCAGGTCCCGATCGAGCTGCATCAGGTTCATTTGACGAAATTCGATCCTGGAACGCAAGGGCTTGTCGATGAGGAATTTCCCTTCGAACTCCCCCGTACCCCGCAGGCAGTAAGCCTTGAGGTCTTGATCGGCAATTCCAGCGGCCCGTTCCATCGGATACAGTCCCTGCCTTGCCTTGGCCAGGACTTCCGAATTGATGTCGGTGGCGATCAGCCGCCATCCTGAGGCACCCCAATGCCGATGCATGACCATGGCCAAGGTGTATGGCTCTTCCCCGGTGGAGCTTGCTCCACACCACACCTGCAACGATTTCTTCCTTGCAAAGGATGGAAGAATGACCTTCGCCAACAGTTCGAAATGATCGCGCTCCCGAAAGAAGGACGTTTCATTGGTCGTGATCAGATCGATGGCGACTTGCAATTCCTCCGGTTCGTCCTTGCTGGAGATCAGCCTGAAATAGCCATGAAAATCCTCAAGCCCCAACACGGTCAAGCGTCGGCCAAGCCTTCCAGAAACCAAGGCCTTCTTGTGATCCGCCAGATGCAACCCGATCAAGTCATGGAAGAACTCCTGGAACAGCTTGAATTCCGCATCGGAGATCGACCTGCCTGCGGAAAGATCCCCCCGAAGCCGTGCATCGCCCATCGCCGGGCCGGTTTCAGAAACGCGTGAATTGGGATTCGTCAAGAGAAGCGGTGCGCACCGATGGTTTTCGCGTCGTGACGACACGCTTGGGGGCGGGCCTGGTCTCACGGCGTGGCGCGAAGATGTCGTCGGAAGCATCGGCCTCGGAGGCCTCATTGGTCCGGAACCAGCGGATCAGCTCCTGCAGACGCGTGGCCTGCGCACTCATCTCCTCCGAGGTCGCGGAGAGCTCCTCGGATGCCGATGCCGTGCTTTGGGTGGTCTGGGACAACTGCATCACGGAGGTGTTGATCTGCTCAAGTCCGGTGGTCTGCTCGCGGGAGGCGGCTGTGATCTCCTGCACCAGGTCCGCCGTCCTGCGGATGGAAGGCACCAGTTCTTCGAGGAACTTCCCGGCCTGCTCCGCCAAGGTGACCGAATTGGTTGCCACCGTCCCGATCTCCTGAGCGGCGACCTGGCTTCGCTCGGCGAGCTTCCTGACCTCGGCGGCGACCACGGCGAACCCTCGACCGTGCTCTCCGGCTCGTGCCGCCTCAATGGCCGCGTTCAAGGCAAGGAGATTGGTCTGGTAGGCGATGTCATCGATGATTCCGATGCGCGAGGCGATCTGGCGCATGGCATCGACGGTCTGACGCACGGCGTCTCCGCTTTGCTTGGCATGCGATGCCGACTTCGCCGCGATGTCGTCCGTGATCCGGGCATTTTCCGCATTCTGCGCCACGGTGGAGGCGATCTCCTCGACGGCGGACGATGTTTCCTCGACGTTGGCCGCCTGCTCCGTCGCCCCTTGGGACAGGGACTGCGCCGAGGCGGAGATCTGCTCCGAGGCGGAGGCAAGGCTGTCGGAGGAGGTGCGGATCTTCCCGGCCACGTCGCGCAGCTTCTCGGTCATCTGCCGCATTGAAAACAAGAGGCTCCCGCGATCGTCCGTTCGAATGAGGACATCGACGGTGAGATCACCGGCGGCGACCTTTCTCACCATTTCCTGCGCATAGGCGGGATCCCCACCGAGCTGACGCAGGACCAGACGCGTGACATAGGACCCGAGGACGATGGCAATGAGGATGGCGGCAAGCACCATGCCCAAAAGGATCGATCGAGCCTCGCCACTGTGCGCCATGGCGTTGGCGTTGGATTCCTTCGCCGTGC
>JBDKGV010000257.1:0-4873 GCA_039798005.1 Fibrobacterota bacterium
GGGGAGGGTCAGGAGGACGTCTTGGTTCCAGCCCTTGTATCCGTCCTGGCGATCGAGCACGAAGGCCACGATCGCAAGCGGCTCGAGTTCGGCATCCCGGAAGAGGGCGCGCAGAAGGTCGGTGGTCAAGTTCGGCAGGGTCTTCGCGGCCTGGGCGGCGAGCGTGCTCAACGGGTTGCCGTACACGGAATCGTGCATGTTCATGAAGTCGGTGAAGACGAAGAAGAGCCAATCCGGGAGATCCGCCTTCGCATGGCGCGGGACGGTGTGGCCGGGCGTGGCGGCGGCTTGGAACAATTGCCCCAAGCGCATGAGCGCAAGCGCATCCTTGGGAGTGCACTTGCGATAGGCGGCGAGGCGGTCCTTGCGGGTGGCCTTCCATGCGGCGGCCTGTTCCTTGCCCTGCGGCGGTCCGCCATAGCGCTCGCCGGGATTCCCCAACAGGATCCACGCCTCGGGAACGGCAAGCGAAAGCAGTTGCTCGCCGGCGGAACCGTCGGTGATCCAGTCGGCGATCTTCTCGATGGAGACGCCAGGCAGGAGCGCGAGGCCGCGTGTGCCTTCGGCCAAGGGGTGGGTGCTGCGGACACCCAGGGCGGTGCTGATGCGGTCGAGGATTCCCATGCGTTCAATCTTAGGTCAATTGAGAACCTTTGCGGTCCGGCATTTGTTCAGGAATCGTTCCCTCCCATCGGGGATTCCGAAGGCGACTATTCTTTCCGGAAGTTCCGCAGAAGGGAGTCGAGGATGGAGAATGGACGGATCGTGAAGCGGATCGGGCCGCTTGCCGTGACGTTGCTTTGGATCGCCGGGTGCCAGCAATCGGAAAAGACGCCTGGCTCGTCATCCGCCGACAGTACTGGCGTTCCAGTGACAGATTCTGTCAAATCGTCCGCGTCCGCGTGCCTGGTGGACAGTCTCGGGGTGGGCGGCATCCGGTTGGGCATGAGCCTTGCCACGGCCCGCAAGGCCTTGCCCGGTGCGCGCTTCGAGCGCAGCGGCGATGGTGACGGCATGGCCTCGGTGACGGTGAAGCGGGACTCGGCGGATTGGATGGACCTGTACACCACCGTGGAGGATCCGGAAGCCGCACTCACGGACACCGAGACCGTCACGGTGATCCAGACCACCCATGAGGGATGCGCGACGGCCGGTGGCGTTCATCCGGGACTGCCTTTGGATCAGGCCGCTGCGAAACTCGGGGCGTTGACGGAAATTTCGCTCAGCGAGATCGAGTCGCGCGAATACGCGACCTTCGCGGCGACTCCGCAGTGGCTGGGCCTGCGGGTGGACGGGGCCGGGATCTACGCTGGCGAATTGCGCACCACCAAAAATGTTCGCGCCGACGGAAAGATCACATCGCTCACCGTTTCCAAAGGACAGTGATCCCGCACGGCCTTTGCAGGTATCTTTCTCACTATGCCCACCACCGAGATCCGGATCGATCCCGACATCGAATCGATGCTGTCTGAGCTTTCCGAGACCTTGAGACCCCGGCGCTTGATCCTGTTCAACGACGAGATCCACGACATGATCGAGGTGATCGTGCAAGTGATCCGGGCGCGGCAGGCCGGCGGCAAGCCGTGCACGCCGGAGGAGGCCAAGGCCATCACCTTGGAAGCCCATTTCCGGGGGCAGGCCGTAGTGATGGAGGGCGAGTTGGATTCCCTCAAACGAGCGCGCGAGATGCTCGAAGCCATCAAGCTGCGCTGCGACATCCTGGACTGAGCCGCCAGATCTTTCTCCGGGCAAGCAGTGCACGAACTGAGCCGCGGATGATGGGCGCCCCCGCTTCGCGGGCCGGGCTGCCTGCCAAGCCACGGCGGAGCCGGGGTCTTGGGCCAAAGGCCGGCATCCCTGGCGCGGTCGGGTGGCGTGGTCGATCCATCATGGTGCGGCCGAGGACCCGCTCAACAACCTCCGCATCTGTCCTGCCAAGCCCAGAGGCAGGGAGATCAGCTCGTATTCCACCTGCTTCTGCCCTGATGCCGTGGGGATCTTGACTTGGATCGTCTGGCGTGAAGGGGGATTGAGATCGAAGCGCACGGCCCTGCTTGCGCCCCGCAGGTCCACGAACTGGTGCAGCGAGCGCATCGATCCGGCGGCTCCCGACTTGACCTCCACGGGAATGACCGTGCCCTGCACGGCCGTCAGGAAGTCCACTTCGGCATTGCCGCTCTTTCCTTCGCGCAACCAGTAGTGAAGCTCCGGTCTGGATCCGTTCGGATCGAAGCGCAATTGCTGCCCGGTGAACTGTTCGGCCAACGGCCCTTCGTTGACGAAGCGTCCCTCCAGGAACTGTTCCATGGACAGGGCAAAGCCGCCCAGTGCGTTCTGGACAAGTCCGACATCCAAATGCAGGAGCTTGAAGACCCCGTCGTCCCGTGTCGCATCCAAAGGCAGACCGGTCCCGTCGCTGTGGTGAACCGGGCACAGGATCCCGGCCCGGGCCAGTTGATCGAAGGCCTTGCGCTGGTCCACCGATTTCCAATCGGGATGGATCCGGCTCCAGCGGATCTTCTGGCCAAGGAACGCCGGAGCCGTGTCGAAGATGCGTCGGACCTTTTCCGTCTGACTGCCCAAGGCATACTTGGAGAAGTCTTCCCGATAGGTCTCGACGATGGAGCGATGGACAGCCGCCACGTCTGCGAAACTGGACTCCTCCAGGAAGACCGCCGTCGCCTCGGGCATTCCCCCGACCGCAAGGTATTCGCGCAGGCGGCCGCTGAGCCGGTTGTGAAGGGTCTCGGGCCACGGCTCTCCCAGGTTCCAGTCCCTCAAGGTCTGGAGGACGTAGTCCCCCTCTGCGGCCAGGAGATACTCCTCGAAGGAGAGCGGCCCCAGATGGAAGAACTCGATCCGTCCCACCGGCATCGATGCCTTCATCTCCTGCAGGGCGAATTCCAGAAGAGAACCGGCGGCAATGACAGGCAGATCAGGGCGCTCCTCATGGAAGTAGCGCAAGGCTGCCAAGGCGGCGGGAACCGACTGGATCTCATCGAGGAAGAGGATCCCAGGCTCTGCCCCGATCTTCGTCCTGAGGATGAGGGACAGCTCCATCAGGATTGAAGGCACATCCATGCTTTGAAACGACTTCGCAAGGCCTGGATGACGCTCCAGGTTCACCTCCCACAGGGGAAGCTTCTCCTCTTGTGCCAGCATCCGGACCAGGGTCGATTTGCCGACCTGTCGAGCTCCTCGCAACACCAAGGGTTTGCGTCGGGCCGAGTGCAGCCACCGGGAGCAGGCATGGAGTGCATCGCGCTTCATCCAGTGAATCTAGCATGGATTCCTGAAAATGGGGGCAATTACAGGTCAATATCACCCAAAAAAGCCGGCATATTTAGTCGGGTGCGCTGATTCGAACGCGACGGCGGGAATGAGAGAAGAGCACGATCCAGTCGGAGATCCGACCGGAGCTTCTGGGCATCACCATTCATCCTGACGAGCTGGAAAAGGAGATCGCCCAGCCTACGGACGCTTGCGAGATTGTTGAAAGTGTGAATTCGCTTGGTTGTGCGCCCCCCGCTTGCGCGGGCCGGGAAAGCCTGCCAAGCCTCCGCCCCGTCTTGTCAAACGCTGGGCGGGGTCTTGGGCAAAGCCGGCATCCCTGGCGCGGTCGGGATGGACCCATCAGCAACTATCCTTGTTCCCATGAACCACAGACATCCTTGGCGATTCCTTGTGCTGGCCGTGATGGGTCAAGGACTTGCACTTGCGCAAGTCCATTACTCGCTTGGCTCACGTTCCTCGCGGTTCGAGACCTGCCCCGACACGTTCTACCGGCAGGCGCTCACCACAGGCGACACCACCTACGGGTACTCCCCGAAGAACCCCGTGCGCACCGGAGGCGGACCTTCCGGGGAGCGGCGCTACCTCGACATGCTGCAAAGCGTCAGCGGCGATTCGGTCGACGGGTACCTGAGGCGCGGCAGCCATGACGGCATCGGGAAGAAGGGGCAGCCCGAGCTCGTCGATGGCTATGAGCTGCTTTCCGCCGGGAGGAAGGTCGGGAAGGTGATCTATGTCGACATGTACTCCTGCGACACCCTCAAGGCACCGGCAGGACTGCGCATCATCCCGGAGAAGTGAGCCACGCCGGCACTTGTGCTGGGCCTGTCGAAGCATCCCTGGCGCCTGGTCGAGTCGCATCTGCGCAATGGCATGGCGTCGCGATGCTGGGTGGAATTGCCCTGAAAAGAAATGACCGCCCCCGAGTATTCCCGGAAGCGGCCACCGATCGAGGATACCCGATCCGTCGGTGAATATATACGCCGCACACATCGAGAGCAAGAACAATGAGACATTTCCCGCGCCTGACTGTCGCTGGACACCCAAAGTGATTCGCTGTTGGACACATATGGAGCGCCCAAAGTGATTCGCCAGGTCGGTTGACAGAGGTCGGGGGTGCAGGTAGTACTCCCCCTCATGGGAAACCACCTTCATATGGACAAGAAAGCGCATCTGCGCTCGCTTCTGGCCGCCGGTTGGACGGTACGGAAGATCCGCGCAGCCACGGGCCTGCACACCAAGACGATCGCCAGTTACCGGCGTCAATGGGCCATCGGTCTTCAAAGTGATCCACAAGTGTCCACCGACTTGATTGCGCCGGTGGACACCAGCGGATCCGTTTCTTCGCCCCCTTTGGGGCAAAGTGATTCGCAAGTGTCCACCGAGGTTTTGGCCGATCCACGGCTTGCCATCACCCGCAGCGTGCAGCTGGAAGGCCTGGTGGAGGTGATCGCCGACCTCATGGAGCAGGCGCCGGAGGCTTCGGCCCGTTGGGTCTGGCAGAAGCTGGTGGACGACCACGGCTACGCGGGCTCCGACAACTCGGTGCGCCGCTACATGCGCAAGTTGCGCAAGCGCTCCC
>JBDKGV010000258.1:0-4833 GCA_039798005.1 Fibrobacterota bacterium
ACGCCGCGAAGGTTGCGAATGGATGCATGAAAAACGGAATCGCCATCAGCGCCATCGATGCGATCATCGTCGCTGTCATCGTGCTGCACGGCTTTGAAATCTATTCGAACGACCAGGATTTCATCCGATACAAAAGCATCGTTCCATTCGCCCAATACCAAGAGCGATAAAAACCATTTCAGGAGTCGCTACGGAAATTCCCGTGTAGACTGCTCGTGAACGTCACCAGCGCTTCCGCGACCTGCTGCTCCATGGAGGCTCGCTCCGTTTCGGTGGCACACAGATACGGGCCTACGCGCAACTGCACCAAACCGTGAACCACCGCCCAGGCCAAAAGAGCATTCGGCCCGGCTGCCGTCTTGAGGACGGCGAGGGCGCGAGACGAATGGTCGCGTAGAGCGGGTGTTTGGACAGCTTCTGTCGAGAGCTCGGCTCCGAACATGAGCCGGTAGTACTGGGGATTCTCGCTGGCGAAGGTCAAGTACGCCCGGCCAACCCGCAGCAGCAGATCGTGGTCGGGATCGGTGGTCGACGGCTCCAAGGCCGCCTCAAGAGCCGTCGCGAAGCGCTCGAATCCCTGTTCGGCCAGGGCGCCCAGCAGCACGGCCCGCGTGGGGAAATGGTGAATGGGTGCGGCGTGCGAAACGCCCAGTTTCCCGGCCACGGCCCGCAAGGTGAGGGCTTCCAATCCCCCGGTTTTGATGAGTTCCAGCGAGGCCTCGAGGATGGCGTGCTTGAGGTCTCCGTGATGGTACCGGGCTTTGCTCATTTTGCTCACAGTAGATCTTTCCATTGACAAGTTCAAGCCGCAGCCGCATATCTTGTCAATGACAAGTTGGAGGGAATATGAATCGTAAACAGGGACATCGCAGTATCTGGCCGGTTGCCGTGCTGGCCTTCTTTTCCTTTGGGATCGCGGGCTACGGCATCGCCTCCTACCTCACCGGCCACCCCTTGCAGGCGGGGTTCTTGCAGGGAAAGGCGCACTACCAACACTTTGTGCCCTCCACGCGATGGACAACGGCTCTGGTGATCCACGTGGCGGGCGGCAGCGTAGCTCTGCTGGCGGGTGGGCTGCAATGGCTGCTGGCCAGTTGGAGGTGGAAGACGGCCCGACCAAATTGGTTCCGCACGGCCCACATCGTACTAGGGCTCACCTACACCGGGGCCATCGTCATCGGCGCGGGAGCGGGGTTGGTTCTGGTGCCCCAAGCCATGGGTGGAGCCGTCGCTTCTTGGGGCTTTGGCGTTCTCGACGCGCTGTGGATCATATCCACCGTCATCGCGGCTTGGCTAGGCTTTCGTCTTCGGACTCGACCCGATCTCCGGACTGCCCATCACCAATGGATGATCCGCAGCTTTGCCCTCACCTCGGCCGCCATCACCCTCCGCCTTTGGCTGCCTTTGGGGATGCTTGCAGGGCTCGACTTTCTAGCCGCCTACGTCGTGATTTCCTGGCTGTGCTGGGTGCCCAATCTGCTGGTCGCCGAGGTGTTGGCCAGAAAATCCGACTCCCCTATTTCTCCGCCAGCTCCTTGAGCTTTAGGAGCGCTTTGGGCCACATGCCTTCGAACATCTCTTTGAACTCATCGGTGATGTCCATATCGACCACGACTTCCGTCGCACCTTGGGCATCTTTGAAGGTGTAATTCTCATGGGAACCGGCCCAGGGCTTCACTTCCTCGCTGGTCGTGTCTTCCACGCCGTCGCTGACCAGACCCAGATGCTCGATCGAGATGTACTCGTGCAAGCGATTCTCTGCGATGCGACTCACCATGCCTCCCAGCTTTCCCGTATTGGGATCGGGCCCTAGAAACAGGATTTTGCTGCCTTGGCTCCAATCGCCGACATAGTGCGATCCGGGGGAAAAAGCCTCCGTCCACACGCGATAGCTCGCATCGTCGAGCATCGTGCTCCAAACCTTTGCCTTTGGCGCATCGATGGTGATGGAAAACTGCAACTTGGCCATACTTGATTTGCCTTTCGAGGGACCGTAAAACTTGGCACACAAATTACAGGAATTCCTCCTGGTCGGCTTTTTGTGGCCACTCCCGGAAAATAGCGGCAGTCAAGGGTCTGGCCAGGAGCATCCGATGCGGGCGGTGTGCCCTGTCCAAGTGATCTGGATCCGCCAGAACAGGTCGTTGCAACGACATCGTCCTGCTCGCGAATCACGTTTGGACAGGAATTGTCTCCTCGAGTGTATCGCCATCTGAATGATGGCTTTCTTGGTGACGGCCTAAGTCGATTCCGTTGATGCAAGGTTGGCGTTCATCGGGAGGGAGGGGGCCGCCATGATCTGGAGGATTTCGTTGGCCACATAGATCCGGTTCCGCTGCTGGCCGGTGCCTTCCTGCAACAACCCTTCCTCTATCCAGAATTCGACCCCGCGCTGGGCCTTCTGGTAGGAAATGCCCACGCGATCCGCATGGCGGGCGATGGAGATGTAGGGGTTGGCGAAGACATGATCCAGGATGCGGGCGGCTTCCTGCGGCACGCGTTTGCCTTGCTTGAGCTTGGTCCGAAAGGCCTCGTAGTGCGCAAGCACTTTGCGTGTATCGAGTAGCGCGCGCTGCGCCTGCAAACGGATGCCGCGCAGGAAATATTCGATCCACTCGCGCCAAGCGCCCCGCTGGCTCACTGCCAGCAGCAGTCGATAGTACTCGTCCCGCGTCTCGTCGAAGTAGCCCGAGAGGTAGAGCAAGGGCTGTGACAGACAGCCGCGCTCGCAGAGGAAGAGCGTGATGAGCAAGCGTCCGATGCGCCCGTTCCCATCCAGAAAGGGGTGGATGGCCTCGAATTGGTAGTGCAGCAGGGCGGCCTTCACGAGGGTGGGCTCCGGAGATGTGCCGTGGATGAAGTTCTCCCATTCGCCCAGGCAGGCATCCAGCTCGTGGTGGGGAGGCGGCACGAAGGTGGCTTCGTTGAGGGTGCACCCTGGTGGTCCGATCCAGTTCTGACTGCGGCGGAACTCGCCGGGAGTCTTGCTGCTTTCCCCACCCCGCACCTCTTGCAACAAAATGGCGTGAAGCTCCTTGATCAAGCGGGTGCTGATCGGGAACTCGCCCACGCGTTGGAGCCCGCTTTCCAACGCCCTGACGTAATTGGCAACCTCCCGTACATCCGGGGTGCGCTCGCTCTCCTCACCATCCTGTTCTTCGAACAACGCCAGCTGCCCCATCTCGGCATGAGTGTCCTCGATGCGGGAACTGAGAATGGCCTCGCGCCGCAGGTAGGGGCGGATCAGAAGGTGCGGGTTCGGCAGAAGTTGGCCAGCCCCGGAAAGCTCGCCCATGGCTTGATCCGCCTGCGAAATCAACGTCATCAGTGCCCAATCCACCTCCAACTGGGGAGGTAGCGGGGACGGGAAAAAGGCGAAATAGCCCTCCAAGGTCTTGCGGCAGACTCCAGCGCTGTGTTCCGTGAAAGAGTGTGGGTTCATCTCGTGAAGTGTCCGTTCGCGACAACAAGGGCCTTCATTATTACTGCAAACGCAAGTTTACAATAATAAAGCCAAACCCTATTGTCGCGTACTAAAGTTCACGATAATTAAAGCGAACCTTATTGTCGTGAAGCGCAATCCATCGCATGCAAGGACGACTCACCTGCTTGCACCGCCAATTCCCGAGCGAACTTTCCCCCCAAAAGTTTTGACAACCAAATATCAACGGCGAAAAGCGCCGCAAATCGGAGCGATTTCAAACCAGGAGGGTGGAGACGAGCCAATGTGCGCAAGCCGAACTTGATCAATGCCCCGCCGATCGATTTCGGGCCTTTGATCAAAACTGTCAGTACACCACGATCCGCTGTGTGGCGCTTTCCCGATATCCCTTCACATGCACGATGTACAGCCCTTTGGACAGATTCTGCAGGCCGTACGTGCTCGTGCCGGCGCCTTGCCCATGCTCCGCGATGCGGTGCCCGAGATTGTCGTAAACAGAAACTGTCGCCGAACTGCTTAGGCTGCTAACGGTGAGCGTTCGTCCGATCAAGGTCATCTTCACGTTGGAAATCGCAGGGGTGTTCTTGAACGAAACCCCGGCGGCGCAGTTCGCCCAGCCGGGCAATTTCCTTATGACCTAGGCGCAGAAGAAGGACTGGAGGATTCCGGTTATCTTTGAAACGCTCCCCACTTCGGCTCCTATCCGTCCATCGGAGATGTTCCCTATGTTCGCACGATCCTCTGTTTTACGTAGCGCACTTCTCGCCGCTGGCTTGGCTGGATTCGTACTGTCCAGCTGCCAAAGCACCGCCTCCAACCCGGTGCCCACCAAGCCAGCGACATCCGTGGTTGCCAAGTACCATGCGGGACCGACGGAAGACTACCGCCTCGCGGATTCCGTCACCTGGCTGACCCCAACCGGGTCCGGTGCCGCCGTGCGCATCGACACCTTGGGGATCCAGACCGATGGAAGGCGTGGGTTTCTGGCCCACATCGAACTGCCAGCTCCTTTGGGTGCCGACCGCCTGACCCTCTCGCTTTGGAAGTACGGCATCAAGATCCTGCGCGCCGAATTCGTGGCGGGAAAGGAAACCGATGGGGCTCTTGTGTTCGTGGCCGGTACCGACAAGATCGACAGTCTTGCGCGGTCGCTGGCGCAAGCGTTGGATTCGGCCAAAGCGGGGGCGCTCAAAGGCCGGGCGGGGATCGATTCGCTGTTGGCCACCTGGATCCTGAATTCCGATCCGCGCGCCAATTCCTGGCGCGATACGCTGCCGGTCGGTATGACCCGCTCGCAAGTGGTGACCACCACGTTGTTGCTCGGGGCCAAGTCCGGAAAGTCGCTCTCCGAGCTGGCCAGGAGCTGGAGCCTGGGAATCTCCGATGACTCG
>JBDKGV010000259.1:0-4781 GCA_039798005.1 Fibrobacterota bacterium
TGCGGATACGCTGGGCTTGCTTGGGTTGATGGACAGGGTACGCGAGGCCGCGGGGCTTCGCACGCGCTAGGAGAGCTGGCGACGCGCCAAGATGCGCCAGGGATGCCGGCCCTTGGCCCAAGACCCCGCACTCGCCTGCCCCTCTCCAATTTCTGGAGAGGGGCAGCCAGCCGGAGGCTGGCGGGGTGAGGTGGAGGCTTGGCAGGCCAGCCCGGCCGCCGCAAGGCGGGGCGCCATTTTGCGGCTTTTCTGCGGATAAAGGACTCCTGATATGTATATTGGCCGACAGAACAACAAGGAGTTCAGCATGTCCAAGACACCTGTCAAGTTCAACCAGAACGTGCTTCGCGACGGCCACCAGTCCCTGGCCGCCACTCGCATGAAGACGTCCCAGATGCTGCCCGTGGCAGGGGAGCTCGACGATCTGGGCTTCAACGCCCTCGAGACCTGGGGCGGAGCCATCATCGACTCCTGCCTGCGCTACCTGGCGGAGAACCCGTTCGACCGTCTGCGCGCCCTCAAGGCCAAGACCCCCAAGACCCCGCACATGATGCTCATGCGCGGCCAGAACATCGTGCAGTACACCGCGTTCCCGGACGACGTGGTCGAGACCTTCGTGAAGAGCTCGATCGGCGCCGGCATGAACATCCTGCGTATTTTTGATGCCCTGAACGACACGCGCAACATGCGCACCGCCGTCAAGGCTACCCTCGAGGCAGGCGGCCACCCCCAGGGTGCCGTCAGCTACACCATCAGCCCCGTCCACACCATCGAGAGCTACGTCAAGATGGCTGTCGAGATCGAGGAGATGGGCTGCCAGTCCCTGTGCATCAAGGACATGGCCGGACTCCTGACCCCGCCCATCGCCTACGACCTCGTGAAGCAGATCAAGGCCAAGATCAAGATCCCGGTCGCCCTGCACTCCCACAACACCGTGGGCTTGGCCACCGCATCCTACTACGCCGCTTCCGAGGCCGGCATCGACATCATCGACACCTCGATCGCCCCGTTCGCCAACGGCACCGGGCAGCCCGACTCCAACCTCATGATGGAGATCCTGGACGCCACCGGCCGCTCGCCCAGCTACGACAAGGCTCGCCTGTTCAAGCTCTCCGAGTACTTCACCGGCGTCTTCAACGAGCTCTCCGACTACACCAGCCCCGACAACGACCGCATCGACGTGGGCATCCTGCGCTGGCAGGTCCCGGGCGGCATGATGTCCAACTTCCGCAACCAGCTGAAGGAACAGGGCATGGGCGACCGCATCGAGGAAGTCATGCAGGAGATCCCCTACGTGCGCCAGTGCCTGGGATGGATCCCCCTGGTCACCCCGACCTCCCAGATCGTCGGCACCCAGGCCATGCTCAACTGCAAGTTCGGCCGCTGGAAGATGCTCTCCAACCAGGCCATGGACATCGCCCTGGGCAAGTACGGCAAGACCCCCGGCCCCATCGATCCGGACGTGCTCAAGCTGGTCCTGGAGAAGAGCAAGGCCGAGGTGGTCGAGTGCCGCCCCGCCGACCTCCTCTCCCCGGGAATGGACAAACTCAAGGCCGAGCTGACCTCCAAGGGTCTGCCCGCCACCGACGAGGCAGCCGTCCTGTACGCCATGTTCCCCCAGCAGACCGAAGCCGTCTACAAGGGAACCGCCAAGCCCGAGGAGCCCAAGAAGAAGGCCGCTCCGGTGGTCGTGACAACGGCCCCCGCCGCTGCTGCCGCTCCGGCCGTCGACCCGAACGCCAAGACCGTGGGCACCGCCTCGCGCCTGGCTCTGACGGTCAATGGCAAGCGCCACGAAGTGTCGGTCCAGGAACTCGCCTGAGCTTCTGAAGTCTGACAGGATCTGTCAAACGAAAGGCCCCCGGGATTCCCGGGGGCCTTTTTCATTACGCGCTTGGATGAAACGGGCCGGGCCGAAGCCCGGAAGATTTCAGAAGGACGAAACGGGCAGGGCGGAGTGTCCGACCTTGAGCCAACCGGCACCGCGCAGGCGGGGAAGCTCAAGAGTCAAGTCGGTAACGGTGCCGCCAAAGGCCAGAGAGCCGTCGGCGCGCACCAGTTGCCAGCGTTTGCCCAAATCGCCCGCTGCGAACTGGGCCACGACGCGATTGCCGTGGCGACGCAAGCTGCGCAAAGCCATCGCCTGCCCCTTCACCGAAGTCGTCACGGGTGTGAGGACGGCACTGCCAAGGCCTTGGAAGATCGTTTGAGTGGACCCAAGGCCCGTCACCAACACATCCGCGGCGCTCGCGGACCGCAGGAACCGCACTTGAATCGAAGTGTCGCCTTGCATCCTGCCAAGAAGCGGAGCACTGGACTCGATCATGGCGCCATTCGCCCCCTGAAGATCGGCGGCATGGATCGTGACATCGGTGATGGTCTCCTGAGAAATGTTCAGGCTCGCCGTGCTGTACGGGCGCAGACGCATCCAAACCAGCTCACCGACTTTGACACTATCGAGGGCGGCCACATCGGTCTTCACGCGGCGGAAGCTGACCTCGAAACGGCTCTCCGCCTTGTGGAGGAACCAAACACCGGGATTGGCAAGGATGGGCGCTCCGGAGGCGTCCTTTCCGCCGATCATGAGCTCGAAGCGGGAATTGAATCCCGGATCCGGGCCGATCAGCGTCACAAGGCGATTGCTTCCCAGCTTCGGGGTGAAGCCTGCCGTGGAAACATCCAGGCAAGTGCCAAGATTCTGGGTTGCACCGACATCGGAAAGATCCACATCCTTGTAGAGGCAAGCCTTGAGCACTTTCAGCTCGCCGACCAGATCGGAGCCAGCCTTGAGATCAAAGCTCAGGTCGAGCGCATTGGCCGCAAGCACGACAGGCCGCCGGTCGTCGAGTTCCAATTGCACGCTGGAGTTGCGTCCATCCGGCTGGATGGCACCGCGCGCCGCCACGGCACCCGTTTGAGTGCGGAAGGCATAGCCACCGGCCTGGACCGGCTGACCGAGATCATTCAATTGCATGGAGCGGTTGGAAACGACACTGTCCACTCCAAGTTCCTTCCAATTCGGCGCAAGGAAACCTGCAAGACTCGGGTCTGCGGATTGGAATGGAAGGCTTCGGATGTAGTGGTTGTTCTTGGCCAGAATATTGGTCGTGCCCGCGGCCGCGATCCGTCCCAAGGTATCCTTGATGGGGATCATCACGCCGTTTCCATCAGGGATGCCCCCGACAATGGCACGGACTTTGGCCGAATCCAAGGCTTGGTATACGACGGGACCATTTGCCGTGCTCACCGTGTAACTCACCCTGCTTGCCGCCACCGACTTGTAATCGAAGTCCTCGAGCGCCCATTCCTGGGGAATGGTGCCTCGAGCCATTCCCTGATACTGCAGCCCTGCGAGATATTTGACATCTCCAGTGAGAGCACCACCCTGCACCTGGAATTGCAGACGCGTGGCATCCCCCCACGACCTGCCGACGCCGTTCGTCTTGGTCTTGAGCGGCACGAAGGTATTGGCATGCATGAACTGGGTATTCTTCCAGAGCATGTTGTTCTGATTCGTGTACGGTGTGCTGAAATTGCTGTTCAGATACCCCGTGGAATCGGCCGTGTAGTTCATCCACGGCTCGGCCACGAGGTTGTTGTAGAAGTAATTGTGGATGTTGCCACGCCATCCGCCATTCCCGAACAATGCCGAAACCTGCCAGAAGGTGTTGTTGTAAACGCGTTCGGGAACCCCCACGGCATCCTTCAGGAACATGAAGCCACCCGTGTGATTCTTCGCCTCGTCGTTCGTGAAGGTTGCCAAGGTGGCCGCCGTGTTGTGGCAGTTCCAAACCCGATTGAAGCGCCACGTGGAGCCGAGATCCCAGTTGGATTCCAAGTAGGCGGCCCAGATGTTGTCGTGGATCAGGTTGCCTTCAAGGAGATGCCCGCCCATCTCGCCATAACGGGCATTGGTGACGACGGGCCCCTTGTCCAGGTCTGCGGCATTGGACCTGGCAGCCGGCCCCTGCTGGTTGCGGTTGTAGTTGTAGACGCCCGCAAAGCAGTTCCTGATCTCGCTGTTGCGGATCGTCACCTGCCCGGAATGGTAGAGGTTGACGCCGAAGTTGCCGTACCAGACCGGGTATCGGCAGTCCAAGACGGCATCCTTCCCCCACTCGATCGGCTTCACGCCGTCGATCACCAGCCCATCCAAGGTGATGTCATGGCTGCCTTGGATCAGGATCACGCCATTGTGCTGGATGCCATTGGTCGAGAAGGGATTGCTGGTATTGAGAGAACCACCCACGACCGTGCCACAGGAATTGGGCCACATCTTCCAACCCGCAGGCTTCAAAGCCAAGCTGTCGGGGTTCGAATCGGGTCCCGCCTTGGTTCCGTCGTCCTGGAAGATCAGCTCCGGCCGACTGCCCAAGGCAATACCCGTGATCGTGATGTTGCGCTTGTTGCGGATGAGGAGGCTGTTCGAGAGAGTGTAGGTGCTTCCCTGCAACAGAATCCGGCACTCCTCCACCCCGTTATCCGGACAAAGTTCCACGGCATCCTGGATGGCACTGGTCACACCTGCCGTCGCAGGCACCTTGATGTCCAAGGCCCGAACAACACCGGGAAGGACGCACAATCCAGCCGCCAAAAATCGACGGGACCAACGGAAAGGGAATTTCATCATTTTCATCGAGGAATCCTTGGGAAGCACTTTGTCTTGGAGGGAAATCGAAATGGATCAGAACGCGGGAACGGCCATGGTGGCATCGCCGACCTTGAGCCAGCCGGCACCCCGCAGATGCGGAAGCGTGATCTCAGCCCCGTCAGCCACGCCA
>JBDKGV010000260.1:0-4754 GCA_039798005.1 Fibrobacterota bacterium
CGTGGCGCAGGGCTCGAACCAAGGCCAATCGGATGTCGCATGCGATTTCCAAAGCACGATCAGCCGCTCAGTCAGGCGATCCCTCGCATCGATGGCCTCCTGCTTGTGCGGATACTCCCGAACCACCTCATGGAGCCCCAACAAGGTGAAGGCCCAGGCGCGGGGTGAGGTGAAGGATTCCACCACCGGCAAGCCCTTGTCGAACAGCAGCTCGCACAGGTGACGATGCCCGGGCTTGTGAGAGCGCCCCGCTCCGACGCCCAGCGCCCACAGGGCACGCGCATGACTGTCTTCGCTTCCCTTGGTTTCCAGCCAGTGCCGCGTGTGGCTCATGAAGTTGCGGAAGCGTCCGTTCTCTCCATTGAAGGCGGCCGCAAGGAAGGCCAAGGTGCTGGTGGCCAGAGGGTCGAGGTTGTCGGCGGGCACTTCCCCGCCCAGTTCCTGGAGCAGGGTGCACAGCAGGAAGGCGCGCGCGTTGTCGTCGGTGCAATAGCCTTCGTGGAAATTGGGCACGTTGAAGATCGCGTGCTGGAAGATCCCGGTGCCGTCGCTCATGCGCAGCACGTGGTCGAGCCTGCGGGTGGGCAGGTCGTACGGACGGCTGGCCAAGGTCCACTCCGCGAAGGCGGTGCGAGGCGAGGCCTTGCGGTCGCTGCGGGCATGGCGGAACGACTCGAGGTAGCGTTCGGCCACGGCGGTCCAGATCATTTCGCGCCCCAGCGCGTAGGCTTCGTGGCGCGTCCGATCCATGCGCACCGGGTCGTCGAGGTAGGCGCACACGCCCTCGGCAATGGCCTTGGAATCCCGGAAAGGCACGAGGATGCCGCGATCGTCGGCGAGCAGTTCCTGAGCATGCCAGTAGGGCGTGGAAACCACCGCCTTGCCCGCTCCAAAGACGTAGGCAAGCGTGCCGGAGGTGATCTGTTCCTCGTTGAGGTACGGGGTCAAGTAGATGTCGGTGGCCCCGATGAATTCGGTCAGGTCCTCCGGCGAGACGAACCGGTTGTAGAAGATGACGTGATCCTTGACGCCGCGATCCTCCGCCAACCGCTCCAAGCTCAAGCGGTACCGCTCCCCTTCGCGGGCCAGCAGGTGCGGATGGGTGGCTCCCAGCACGAGGTAGACCACGTTGGGGTGCCTGCGGACGATTTCCGGCAAGGCCTCGATGGCGTATTCGATGCCCTTGCCAGGACCCAACAGCCCGAAGGTCAACAGGACCTTGCGGCCTTCCACGCCGAACTGCGCCTTGGAGTCGTGCGAGTCGGCGAAGGGAATGTCGGGGATGCCGTGCGCGATCACATCGATCTTCGCGGGCGCCACGCCGTAGCACTCCTCCAGGATCTGCGCGCCCTTTCGCGCCATCACGACAAGGCGATCGCTGCGGCGCACCAGTTCGTCCATCACCTTGCGCTGCGCCGGGTTGGGCTGGCGCAACACGGTGTGCAAGGTGGTGACCACCGGCATCCGGACATCCTTGAGCAGGGCCAGAAGGTGACTTCCCGCCGCGCCTCCGTAGATGCCGAACTCGTGCTGCACGCACAGGACATCGGTGTTGTTGAAATTCAGGAAGTCCGCCGCCCGCCGGTAGGAATCGAGGTCCTTTTCCTGGATCTCAAGACGCACACGGGCAGGATAGCCGTACCCTTCGAGACGGTCGTTGACCGCGATCGCAAGGCACTGGGCCCGAGGAACGGCGACACTCACCGCTTCACAAAGATCTTGGGTGAAGGTGGCGATGCCGCAACGGCGAGGGGCAAAGCCCCCAAGGAAAGCGATTCGACCCGTCTCGGCGAGGTCGCTCAAGACTTGTGGTTCATGGGGATGCTCATCTCTCGTATATAGTCCGGCCCCTGTGGGGATCGCGAGATTGTCTCGAATATCTGACGGGAAGCGAAACTAGGTTTCTCGCCATGCGCACCATCTCCCTTGCCCTGCTTCTGGTCCTTGGCCTGTGCGGAAAGGCCCATGTGTCCCAAGTCCACCTCAGGCCCCAGTCCTTGCAAACCATCCTGTCGCGGTCCCGCCATGTCGTGATCGCGCGCCACGACGCGAAGGGATACCAGCTCGAGAAGGTACTCGAGTCCACCGAGGCCCTGAAGCCGGGAATGCGGCTGCACATCGAGGATCCCACGACCGGCCTGTACCGGGCCATCGGGGAGACCATCGCTGCGGGTGGTCCTGTGCCTTCCCCGATCGTGGAAAGCTACACGCCGCTGAACGCGCCCCTCGCCGACGAGCCCGTGATCCTTTTCCTCTCCATCCGCAAAGCCGAAAGCGACACGTTTTTCCTGTCCCTCACCGGGGCGATGGAATCGATGAAGTCACTGGGTGCGGTGGAGGCCGCGATCAAGGAAAGCAAGCGCAAGCATTAGACCCGATGGCCGAATTAACCACCCCGCAGCAAGCTGCGAGGTATTTCTTTGGCCAGCGATTTCGGGTCGTTGATGCAAGCTTCGAGGAATCTGACCCGAAGAGATTCAACTGAAAAGCGCCCCGGTGGATCCACCGGGGCGCTGCAGGTTTGAACGGAAGGGAAGGCTTCAGGTGACCCAAGCCTCAGGGGTTGTCGGACACGCACCGGACCGACAAGCCCAGGGCTTTCGGTCCCTGCCCCTTGTCCAACGCACCGACTCCAACACTGCGGAAGGTCGCCTCCCGCTCCCCGGCCTCCGCGGCGCTCCAGAACAACGCGGCGAATCCGGAATTCACGAAATCGTCATTGGCTTGGCGATAGCCCACGGGCATGGCCCCGAATCCGAAGCGATCCTTCCCTTTGCCCCGCACCCAGCCCATCGTGGAGCGCATGGCGGGTTCGATCTCCTTGTCATTGGTCACCACCTCGGACAGCACAGCGGCGAAAAAGGTGCTCCAGTCCTCATCATCGGGAACATGCCACCCTTCGGGGCAGATGCCCCGGTGTTTGCCCACCAGCTTGCCGTACGCCTTCCGCTCGAACTTGGGCAGCATCATCGCCTCGGCCCAGGTGTACAAGCGCCCCGAAACGGTGCATGCAGCCTCGGGACCGGGGTCATCCTCCCCTTCCGTTCCGGGACATGCTCCGAGCCGTTCCCCTGCGAAGTTCAGGTTCTGCGCCATCCAATTCTGCTTGCCGAGCCGGATCGTCCGGTACACCTGACCATCGCGGGAATCGGTCAGCTTGCCATGGGCGACCAGGGTCGAGGCCACCGCACCGCTGGGAGTCATCCCGGACTTCAAGGCCATCGCACGAACGGTCGCAAAGCGATCCAAGGAGAGCGGCCCTTCGTAGCGCAAGGAGCTCGCGGTCGGTTGTGAGCCGTCCAAGGTGTAGCGCACCTCGGCACCCGCCGTCGCACTTGTGATCGTCACCGCCAAAGGCGCCGTCCACTGACCCGCCGACGGAAAGATCACCGGATCCGCCACCTGCTGAGGCACGACCACACCGTTCAGGCAGGTGTCGATCGACGGATCGAACACGCTCCCGTGGCAGCGGGCATGGACCACCGCCTCCACGCAGAATTGCGTCAAGGTGTCGTACTTCACCGAGTCGCACGGATCCTTCTCCTCGGGGTGAACCAAGGTGCTGTCCGATCCTTTCGAATGCGACGAATCCACGACCACCGGTACGACGACCGGCGGTGCAGGGACCTTCGAAACCTTGGCGGCCGGAGCGGCCACCAGGACGGACATGCTCAGAAGAAATCCAACCATCACTTCACCACCTTGTACAAGCTGCGCTTCAATCCCATGTTTACCAATTGGTTCTCACTGTGACCACCCTTGGCGGTCCAGCTGTTGAGCACCACGCGCATGCAATACACGCCCGTCGAGGCCAGGACGCCTTGATTGGTCTTGCCGTTCCAAGCCACCCAAACGGTTGAACTCTGTTCCGGGCGGGCCCCGGCGGAACGATCAATTCGTTTTCATGTGATGAATATTCAACATCCACGGATCTCATGTGAGCATAATTTTTCATAAGCTCGCATCACGACCTCCACTACGCCCCGAATCAGCGTGACCGGTTCGGAAACGATCCATTCCCGTGGGCATCGAACGACCGCGGCATCCCGAGCTTGCGGCCGGCCGCATCGCGATCGACCTTGCGCCGAAGAGCCGCCTTCCCGCCTTTCGCCCGATCGGCAACGGAGACCGGCATGTTCTCCCGGAAGGCCTTGAGGGCACGGGTCGGCTTGCCGTCATCGTCGAAGGCGCTCATCTGGTAGCCATGGAATCCCCAAAAGGCCGTCGGCTCCCAATAGAATACCCCCAAGCCGTGCCCTCCAGCCAAGGCCGCGACATCGGCCTGCAGCGTCTTCAACATGGCGTGACAGGAATCGGCCGCACGCCAATCCATCCCCGTCTCGGAGATCACCACATCCTTGCCGTACCGCGCGACCATGTCCTGCATGTTCGCACGCGCAAGCGCCGTCGTGGTCCTCCAGGTGGCGCTGTCGGGATAGTGGCTCATGCCGATCGCGTCCCATGCGACGGCATTGGCCTTCAGTCCGTCGAAGATCCAACGGTACAGCACGTTGTCATGAGCATTGGAGAGATGCACCACCACCTTGATCTGAGGGAAGATCGCCTTGGCCGCCTTCGATCCGCTCTGGATGAGACTTGCGAACCCGGCCATGCTCACCGTCGCCCGCCCTTCCTGCCACAGCATCCCGTCGTTGGTCTCGTTGCCGATCTGCACCCACTCCGGAGTCACCCCGCTGTCGCGCAAGGTCGTCAGGACCTCGCTCGTGTGCGCAGCCACATCCTTGACAAGTCCC
>JBDKGV010000261.1:0-4724 GCA_039798005.1 Fibrobacterota bacterium
AGTTAAGCTCTACAGCGCCGATGGTACTGGGACCATAAGATTCCCGGGAGAGTAGGTCGCCGCCGCATCCCCTATCAAAGCCCCTCCGGACAACTCCGGAGGGGTCTTTGCGTTTTCAGGGCAAAATCGCGAAAACCGATCGCGCAAGCCGCCCGCGCAACTGCCCGGACCCAAGGAACGCCATTTCCCGTGCGTATCCTTCGATACGCTCAGGGCACCGGCTGAGGAGCGCGAGGCATCTCGGCAGATGCACAGGCTAGGCGGTGTTCGTGCGCGCGTGGCGCGATCGGTGTGTTTTGCAATGCGCAAGCCGGCCGGAATGGGGCCGCCAGGCCGACCCGCAACGCGGGGCCGACCGGAGGGGAGCCTGCAGGACGGCGACCCCGACCAACGGAAGGGGATGCGCCCAATCGAGGAAAGTGCATTGACGAAATGGTGGTGTTTGTTACCTTTCCTCATCACCTGGAGGGGTGGCCGAGTGGCTTAAGGCGACGGTTTGCTAAATCGTTTTAGGGGTAACCCTAACGGGGGTTCGAATCCCCCCTCCTCCGTTCAAACCCCGAGGCACTTCGTCTCGGGGTTTGTCGTTTCTGGACCAACTGGAGGCTTGTACGATCATGGCAGAGAACGTCCGCGTCCGCTTCGCTCCTTCCCCCACCGGCTTCTTGCATGTGGGTGGCGCCCGCTCCGCGCTTTTCAACTGGCTTTTCGCCAAGCGCATGGGTGGCAAGTTCCTCTTGCGCATCGAAGACACCGACCAAAGCCGGTACAACGAAGCGGCCCTCCACGATCTCATCCGCGATCTCAAGTGGATGGGGCTGGAATGGGATGAAGGCCCGGGCGTCGAAGGTCCTCACGCGCCGTATTTCCAGAGCCAGCGCCTGCCATTGTACAAGGACGCGGCCGAAGAGCTGATCAAGAAGGGCAAGGCCTACCGGTGCTTCTGCACCTCGGAGCGCCTGGATGCCTTGCGCAAGCGTCAGGAAGAAAATTCGCTGCCCCCAGGCTATGACCGCCACTGCCGTGAACTCGAGTCCGAAGTGGCCGAGGCGCGTGCGGCCGCCGGGGAGGCGCATGTCATTCGTCTGCGTACCCCGATGGAAGGCAAGACCGTCTTCCGCGATCTGATTCGCGGCGAGATCGAATACCAGAACCATGTGCTGGACGACTTGGTCCTGTTCAAGACCGACGGCTTCCCGACCTACCACTTGGCAAGCGTGGTGGACGACCATGCCATGGAGATCAGCCACGTTTTGCGTGGAGACGAGTGGATTCCGTCCACGCCGCGTCACGTGCTCTTGTACCAGGCTTTCGGATGGACCCCGCCAGTGTTCTGCCATCTGCCGGTGATCTTGGCTCCGGGCGGCGGCAAGCTTTCCAAGCGCAAGGGTGCGGTGTCGGTGGGCGAGTACCGCGAAAAGGGCTATCTCCCCGAGGCCTTGTTCAACTTCCTTGCGCTGCTTGGCTGGGCACCCGGCGATGACCGCGAGAAGATGACCATCGACGAGATGATCGCCGCGTTTGACATCAACAAGATCCACCCCAAGTCGGCGGCGTTCGACGAGGTGAAGCTGGAATGGCTCAACGGTCAGTACATGATCGAGTGCCCGGCAGAGCGCCTGTACGACGAAGTCACGCGGCTGCTTGAATTGCGTGGCTACGGTGAAGAGCTCAAGGCCCAGCCGGAGATGCTGATCGCACATGTGGCCCTGCTCAAGGAGCGCTCCAAGCGCATCGACGAACTGGTTGATACCGGCCTCTACTTCTGGCGCGATCCGGTCGAGTACGAGGAGAAGGCCGCCAAGAAGCACTGGACCGAACAGGCCAAGTTGCGTATGACAGAATTTGTCAAGGTGCTGGAAGGCCAAGCCGATTGGTCGGCGGCATCGCTTGAGGCGCTTTTCAAGGCGCAGGCCGAAACGCTAGGCTGCAAGTTCGCCGAGCTCATCCACCCGACTCGCCTCTCGGTCTCGGGGATGTCGTTTGGACCGGGACTCTTCGAGCTGCTCGAGGCCTTGGGCAAGGAGCGTTGCCTCCGCCGTATCCTCAAGGCGGTCACAGACATTCCCACAGGGACTTGAGATGATCCGAGGGCTGGGTCTGGACACGGTGAAGGTGGAGAGGTTCGCAAGCCTCTCGCCTCAGACCTTGGACAGGCTCTTTACCTCTGGGGAACGGGATTGGTGCGAAGCGGCCCAGGGGCTGGTGCGTTTGCAACGGTTCGCGGCTCGCTTTGCGGCCAAGGAGGCGGTGGCCAAAGCCTTGGGCACCGGCATTTCCGGTGGCATCACCTGGCAGGACATCTCCGTGGTCCACGACGGTCACGGCAAGCCTGAGGCCTTGGTGGTCGGGAAGGCGCGCGAGAGGATGGATGAGCTGGGCATCACCCATGTCCATCTGTCCTTGACGCATGAACGGGAGTACGCGTCCGCAGTGGCGATCCTGGAATCATAGGCGTAGACACCTCGAATTCCCGATCGGGTTGAGCTCGGCAAGCGGTGGATGAATCCTCGTTGACCGGGCCTTCAGTGGAATGGTAAGCTTCGACATGGCTTCTTCCGCCTCCATGCGCGACAACAGTCAGATCCTTGCGATGCGTCGAACGACGGCCCTGTACCGGGCATGCATGAGCCTCGCCTCCGAAGGTTCCCTGCTTGCCTTGGAGAACGAAGGCATGAAGCGCTTGGGTCTGAACGCGCAGGTCATGGCGGTGCATACGGGAACCCGTGGCGGATCACTTGAGGTGCTGGTCGCCGAGATCAGTCGACTCAGTACGTCGATCCGGGAAATCCTGGGGCAACTCGCCGGTTCGGCAAGCATCCTGAACGAGAAATCGGTGCGCATCCTGCACATGTCCCATTTGAACGCTTCCTACGGTGCGGGCTGGGAAACGGGGATCATGTCCATCAATCAGGAACTGTATCTGAGGGCGTATTCGAGCAATCGTGAACGGTTGGGAACGAGCCTCTCCGAACTGGAGGAGCAACTGAGGCTGGCGACCCGTCATCTGGATGACCTGACCCGCATCGCCCAGCAGATTCCGCCCATCTCAAGCTTGATCCGCATCGTCGTGGCGGAGATCCGGATGAAGACGGATGAACTGCTCGGCACCGTGGCCGATCTCACCAATTTCCATCAGTTGCTGGAAGTCAAGATCGAGCGCATGCGCGAGGTTCGAGGCCAGGCCCTGGCACGCATCGACGAAATGAGAGAACAACACCAATGAAGATTCACAAGCTGATTGAAGGAAGCGAACACGCTTGGTACGTCTTGGCGCGTGATCCGGATCGCACGGAATCGGTGATCGATACCAACGAGTATCTGATCCTGGGCAAGGACGAGGCGATCCTCTGCGATCCCGGTGGCACGGAGATCTTTCCTCAGGTGGTATCGGCCGTTGCCAGCGTGACCTCGCTCGACAAGATCAAGCACTTCCTGAGTTCGCATCAGGATCCGGACATCTTTTCGTCCTTGCCGCTGTGGATGGGGTTGTGCCCTCAGGCGACGATCCATCTTCCTTGGGTATGGAAGACCTTCGTCGCCCATTACGGCCATGAATACGTCAATCGGTTCCATTGCCTTCCGGACGAGGGCGAGAGGCTGATGTTGGGAAATCGCGAGTTGCAGTTCGTTCCGGCCCACTATCTGCATGCATCGGGAAATTTCCATCTCCATGATCCGGGTCTGAAGGTGTACTTCTCCGGTGACGTGGGGGCGGCGCTCCTGCCCGAAGGCGAGCAGAGCCTGTTCGTGGAGAACTTCGATGCGCACATCCAGTACATGGATGGGTTCCATCGGCGCTGGATGCCTTCGGAACGGGCTCGTGATGCTTGGCTTGCCCGGGTGCGAAAGCTTGACATCGACTTCTTCTGTCCGCAACATGGCTCGATCTTCCGGGGACCTGATGTGAAACGCTTCTTGGACTGGTTCGCCTCGTTGCCCTTGGGGTCGGCCATCCTGTAATCGATCCGAATCCTTGGGCCGGTGAACGGGACCGCGCCTGTGCGCTGGCGATCCCGGAGCCATGAAACCGTTGCAATCCGTCCCTCAGCGTCCTGTGGGACGGATTGTTGGTATCATTGGAACGCGTTGCCAATGGGCAGGGAACAAGCCGGGTCGAAAGGCGTTTCAGCATGAGGTCATTTTCAGGTCGCGGTTCCGTGCCGGATCACCGCCCGCGTCCGGCGGGTTTGTTGCACCTCGCCTTCGTGATGTTCCTTGCCGCGCCTTCCGTACTTGTGGCAGGGGAAGGGACGCCCGTTTCCGCAGCGGGTCTCACCGCCCAAGGGCGTTCTGCCGGGGCGTTTGGTGCAGGGGTGGAATTGACCTGCAGCGTGCCGTACGTTCCGTTCCTTTGGGGTGGGGCGGGAGCCGGTCTTGACACGAAGACCGTCGGGATGTGGAACGTGGAGGGGGGACTGGCCACTTTGGTCCGTGGAAAGGGAACGGTGCTGACGGCATCGATGGGGACCGGTTCGCAGGGGGCCTATGTGGGTGCTTCCGTGCCGATCATGTTGGGGGCTGAAGAATCGCAGGAGGGGAGTTCATACCTCTCGCCCTACGCCCGGGTGTACGCGTGGGAAGCAAAGCCCGATGTCGTGGTGGGCCTGACTTGGAAACGGATCCTCACCATGCCTGGTTTGAGCCGGTTGTTCTAGGGCCATTTTCGCACCCCCCGACCGTCGCGCGAATGCGGCGGGACCCCGCAGGCCGCATGGTACAGA
>JBDKGV010000262.1:0-4702 GCA_039798005.1 Fibrobacterota bacterium
CGCAGTGGAGCCAGGCAGGGAGCTTCTTCCAGCCGAAGAACCACACGCCGATGAAGGTGGACTCCAGGAAGAAGGCCACCGTCGCCTCGATGGCAAGAAGGGAGCCGAAGATGTCCCCGACGTATTTCGAGTATCCGGACCAGTTGGTTCCGAACTGGAATTCCAAGGTGATCCCGGTCACGATGCCGATCGCGAAGTTGATGAGGAACAGCTTGCCGAAGAACTTGGTGGCCTTGCGGTATTCGTCATCCTTGGTGCGCACGAATTGCGTCTCCATGATGGCGACCAGGAAGGACAACCCGAGTGTCAAGGGAACGAAGAGATAATGGAACCAGACGGTCACGGCGAATTGAAGCCGCGATAGGAGGAGAGTATCCACGAAGGGTGCCTTTCAGACAGGGTGAAGAAGACGCGACGAATCGGAAGGAGGTCGATGGGCGACCTTGTGGCCAGACGCGTTGGCCAGTTCTGAGATCAAGACGGTTCGAAGATGATTTTCCAACACTCTGGCACTGGTTGTCCACACATCCCGCACCGGACATTCGGAAGACAGGGGGCAATGCCGCGATTCGGCATGGCAGGGAGACGGGCAGATGGGGCCTTCCATGGCTTCCACGACATCCCACAAGGTGAGGTGCTGCGAAAAATCGGCAAGGGAAACACCTCCCCCCGCACCTCGGACCGTCTTCACAAGTCCGGCTTCCGCCAACCGGCTGACGATGCGTCGCACAAAGGGAACGGGGAGATGCCGCGCCTTCGCCATCCCGGCGATGGAGACCCGGGTCCCCTGGTCTTGGCAGGCAAGATGAAGAACGATGCGCACCGCATAGTCGGTCTGTCGATGGACGGAAAACATTGATGACAAGGAGAGTAATCTTTGAGAACGAAATCTGCACATCGATTTCGGTGCCACCAGCGCAAATTCACTCCGCAGGGTAAGTTGGAGCTTCCGCAAAGCCGTTCCTGTCCAGAAGGATCGCGCCATCAGGTTCTCAGCATCACCAGAGGAATGACGGATGCCCCGTCCAGGCAATCCATCCATGGCGTCAGTTCTTTCCTGATGCCATCGTCGCGCCCGCTCAGCCGTTTGCTCGACGAGATCGAACAGGAATTCCCTGCCATGTCGCGAGGAAGGCCGATCCGGTTGCACCTGCAAGCCACCCAGACCTTGGCCTGCCAGCATCTTCCCCGCGCCACCGACACCAAGGGCCTTCTCCTTGCCTTGATCGAACAATTGATCGAAGCCAAGCGGGAAGGGAAGCTGGTCCTGCATGTGCATTGCCTGAGACAGGGCATCGCCTTTGATTTCCCCCAAACCACCTCCATCCCGGCCTTGCCGATCCAGACCATGATCGAGGAGCTGGGTGCGCACTGGTCCCATTGGGAGAATGGGCTGCGACTGGAGTTCCCCAGGGAATTTTCCCCCTCTCGCCATCACGGGCACGAATCCAGCCCCGTCATGGACTTCTCCAGTCTGCACGGACATCGCGTCCTGGTCGTCGAGGACGATGTCAATCATCGCCGCACCCTTTCGCTCTCCCTGATCCGGGTCGGAGCGCGCGTCAGCAGCTGCAGCCACACCGATGCGGGCATGGTGATGGCCTTGGAGAGACGCACGTTCTCGGCCCTGATCATTCACATCCAGCACCCGGTCTGCACGGGCTTGGGCATCATCGAGCCGCTGCGGGATGCCGGCATGACCCAGCCCGTCGTCGCCCTTGCCTCCACGATGGAGCCCGGCGACCACGAACTGTGCCAGCGTTCGGGTTGCGCCGCACTGCTGACGACCCATGCCCCGGCCCATGTCCTGATCGAGACCTTGGCATCGATCCTGCAGGGGCGCACGCCGTCCCGTCAAGGAGCCATCCCGACCGAATAGCCGACTTGTTCGGGTCCTGGTCACACAGCCCACCTGCAAATCGGTATACTGGGAACATCGGCCGACCCGCCGATTCTGGAGGTTCTCGAAATCATGTCCGGCCGTATCGCTCCCGCCTTGCGCGAAACCCTGCATCAGTACTCGCGTGCCACCTTCCGCAAGGACTTGGGCGCGGGCATCACCGTGGGCGTCATCGCCCTGCCCTTGTCACTCGCCCTGGCCATCGCCTCGGGCGTCCCTCCCCAGCATGGCCTCTATACCGTGGTGATCGGTGCTTTGATCGCCGCGCTTTCCGGTGGGTCTCTCTACAACATCTCCGGCCCCACCGCCGCCTTCGTGGTCGTGCTGATTCCGGTGGTGCGCCAGTTCGGGTTGTCGGGACTGCTGGCCGCCGGGATGCTTGCCGGAATCCTTCAAGTCCTGATGGGCGCATTCAAGCTGGGCAAGCTCGTCCACATGATCCCCTACCCCGTGGTGGTCGGGTTCACCTCCGGCATCGGGATGGTCATCGCTCTCCTGCAACTCAAAGGACTCTTTGGCCTCAACTACCCGAGCCATGCGGAAATGACCCTCGACAAGACATTGGAACTTGGGCTTCATCTCCCGCAAACCCATCCATGGAGCCTTGCCATCGGCTGCATCGTCTTTGCCGTGATGGGCCTTTGGAAATTCACGAAAAGCCCCATGCCTCCGCACCTTCCAGCGCTCTTCCTGGCCACGGCGGCATCTCTGGCCCTCAACACGTGGTTCGATGCGGGGATCGCCACCATCGCAAGCGCCTTCCAGTTCACGCTTCCCGGCGGCGCACTTGGGCACGGAATTCCCGCTGGCCTCCCCTCGTTCCAGATCGAGCCCGTCTTTTCAAGGCTGCAAAGCCTTGCCAACATCCAAGCGCTGCTGGGTCCGGCCTTTGCCATCGCGCTCCTGGGTTCCTTGGAATCCCTGCTGTGCGCCGTCGTGGCCGACCGGATGACCGGCAAGCATCACCACCCGAATGGAGAACTGATCGGGCAAGGGCTTGCCAACCTGATCACACCCTTCTTCGGCGGCATTCCCGTCACGGCCGCCATCGCCCGCACCGCAGCCAACGTGTCGGCTGGAGGCCAGACGATCGTCGCCTCGCTGGTGCACTGCGCCTTGATCCTCCTGACCTTGGTGGCGCTTGGCCCGGCCTTGAATCTCCTGCCCATTCCGGCACTGGCCGCCCTGTTGATCGTCACGGCCTGGAAGATGAGCGAGGCCCGGCATTTCGTCGAGATCGCCCGTCGCGCCGGCAAGAGCGACACCTTGGTCCTGATCGGATGCTTCGGCTTGACGGTGGCCTTCGACATGGTGACCTCCGTCGTCGCGGGGCTCGGGATGGCCACCCTGCTTTATCTGGTCCGCACCATCCAAAAGGCGAGCCTGCGCCACGACGAACTTGCGCCCGGCGTCCTTCGCATCCACTTCGACGACTCCCTCTTTTTCGGGGTCGCCAATCAGCTCTTGGAGAATGCCCGCAAGATCGCCGTTCCCTACGAGTCCATCCAGTTGGACTTCAGCCACCTGCGCGAAGTGGACTACACCGGATTGGAGTCGCTGGGCAATTCCATTTCCGAATGGCGAAAGAACGGGAAGCACGTCGAATTGGCGCACGCCTCGCCCACCCTGCATCGACAATTCCAGGAGCATGGACTGGTCTGAAGCGCCTTTGGCGCGCGCACCGGAAACGACAATGCCCTTGCCATTTTCATGACAAGGGCATTGCGTTGCGAGCAGGACTCGCGAAAGCCTTACTTCTTGGCGGGAGCTGCCTTGGCGGCAGTGTCCTTCTTGGCCTCGACCTTGGCTGCCTTGGTGGTATCGACCTTGGCGGTGTCGGCCTTGGCAGCGACCTTGGCGGTGTCAACCTTGGCGGCAACGGCCTTGGTCTCGACCTTGGCGGGAGCCTTGACGGCTTCGGCGGCGATCACGGCAACGGAAACGGCGAGAACTGCGAAAAAGAACTTCTTCATGATGACTCTCCAAACGAACAGGACACATATCGACGCCATCGCCGACACATGGTGGTGGTTGGCACAGGACGATGCCCGTGCGACCGTCTTGGTCAGCGCCAAGTATAAGGCAAGGCACGAATCTTCGCAGAACAATCCCGGCAACAATCTTGCAATAAGTGTTGACCAACTGTTGTTTACTGGGTTTTTCGGTCGAAATGCCCGGAAAACCGCAACGCATCCCGCCCCTCGAGCAAGCAACGAACCCCGATCCTTGAGGCTTCCTCCCGAAGGAAGGCGCCACTGACAATTCCTGTCACCCAGACGACCGGGCAAGAGAGCGGAGCGACTCTTGCCCACCCACGCCGGCAAGGGCCGAACAGCGAAGCGCCTTCGGCCGGCGACAGTCCGTACGGACCAGGCAGCGAAGCGTCCCTGGCCAAAAACGGGGCGCACAAAAAAAGCCCCCTCTCCGAAGAAAGGGGGTCACTGACAGAATCTGTCACCCAACCGACCGGGCAAGAGAGCGAAGCGACTCTTGCCCAAGACGACGGCAAGGTTCGAGCGAGGGGGATGAAGTCGAAGCGACCTGAACCCGAAGCCGTCCTTGTGGACGGCGAGCGGTGAAGGTCGCGAGAATTCGCCCCCGCAGCCGGACCTTACTTTTCGGTGAGGGCCTCGACGCCCGGCAGCGCCTTGCCTTCGAGGAACTCAAGGCTTGCGCCGCCGCCGGTGGACACGTGGGTGACCTTGTCGGAGAGCTTGGCCTTCTTGATCGCGGAAGCGGAATCACCGCCGCCCACGATGGTGCAAGCGCCGTTGGCGGTCGCTTCGGCCAGGGCCTCGGCGA
>JBDKGV010000263.1:0-4671 GCA_039798005.1 Fibrobacterota bacterium
CAGTCGGCAGTATGGCATCTTTCGCTGGAAAACGGGGGATGCCGCTTGGGAGCAGCTTCCGTCGGCAAGAGGGAAGACGATTGCAAAGGAAGAAGAATTCGTTTCTGCCATCGGAATCCATCATGGGAAGCTATATGTGGGCTATGCGGGGTACTACGATGGTCTGTATCGCTGGAACGGCGATGGGACATGGACATGGATGACGCCCAAGCCTCCTGATGGGACCAATCGCGCCGAGACACCTCGCGACATTCGGGTGATCTACAGTTACCAGGATAAGCTGTATATGGCGGGAGTGGCGGGCTCTTCCGTCAGCTATTGGGCACCTAAAGACAGCACGAAACCCGCATGGGGCGACTGGCGTTTGGCGGATGATGGCTGGTGCAGCACCGAATACCGCTGCGGCTCCCAGAATTGGGGCATCGTGGGCATCGGCGACACCCTGTATGCGACCGGCTGGGGCTTTGTGGCCAAGACCCCGATTGCAGACATCGAGAAAATGGGCCGCCCATTTTACACAACGCCATGAATACACTGAAGCGATAAGAATGCATCTCCGATTCCTTGTGCTGGCCAGCCTGCTTGGGTTGGCTGGCTGTGCGCAGGAAGCCGTGGGGCCGGTTGGCCCTGCGGCGGTCTTTCGTTTGGAGTGAGGTCGTTGCCGGGAATGGTGCCCCGGCTCAAATGCCGTGGAAGACCTGTTCCGCGAGCAGTCCCGCGCACTCCGAGAGCACGATGGCCGCGCCGTAGCAGTCGCCGGTGAGGCCTCCGTTCAGGCGGCGGGCCGCGAAGGCGCTGAATCCGAGGGTGGCGGCCGCGGTGCCCAGGGCGGCGGCGGGAAAGAACCATGCGGCGGGCGCGGCAAGGAGGGTGGCGACAAGAATCGTCAAAAGTCCTTCGCTTCGATCGTTCCACGGGACGCTTGCCAGGATCCCCGAGCCGTCCTTGCGGGCGTAGGGCCAAAGCGTCATGGGCAGGAGCACCGCGGTGCGGGAGAGGACGGGCAGGCAGGCCAGCAGCCAGAGCGCGGGGCGTTGGGCGAGCAGTTGCCAGAAGACAAGAATTGTCAAACTGCCGACGCCGAAGGCGAAGGCCCCCATGTGGACGTCCTTCAGGATGACCAGGCGCCGCTCGGGGGTGACCGGGGCGATCAGGGCGTCGGCGCAGTCGAGGAGTCCGTCCAGGTGGAGAAAGCCGGTGGCAAGGAGCATGCCGCCAAGCACCAGCGCGGCCTCGATACCGGGAGGCAGGTGCAGGCGACGGCAGGCAAGCGCCAATGCGACGGAAATCGTCCCAAGCAGCAGGCCGACCAGCGGATACCAGCGGCGCGACTTGCGGAAGTCCTCACCGGAAACCTCGCCGACATCGGGCGTCGGGATGACCGAGAGAAAGCCGATCGCAAGCCAGAGACTGTTCATCAGGAACGACCGGTCCTTCGAGACATCCGCTGCGCGGATTCCTCAGGACCAGCGGAGGAACCTGGACTCCCCCCGACCGTCGCCCGGCAGGGCGAAGACCCCGCAGGCAGGCCCGAAGAGGGCGTGCCGAGGAGGCTTCGCGAGCCCGCGCCATGACCGCGACGCAATGGTGCGCGGGCGAACAGGGCGGGAAAAGGGGCCATGACAGACTCTGTCACAGCTTGATGCCGAACTCGCTGAAGGTGCGCATGCCGGCCAAGACCTGGGCAGCGGCGCGCAGCACGGGGAAGGCAAGCACGGCTCCGGTGCCTTCGCCCAGGCGCATCCCGATGCGGAAGACGGGTTCGATCCCGAGATCCTTGAGCTGCCACGCATGACCCGGTTCGGCGGACTGGTGGCTGGCGAACAGGTAGTCCTTCACGGCGGGTTCCATGCGGGAGGCGGCCAGCACCCCGGAGGTCACGGGGAATCCGTCCGTGACGACAGGTATGCCCAAGGCCGCGCCTTCGAGGTAGACCCCGGCGATGGCGGCGATCTCACAGCTTCCCAGGTGACGCAGGACTTCGAGGGGATCGGCAGCCTGGAGATCACCCAAGGCAAGGCGCGCGCGGGCGACGGCAAGACCGACGACTTCGCGCTTGCGGGCAAGGCCAGCGTCATCAAGGCCCGAGCCGCGTCCGGTCACGATCTCCGGGTCCAAGCCCAGATAGGCGCAGGTGAGGGTGGCGGCGGGAGTGGTGTTGCCGATGCCCATGTCGCCAGCGGCAAGCACGGTGGCGCCTTCGGCCACGGCGCGGCGGGCGGCCTCGCGACCCAGTTCGATGGCGGCAAGCGTCTCTTCGCGGGTCATGGCGGGTTCGCGGGCGATGTTGCCAGCACCCTTGCGCACGCCCTTGCCGATCAGGCGAGGCAGTTCGGGAAGCTCCTCACCGTCGATGCCGGCGTTCACGACCCAAACGTCTGCTTGGGAAGCTTTGGCGATCTGGTTGATGGCGGCGCCGTCGTCCAGGAAGTTCAGGGCCTGCATGCGGGTGATGGCAGGCGGATAGTTGCTCACGCCTTCGGCAAGCACTCCATGGTCGCCGCAGCACACCACCACGGCACCCTTGCCGAGTGCGGGATGGCTGGTGCCCTGGATGGCGCCGATCTTGTTGCCGATGACCTCAAGCAGTCCCAGTGATCCGGGGATCTTGAGCAGGTCGGTCTGTCTTGCGATGATGGCTTCGTAGGTGGTCTGGGGGATGGGCTTGATCATGGGATTCCTTTTGTTTGCACTGCGTGCGGCGGTCATGGTTCTTGCACGTGTGTGGCGTTTGGGCTTCAGGACATCTTGAGCAATGCACGGCGTGCGGCCCATGCTTGGGACCTCCGGCCCCAAACCCCGGGCAGGAGCCTCTGGCGGCCCCTGCACCCACCACCAGGGGATTGCCATCCCCTTGGATCCCCGGAATTTCGCAACAGTGTGCGCGTCCTCACCACTCGCGGGCCGGGCCTTGGCGGGGAACCGGCCTTGGCTTGCCCCACGCGATCAGGATCGCAACATGGGGCCCCATGCCGGGCAGCGGAGAAAGGGAAGATAGGGGTGAAGATCCGGGGCGCGTTGCATTGCTTGGGCGGCCAAGCTCGCTGCGCTGCGCCTTTGAAGCCGGGAGTTGTTCGTTGCGAATTTTCCCGCTTTGATCGGTGGGTCCCGCGTCGAAGGCGCATCGCCTTCGCTAGCGGGTACCGCAAGGTGGCCATTGCACTGCGGTGCACTGCTGGCGATCCCTTTGTTGGGGTGCAGGGGGTGGAACCCCCGCGAGCGGATTCCCAAGGGGCGCGGCAGCCCCTTGGGCCGGGTGCAGGGCGGAGCGCCTGCAAAACATTTTGAAAACCGATTTCAGAAGAAAAATTCATTATGAATCAATCAACCTGCTTCAGGGCCAGCGCCCTCCCACTGGCACAAAGCCACCCCTCCGTGGCCTCGGCCATCAGCCTCTGGTTGGCCCAACCCAGGAGATCGCGGAAGTCGCGGGAAAGCGCGTTGTCGGGGACGATGCCCCAGCCGACCTCGTTGGTCACGACCACGAGATCCTTGCCGGTCTCCCGCCAGGCCGCGACCAGCGCTTCGATCCCGGATTTGACAGATTCCGTCCCACCGGAAAGCAGGAGGTTGGTGACGAAGAGGGTGAGGCAGTCCAGGATGCAGACCTTGTGCTTGGCGGCGCGCAAGGCGGCGGCCACGTCGCGCGGACACTCGAGGGTTTCCCATCCCGAGGCCTCGCGCTCGGCCTTGTGGTTCATGATTCGCAAACGCATCTCGTCGTCCAGGCCTTCGGCGGTGGCCAGGAAGGACACGCATCCTTTCCCCCATTCGGTGGCGACCTTGAGGGCGCGGGTGCTCTTGCCGGAACGGACCCCGCCGGTGAGCAGGGACAGGCGGCCAAGCTTCTTCCTCGCGTCCCAGGCGATGCGGGTGATCGATCCGTTGGCCAGGTGCGTCGGGCCTTCGCCGCATTCGTGCAGGAGGGCGCGCACCACCCCGCCGTGGGTGAACAGGAGATGCCGGCCGTCGGGGAGGGAATTGACAAAATCCGTCACGCGGGCGGTGAGTTGCGCGGTGGATTCGCCGCTGGGGGCGTGGAACCCCTCGTAGGCCATCAGGTCGTCGCGGGTGAGTCCGTCGAGCTCGTCCCAGGTCAGGCCTTCGCAGCCGCCGAAGTCGAGTTCACGGATTCTTGCATCCGGCTGGGCGCGCAGGAACCCCGCGAGCTGGGCGGTGCGCCGGGCACGTCCCAGATCGGAGGACCATACGGCATCGAAGGATTCCTCGGACAGTTTCCGTCCCACGGCCCGCGCCTGCTCTTCCCCTTGCGCATTGAGGGGAATGTCGGCGTGGCCCTGGATCTTGCCCGAGGCGTTCCATTCCGTGGTGCCGTGGCGCACCAGCCAGAGCTCCTTCATTTACGGCATCACAGCCATGGCGCCCGGGGGCAGGGTGGTCTTGGAGCTGGACAGGACGGCTCCGGTGAGCGGATCGACCTTCACCACGGCGTGCTTGTCGCCCTTGGCGCGGTTGGCGACCCACAGGTTGGCGCCGTCGGTGGCAAGGCTCCAGACGTTCGCCAAGCCCTCGACGGGCGTGCCGTAGGCGCCGGTCACGAGGTCGACGGTCGCGGCCTCCGAGGTCATGCCGTAGGCGTCGCGGTGGACCACGGACCAGAGCTTGCCGTTCACCGCCACCAGGCCGTAGGGCTTGTTGGTGCCGAGCTTG
>JBDKGV010000264.1:0-4619 GCA_039798005.1 Fibrobacterota bacterium
CACCCACTTGGGATGCACCGCGGGCTACGAAGCCGAGACCAAGCGGATCTTCTGCCCCTGCCATGCGGGCGTGTACGATCCCAAGACAGGGGCCAACATCGCCGGTCCGCCGCCCAAGCCGCTGACCAAGTTCAATGTCGCCATGAAGGATGGAAAGGTGGTGGTCACCCGTGCCTGAAAAACTCTACAATTGGCTTGACGAGCGTCTTGGTCTTTCCGCCATCAAGGAAATGGCCGAGCACAAGCGCGTCCCCGATCACAAACACTCGGTTTGGTACTACTGGGGTGGACTCACCCTCTTCTTCTTTTGCGTGATGGTCGTCTCGGGCATCCTGCTTTTGATGTACTACACCCCCGGGGAAGGTGCCTACGACTCAGTGCGCAACATCACCAACCATGTGAAGTTTGGTTGGCTGGTGCGCTCGATCCATTCGTGGTCCGCCAACCTCATGGTGTTTGCCGCCTTCGTCCACATGTTCTCGACCTTCTTCATGAAGGCCTACCGGGCTCCTCGCGAGTTCCTATGGTGGTCGGGCATGGGCTTGGTGTCCCTTGCCATGATCTTCGGCTTCTCGGGATACTTGCTTCCGATGGACGAGCTGGCCTATTTCGCCACCAAGGTCGGTCTGGGAATTCCTTCTGTGATGCCAGTGATCGGACCCTTCATCTCCGACATCGCGCGCGGCGGTGCGGAGATCGGTCCCATCACGGTCCAGCGCTTCTTCGCGCTCCATGTGTGGGTGCTGCCGGCGCTGTTCATTCCGCTCTTGGGATTCCATCTGTATCTCGTGCAGAAGCACGGCATGTCGATTCCTCCCAGCGAGGAGGCCAAGCCCGTGGCCGAGCGCAAGTCCATTCCGTTCTTCCCGAACTTCGCGGTCAAGGACCTGGCTGTCTGGCTGATCGCCCTGAATGTGCTTGCCTTGCTTGCCACGCTCTTCCCGTGGGACTTGGGACCTGCCGCCGACTCCTTGAAGCCGGCCCCGGCCGACATCCACCCCGAGTGGTACTTCATGAGCTCCTTCCAGATCCTCAAGATCTTCGGCGCCTGGTTCCCGGGTGCCTTGGGCGAGTTCCTGGGCTTGGGCATCTTCAATCTGGGCGTCTTCCTCTGGATGCTCGTGCCGTTCTTCGATCCCAACTCCCGTTCCGGAGCCTGGGGCCGTCGCGTCACCTGGTACGGATACCTGGTCGTGCTGGTCACCATCGTCACCACCATCTGGGGCTACGCGGTCCTTCCCGCCGCCCACTGAGGAGACGCCATGAATTATCCATTCCTAGACATCCCGGTCATCGGATCGGGTTGGATGATCGGCATCAACGCCATCATCCATATCCTCATCTCCCACTTCGCAGTCGGCGGCGGCATCTTCCTGGTGTTCGCTGAAGTCAAGGCCCTCAAGGAAGGGCGCCGTGACTGGTTCCCCCGGTTGCAGGCCTTCTCCAAGTTCTTCATGATCCTGACCGGCGTGTATGGCGCCGTGACGGGTGTGGGAATCTGGTTCTCGATCGGCTTGGCCAATCCCGAAGGCACCAGCGCCCTCATCCACAACTTCGTGTTCGGATGGGCGATCGAGTGGGTCTTCTTCCTGGTCGAGCTCTCGCTTGCGGCCGCCTACTACTACACCTGGAACCGCGTGTCCGACAAGGATCACGTGCGCCTGGGCTGGGCTTACGCCATAGCTTCGGTCGGGACCCTGGTCATCATCAACGGCATCTTGACCTTCAAGCTCACGCCGGGTGCTTGGCTTTCCATCGCTGGTACCGGACAAGAAGCGCACCACTTCTTCGAAGCCTTCTTCAACGCGGGTTACTTCCCGGCCGTGGTGATCCGCACCTTGGTCTGCATCTCGCTGGCGGGTGTCTGGTCGCTGATCTTCTTCTCGCGCATGGACGGGGAGACCGAAGGCGCGCTCAAGACCTCGATGGTGCGCTGGGCTTCCAAGTGGTTCCTGCCGGGGTTCTTCCTGATGCCGGTCTTCGGCGCCTGGTACTACTTCACCATCCCCGTGGACCAGCGCGAGCTCCTGCAGCTGGGCATCGGCTCGATCGGCGTGGGCGCCTTCACCCACGTCACGCGCATGGCCCTGATGGTCACGATCGCCACGGCCACCATCGGCGTGACGGTCTTCCTGTTCGCTTGGGTCTCCCCGAAGAACTTCGGCCTGGGCAACGCATTGCTGATCATGCTCCTGGCCGCCATCGCCACCGCCTCGGGCGAGAGCATGCGCGAGTACCTGCGCAAGCCCTTCATCGTCAAAGGATACCTGTACTCGAACGGTACGCGAGTGGCCGATGTGGAGAAACGCAACAAGGAGGGCTACTTGGCCCATACGCCTTGGTTGGTGCGCGGTGTCGGCAAGGATACCGCGGCGCTTTCGAAATACGAGGCGGGCAAGCGGATGTTCCAGGGCCAGTGCATGTCTTGTCACACCGTCGACGGTTATCGCTCGATGAAGACCCTGCTCAAGGGGCGCGACAACCAGGGCATCGCCAACATCCTCCAGATGCTGCACGACTACAAGCCCGAGTCGCCTTACCGCAGGTTCATGCCTCCCTTGGTCGGAAAGCCCGAGGAGATCGATGCCCTGCGCTTCTATCTCAACCACATGGTCAACGGCCAGAAGGCCGCCAAGGCACATTAGGACAGGATCCTGAAGCGAGTTCCAAAGCCCTCCCGAATACGGGAGGGCTTTTTTCGTTCAGGAATGCAGAGTTTTTTGCCCGGGTTTCGTGTAAAATAGAGATTCATTCTCATGCGCATGGAGCTCGCCGTGGAAGATCAAGCAACTCTCGAACACACCGTCTATTCCTCCGGGAGCTACGTCGCCTTCAGCTACGAGCGCAGGCATGAGGCTGCCAAGCTGCTGTACCAGTCCCGGCACGATCCCGAGGGGTTCTGGGCTGGTCAGGCCAGGGAGCGGATCTCCTGGTACCATCCGTTCCTCGAGACCAGCGACGTGGACTTCAACATGGGATCCATTTCGTGGTTCCTGGGAGGCAAGCTCAACGTCTGCGTGAACTGCGTGGACCGTCATCTTCCGACCCGCGGCGACAAGGTGGCTCTGCTCTGGGAGGGGGATGAGCCGGGCGAGACGCGCCGGATCACCTACCGCGAACTTTACCACGAGGTCTGCAGGCTCGCGAACTCCCTGAAGAGCCGGGGCGTGCGCAAGGGCGATCGCGTGGCGATCTACATGCCGATGATTCCCGAGGCGGTCTATGCGATGTTGGCCTGTGCCCGCATCGGTGCGATCCACAGCGTGGTGTTCGCAGGGTTCTCGGCCGACTCCCTCTCGGATCGCATTCGGGATGCCGCTTGCAAGGTGCTGATCACGGCCGACGAAGGATTGCGCGGCAAGAAGCGCATCCCGCTGAAGCTGATGGCGGACGAGGCCCTGTTGCGTTGCCCTGAGGTGGAGCATGTTCTGGTGGCCAAGCGCACCGGTGCCTCCGTCCCGATGAAGGATGGACGCGACGAGTGGCTGACGGTGGCCATGGATGCGGAACGTCCGCATTGCCCGGCCGAGGTGATGGACAGCGAGGATCCGCTCTTCCTCCTCTACACATCAGGATCCACGGGCAAGCCCAAGGGATTGCTCCACACCAGTGCAGGATATCTGACGCATGCGATGGTCTCGCACCACTTCGTCTTCGATCTGCAGGAGGAGGACGTGTATGCGTGCATGGCCGATATCGGGTGGATCACGGGGCACAGCTACGTCGTCTACGGACCGCTTGCCAATGGCGCGACCACGGTCCTCTTTGAAAGCATCCCGACCTATCCGAATGCGGGGCGCTACTGGGAAATGGTCGAGAGGCTCAGGATCACCCAGCTCTATACCGCTCCCACGGCCATCCGCGCGGTGATGCGCGAGGGGGACGAGTGGGTGCGCAAGTACGACCGTTCCTCCTTGCGAGTGCTGGGGTCGGTGGGGGAGCCGATCAATCCGGAGGCATGGCGTTGGTATCACGACGTGGTGGGCGAGGGCCGCTGTCCCATCGTGGATACATGGTGGCAGACGGAAACGGGCGGCATCCTGATTTCGCCGATCCCTGGCGTCACCGACCTCAAGGCCGGTTCCGCCACCGTGCCCTTGTTCGGAATCGAGCCGGTGGTGCTGGATGAGCATGGGAAGGAAACGTTGCAGACCCACAACGTCTCAGGTGTGCTGGCCCTCAAGCGCTCCTGGCCCGGGCAGGCGCGCAGCATTTGGGGTGATCACAAACGCTTTGTGGAGACCTACTTCGCACCGTATCCAGGCTACTACTTCACCGGAGACGGGTGCCGACGCGACGAGCTGGGCTACTGGTGGATCACGGGGCGTGTGGATGACGTCCTGAACGTCTCCGGGCACCGCTTGGGGACGGCCGAGGTCGAAAGCGCCTTGGTGGCGCATCGCGCCTGCGCCGAGGCTGCCGTGGTCGGTGCGTCCCACGAGATCAAGGGGCAGGCGGTATTTGCGTACGTCGTCCTGAAGGAAGGGTACGAGGCCAATCCGGAACTCATCGGCGAGCTGCGTTCCGAGGCACGTCATCGCATCGGCGCGATCGCCTCCCCGGATTGGATCCTTGTCGTTCCCGGGCTTCCCAAGACGCGTTCCGGCAAGATCATGCGT
>JBDKGV010000265.1:0-4617 GCA_039798005.1 Fibrobacterota bacterium
GCGACTCTCCAGCCTTGAAGTGGAATTCGTGCGACCGTTCTGGAAGCCGTTCTGGCCTGAGCGGGAATGGCGGATGCAAGCCGACTGCTTCGTGTATGACAGCTTGAAAAAAGGCTTGCGTCGGGAAGTCTTGGAGGCCGATCATTCGGTCGGCTTGGGCTTTGCCGGCTTCAAGGGGGAGGATCTCTATCCCGCTCCTGACAACGAACGGTTCCGCCAGAGCCAGATCCTGCTTCGCGATCTTTCCGAGCAGATGCGCGAAGTGATCGAGGACGGCGGAAACTAGGGCGCGTCCTCGCAGCAGCGGAAACCCACCGAGCTGTATTTGTTCTGGGGGAAGAAGCTGCGTTTGGATTCCTGGCACGAGGCCGAAGGTCCTTGGCTGAAGAATCCGCCGAAGGCCCAGACGGCATTGCCTTGCTTGGATGCCGTCCATTCCCAGGCATTGCCTGCCACGTTGTAGGCGCCCCACCACGAGCGGCAACCGGGATGGTCATGACCGCGGCTGGGACCTGTGCCTCCATCCTGGCAATGGTTGGTGCGGTGTTGCGGCCCGTAGGGGTACTTCCAGCCTTCGGGGCCTTGGCAGGCTTGGGTCAGCTCCTCCCGCAGGCACAGTCGCTTGTTCTGGCGTGCGCACAGGGCCGATGCCTCTTCCCAGGTCACCGAGGTGCGCGGCAGCTGTCGAGGCTCGTTGGGATATTCATAGGCGTCGACGCAGACCGGTTTGCCATCGGGCATCGGGACCAAGGCGCGCTTGGGTCCGCACTTCGAGGCGTCCGGGTCGATGTGGTAGGCAAGCCTTTGGGCGGGTGCCCGGGTGCCGAAGGAATCGACGGCCGAGATCCACAGCACGCGATCGCGATCGATGCGCACGAGATTCCGGCACACCGCAAGCTTGGAGGAATCCTCCAATGCGCAGAGAGGAGTCACGGAACTGGACAGGGTCAGGACGGCGACATCCACGGGGGCCGGGTGTACGCCACCGGCCGGGTCGGCCACGACATAGGGGGGGGGCCTGCGGGATTGGGATGCCTTGTTCAAGGAATCGAGGCGGCGCAGCGAATCCGTGCGAGCCGATTCACGGGCCTGGGTGAGCGAGTCCAGCCGGCGTTGCAAGGTGGCAAGGGAGTCCTTGAGGTGGCGGCGGATGCGCAGCAGGGAATCGGCCTGGCGAGCCGATCCGGAACGCATCAAGGAGTCGATGCGCAGGGAGTCCGCTCGCATGCTTTCGAGCATGGCAAGGCGAGCGAGGGAATCCTGCCGAGCCGAATCCAAGGCGGCTTTGCGGAGGGAGTCTTCGCGGGCTTGGACGCGTTGCAGGGAGTCCGAGGGGCTCGAACCCGATACGCCTCCTTTGGTCCGGGGCCAGAAGCTGCAGGTGCCCACCAGGAGAAGCAGAAGCAACAAGAGCAGAAGCCACGCGCGGTTGCGGCGTTTGGCAGGAGCCGCCTGCTTGGGGGGCTTTTCCGGGTCGGGAGATGGGGCATCCAGGCTCATGGAAGTTCCTCTTGGCAGGCTTGATGGACAAGCAAGGCTTCGCGGGTTGCGGCGACGTCATGGACGCGCAGGATGTCGGCTCCGGCCGAGGCGGCAGCCAGTGCGGCGGCAAGGCTTCCGGCCAAGCGATCGCTCCCGGGCGACACGCCCGGAGTGCGGCCCACGAAGGATTTGCGGGACAGTCCCAAGTACCACGGGCAAAGGGGGAAGCGGCGACGCAATCGGGCGGTGGCCTTCAGCAGGCGGTAGTTGTGGTCCACGGACTTCCCGAAGCCGATGCCCGGGTCCAGGGCAAGCGCCTGGGGGGAAAGGCCCGCCGCGACCCAGCGGTCGAGAATGTTTGACAGGAATTGTCCAACCTCGGCCTCGACATCCGTGTAGACCGGTGCCTGCTGCATGTCTTGCGGGGTTCCCTGCATGTGCATGGCACACGCCCCGGCTTGGAATTCCTTGCACAGGGCGATCATGGCGGGGTTCCGCAGACCCTCGATGTCGTTCACGGCGTGGGCACCGACCTCGAGGCATGCCCGTGCCACGGCGATGTGGCGGGTATCCACGGCGATGCAGCAGCCTTCAAGCGTCAAGGCTTGGACCACCGGCACGACGCGTTCCAGTTCCTGCGCAAGGCTGACCGGCAGGGCGCCGGGGCGCGTGGACTCACCGCCCACATCGAGCTGATGGGCACCCTCTTCCCAAAGCCTCAGGCCATGGGCGATCGCCTGGGCCGTCGAGGCGTGTCGCCCCCCGTCGAAGAAGGAGTCCGGGGTGACGTTCACGATTCCCACAAGCATGGGAAGCGGTTGGCCTCCCAAGGCTTGATCACGGACCTGCCAGCGGCGTGTCATGCGGGCAGAGGGGCTGCCCCGGGAAGGTCCGTGTCCGGCTTGTCGGTGTCCTTCGCCTCGGCGACGGCCGGAGCTGCGGGGACTTCCTTGCGCTTGGGCATCTCACCGGTCTCGAAGATCTTGCGGATGTCGGCTTCGTCCACCGATTCCACATCGAGCAGGGCCTTGCCCAGCATTTCCATCTCGTTGCGGTGTTCGGTCAGGATGTGGCGGGCACGGGCGAAGTTCTTCTCGACGATGCGATGGATCTCGGCGTCGATGCGACGGGCGGTGTCCTCGCTGATGGCGCGCTGCTGGCCAAGGTCGCGGCCCAAGAAGACCTGGTGCTCGTTCTCGCCGAAGTGCAGGGGGCCCATCTCGCTCATGCCGTAGTCGCACACCATGCTGCGGGCCGTGGCGGTAGCGCGCTGGATGTCGTTGCTGGCTCCGGTCGAGATCTCGCCGATGAACATTTCTTCCGCGAGACGTCCGCCCATCATGATGGCGATCTGGCCTTCGAGGTAGGCTTGGGTGACATTGTAGCGGTCGCGTTCCGGCAACTGCCATGTCAGGCCCAGCGCACGGCCACGGGGAATGATCGTGACCTTGTGAACGGGGTCGGCACCGGGGGTGAACCAGGCGACCACCGCATGTCCGGCCTCATGGAAAGCCGTGACGCGCTTGTCGTTCTCGGTCATGGCCAGCGACTTGCGTTCCGAACCCATGAAGACCTTGTCCTTGGCCTCCTCGAAGTCGTCCATCTCCACCCACTGCTTGCCGTGGCTGGCGGCCGAAAGCGCCGCTTCGTTGCAGAGGTTGGCAAGGTCGGCGCCGGAGAATCCGGGCGTGCCACGGGCGATGCGTTCGAGTTCGACATCGGGAGACAGCGGGATCTTGGTGCCGGTATGGACCTTGAGGATCTCCAGGCGTCCCCGGACATCGGGCTTGTCCACGACCACGCGGCGGTCGAAGCGACCGGGGCGCAACAGGGCGGAATCCAGGATGTCGGGGCGGTTGGTGGCGGCGATGATGATCACGCCGTCATTGCCGGAAAAGCCGTCCATCTCGATGAGCAGCTGATTGAGCGTCTGTTCGCGCTCGTCATGTCCACCGCCGAGTCCCGCGCCGCGCTGACGTCCCACGGCATCGATCTCGTCGATGAAGATGATGCAAGGGGCGGCCTTCTTGGCCTGCTCGAAGAGGTCGCGCACGCGGCTGGCGCCCACGCCCACGAACATCTCCACGAAGCTGGAACCCGACATCGAGAAGAACGGGACCTTGGCTTCACCGGCCACGGCCTTGGCAAGCAAGGTCTTGCCGGTACCCGGAGGGCCCATCAAAAGGACGCCACGGGGGATCTTGCCGCCCAGCCGGTCGTAGCGGGCGGGGTCCTTGAGGAAGTCGATGACCTCCACGAGCTCGTGCTTGGATTCGTCACAGCCGGCGACATCGTCGAAGGTCACGCGCGGGACGTCCTTGCCCATGAGACGGGCAGGGGACTTGCCGAAAGCGAAGATGTTGCGGCCACCACCGGCACCGCCGCCGCCTTGGCGCATCATCATCACCCACAGGGCCACAAAGACCGCGACCGGCAGGAGGTAGAGCACATAGCCCATCCAAGCACCGCCCTTTTCCTTGACGGAGATCTGGATGCCACGGCCTTCGGCCCAACGGCGAAGAGTGGAATCCTGCACATCCAGCACGCGGACGTAGAAATCGCGCGAATCGGAGCGTTCCAGCCAGCTGTTGGTCTCCTTTTTGCCTTCAAGGGTCTCGGCGGCGGTCAGGGCGCGCTTGCCATGGATCTCAAGGCCTTCTGGCGAGGTGATGACCGTCAGGCTCTTGACCTTGATCGAGGAGTCGCTCATGAGGGTGAGGAACTTGTTGTAATTGAGCTCGGAGGGCTCGAAGCTTCCGCTTCCAAGGAATTGGACGAGGACGATCGCAAGAAGGATCGCCACCAGGAGGAAGCTGCCGCGTCGGCGCAAGGGGGATGGGGTCTTGGACTGGTTCGAATCGGACATGAATAGGAAACTAGGAAATTGGATGACAGAACTTGTCAGTTTGAAGAACGCAAGAGGTGCTTTTTGCGCCACCCCGATTTTGCAAGCGTGGCAGGATGCCGGAATGGTAGAGTTGTCGGGAACCAATTTTTCCGGAGGAACAACGATGATCCGTTCACTTTCGCTTGCCGCACTGATGGTTTGCCCTGCATTTGCAAGCGGTGGGCATGAGCCTGCAGCCAAGGGGCATGGGGACAAGGCCGCTCCAAGAACCGCGGCGTCTCGCCCGG
>JBDKGV010000266.1:0-4615 GCA_039798005.1 Fibrobacterota bacterium
GCATGGTGTTGTTGCCGAAACTGCCGTCGTAGCGCTGGGCGCCACCGGCGATGCCGAATCCGACGGTGCCATCCAGCTCGGGGGCGTTTCCGGCCATGGCGGTGCAGGTCAAGGCGGCAAGGCCCAAGGAAAGATGCTTGATATTCATGTGTGTCCTCGAAGAAGTTCCGGGGTTCGGGAATCGCAGTTCCCGAAGCAAGCCGGATAGGTTTCTGTCATCGACCTACGGTGTCGTTGAAACAGAATATCCATATTTGTTCTTGACTTTTCCATACGGCGAATGTTTCAATGGTCGCCTTCAAAAAATGGATATCTCTTTGTCAGCCTCTTGGTTCAGCTTTCATCTCCGACGGAAGTCGGCGCGAAAAAGCCCTCCGGCAAGGATGCCGAAGGGCTGGACTCCGCAAGGAGATGCGCGGTTTACTTGACGCGGAACTCGATGCGACGGTTCTTGGCGCGGCCTTCCACGGTCCGGTTGTCCGCGATCGGGTTGGCGGTTCCGTAGCCCTTGGAGGAGATCTGCTTGGCCGGTACGCCAAGGTCGATCAGGTAGTTCCGTACGGCGGCGGCGCGCTTGTTCGACAGGGTCTTGTTGGCCTTGGCGCCACCGACATTGTCGGTGAATCCGGCGATCTCGACGCGGGCCTTGGGGGCAAGCTTCAGGGCCTTGGCGGCGCGGGACAGGGTCGGAGCGCTGGAGGTGTCGATCGTCGCCTCGCCGGTGCTGAAGAAGATGCCGTCGATCGTGAGCTTGGTGCCCTTGATGATCTTGATCTCCATGCAACCGCTGGAATCGATCTTCACTCCGGCCGGGGTGTTCTGGCACAGGTCGAGGTAGTCGGGAATGCCATCCTTGTCCCCGTCGACCGGGCAACCGGCTTCGTCGATCTTCACGCCAGCAGGGGTGTTGGTGCACCGGTCGAGGTAGTCGGCGATGCCGTCGGCGTCATTGTCGATCGGGCAACCGTTGGAAGCGACCTGCACGCCGCTGGGGGTGTTGGTGCAATTGTCCAGATGGTCCGCGACGCCGTCCTTGTCGGCATCCAGCGGGCAACCGAGGGAATCGACCTTCACGCCCGGCTTGGTGTTTGCGCACTTGTCCTTGGGGTCAAGCACGCCGTCCTTGTCGGAATCCGACTTTTCCACGACCACGATCACAAGCGGCATGGCCACCGGGACGACAGGACTGGTGGGAAGCATGATCCGGTCAGGGGCCGGTGGCGGTGTGGGAGTGCCGCCGAAATGGATCGTCACGCCAAGACCGGCACGAGGCAGTTCGTCGCGCTGCTCGAAGTAGGTGTCACCGGTTCGCACGCCATCGAGCTTGTCCCACTCGACCGAATGGACGCGGTTCTCAAGGAAGGCCGTGAGGGAGAGTTCCTCGGACACCAGCAGTTCCACGCCGATCTCGACGGGCACGTAGACGTTCCAATTGAGGTTGAAGACGCGCTTGCCCCAGGATTGCACCTTTCCGAAATCCGAGGAGACGCCGGTGGCGAGGTACGGGCGCACGATTCCCAAGGCGTTGATCCTGGGCTGGAGCACGCCTTGGAGGCCGAGGTTGTAGAAATAGGCGGTGCGAAATTCGCTGGAGCCGTTGGAGATGTTGCCGTAGCCGCCGATGGCGCGGAAGGCGAAGTCCTCGGCGATGTGGTGTTCGAGATGAGCGCGGTAGTATGGCATCGTGTTGTCGCCGTACGATCCATCATAACGCTGTCCGCCTACGCTGATGCCGATTCCCGTGGTTCCTTCAAGCCGTGGGGCTTCCGTCGCCAAGGTGGTACTCGTGAGAGCACCGAGGCTCAGAGCAAGAACAGTCAACTTCATGGCAACTCCTGACGGGGGCCATGCAGGGAAATTGGGGGAAGGTCCTGCGCGGCCGGTTTGTTGCGGGCGATTGCCCTTGTAGAGCAAGGTCCACTAATGGGACTCCAGAACTCACCCGTTTGATGAAATGAGGCAAATGAGCCAAAACGGCCGTTCCAGTTTGCATCTTGGCCCGCCGTGAGCAAACTTCATGAATGTGCCGTGGTGGTGGTCGGTGGTGGCCATGCCGGGATCGAGGCGGCGGCGGCCTCGGCAAGACTTGGCTGCGAGACGATCCTCGTGACCCAATCGCTTTCGGCGATCGGGCGCATGAGTTGCAACCCCGCGATCGGCGGTGTGGCCAAAGGGCAGGTGGTGCGCGAGATCGACGCGCTGGGCGGACTCATGGGCCTTGCTGCGGATGCCAACGGCATCCATTTCCGCATGCTCAATTCCTCGCGCGGCGCAGCGGTGTGGGGACCTCGGGCGCAGCAGGACATGGATACGTACTCGCTGTGGATGCAGGCGACGCTGGGGGCGATGAAGAACCTGCAGCTTGTCGAAGGCGAAGTCGGGACCATCACGCGCACCGCGACCGGCTGGGAACTGCCGCTCCTGTGCGGCACCGTCCTTCGCTGCAAGGCGCTGGTGGTGACCACCGGAACCTTCGCGGGTGCGGTGCTCCATCGGGGCGATTCCACCTGGGACGGCGGGCGCATCGGGGAAGATCCCGCCCGCGAGATCTCGGGGGGACTTTCCGCTCTTGGTTTTCGCTTGCGTCGGCTCAAGACGGGAACGCCGGCACGGTTGCGCGCGGGCAGCATCGACTGGAGCCGGGCCGAGGAGCAGCCGGGCGACGAGTCTCCCTGGCCGTTTTCGTTTCGTACGACAGAATCCGTCAAAAACAGCATCTCGTGCCACATCGTGCGCACAAGTGCCCGGACTCACGAGCTGCTGCGCGAGGGCTTTGCCCGCTCACCCCTCTTCAACGGGAAGATCCAAGGCGTGGGGCCGCGCTACTGCCCTTCGATCGAGGACAAGGTGTCGCGCTTTGCCGATCGCGAAAGCCATCAGCTCTTCCTGGAGCCGGAAGGTCTGGGGAACGATCGCATCTATGTGAACGGGTTCTCTTCCTCCCTTCCCGACGATGTGCAGGACGCCGCGCTGCGTTCCATCGAAGGACTGGAATCCGTCGAGGTGATCCGTTACGGCTATGCGGTCGAGTACGACGCGGTCGATGCGACCCAGCTCCATCCGACGCTGGAATCGCGCGTCCATGCCGGACTCTTCCTGGCGGGCCAGAGCAACGGGACTTCGGGCTACGAGGAGGCGGCGGGCCAAGGATTGGTGGCGGGAGCCAATGCGGGACTGTTCGCCAAGGGCGGAACCCCGCTGTTGCTCGATCGCACGCGATCCTATCTGGGCGTGATGCTGGATGACCTCACGACCATGCAGCTCTCCGAGCCGTACCGGCTCTTCACCAGCCGCGCCGAGTTCCGTCTGCATCTGCGCGCCGACAACGCCGAGGAGCGTCTGATCGAGACCGGTCACGAGGCGGGGCTGGTGGACGAAGGGACTTGGGCGCGCTTTTGCAAACGCCGCGAGGCCTCGACGAGCCTGCGACGGAAATTGTCCCAGGCGCGGGTGAAGCCGGAACAGGCCCACGAGTGGTTGGCGCGGCGCGGTGAGCCGGATCTTTCCCAAACGGTGAGCCCGATGGACTTGGCGCGACGCCCGGAGGCGGACTTGGCCGAAGTGGCGGCGTTTTCCGGTGTGGGTGCCGAGGATGTCGAGACCTTGGGACGTGCCGGGTTGCGCTGCCTGCAAAGCGAGATCGCCTACGCCGGATTTTTCGAGCGCGAGGCGCGCGATCTGGAGAGGGTGCGGCGGCTTTCCGGAGAGCGACTTCCGCCCGACATCGATTGGCTCGCGGCGGAGGGCCTGTCCATCGAGGCCCGGCAGAGCCTGCAAAGGGAGCGTCCCCTCACGATAGGGCAAGCGGCGAAGCTTCCAGGGGTTCGCCATGCCGATGTCGCCGTCCTTCAGCTTTATCTGAACCGATAGTCTTATATTGAGCATCATGCGTTTCTTGTTTCTGTTCGCCTGCCTTGCTTCCAGTCTTCTTGCCGGAAATTCCGCCCTCAAGGTGAAGGAGGGGGATGTCGCCCCTCGCTTCATGCTGGCAAAGCTTGAGGACGACCGTCAGCGCATCGCCCTGTCCCAGTTCGTGGATTCGGCCAAGTGCATCCGGATGAAAGCCTGCCGTCCGGTGGTCCTGGCCTTCTGGTCGACGACGTGCATTCCGTGCCGCAAGGAATTGCCTCGCCTCCAAGCGTGGTCGAACAGTCGTCCCCAGGCGCTCTTCTGGCCGATCCTCGTGGATGCGACGACCGAGTCGAACAGCGGAATCCAGTGGCTGGACCAGATCAAGGTCACGACGCGCGGTCTGCAGGATCCCTACCAGTCGGTGGGTTCCCGTTACGGCGTCTGTGTCGGAAACCTCTGCAACGTGCCGGCCTTGGTGGCGATCGGGGCCGATGGCAAGGTGAAGTACGCCCATCAGGGATATGCGGACAGCCTTGCCTTGGAAGCCATCCTCGACAAGGCCTTGGGCTTCTGATCTGATCCGAAGAAATTGATGCGCACGGTCAAGAGGCCCCTGTCTTGAAGCTTGATCTGCGCACGTTGGGATTGCTTGGGGCCATGGCGTTGGGCGCTGCCGTCCCTGGGCTTCACGCCGGCATTTTCCTGGTCCGGCCCGCCGTGATGCTCATGCTCTTCCTGGCCTTCTTCGGAATGTCCTCGCAAC
>JBDKGV010000267.1:0-4601 GCA_039798005.1 Fibrobacterota bacterium
CACTGACAACACCCAATTCGTGGAACCATGGCCAGGACGCTAAACGGCGAACTGGCTTTCTTATGCCTGATCAGGCTGGAGAAAAGAGCATGGGATTGAATGGGTGGGAGAGCGCGGGACGGGACAAGGCCATCGATCAAACAATTTGTCCGTTATTTGAATATCCAACTTGCCGGTGTAGGAATCTACTGTCGCAGTGCCTCGAAGACTGTCCTTGAAGGTCACGGTGATTTTGTCGAGTGCAGCGGCTCTTGATGCCATTGCTCGGGAAGACTGGCTCTTGGAGGCATTTTCCTTCGAGAAGTACAATCCCGGGGCCATTTTCTTGGACTGCTGTTTGTCTCCGGAATGAACAGAAATGGCATTTCCCGCCACGTCATAAATCACTCTGGATGTTTCTGTGTTGTCCAGGCGTGAGGATGCGGCATCGCCGCCCCCCAGGTAAAGGAAGCGATTGGCATCCTTCGAAAGAAGGCCAAGTCCGTTTGGCGAAGATGAGATAGATGTCGACACAATAAAACTGTACTTGCCATCCTTGTCGGTGGTTGTTTTCAGCTTCGCACCATCGAGCGATACAACCATGTTCGGCAACGGATTGCCGTACATGGAGTAGACCGTTCCGGACAGACCAACGGTCTGACCAAAAGCCACGCCCGACCAAAGCAGCATGCTGCTTAAGGTGATTTTCCGCATGAAGCGCTTTTGATACACGTTCATTTTAAGCCTCTTATTTTTTGCTGGTTCATCGGTGGTCGCACCAGATGTTGCGGGTTTGCGTGCCTGCGATCAGAACCCCGGAAATGATCGCTCGACCGGATTTGAAATGCATCCCGAATCCTTTGGTGCGCGGAAACTCTTGTCATGAATCTGACCCATATGAGGAATTTCTGTACCACGATTGGTCAGATACCGTTGAACGCGTTTTTCAACAGGGCGATGCGACTCGAACCGAGCCCGAAAACAAAAAGCCCCGCCTCCCGTAAAGGGGAGACGAGGCCTTTGGCAAGAGATGCTTGTGGCTCAGGGGCGCCAGGTCAGAGTGGTCTTCTTGTTGACATCGGTGGCCAGTCCCACGTTGGAGGTCTCGTCCACAAAGCCCGACCGGTTGCCGGCGCTGAGGTTGAGCCCGGCACCACGGTACTCCACGTCGCCGTGCAGATTCACCGTGCCCGAGGCGCTTTGACTTGCTTCAAAGAAGCCAAGGGGATAGAAGGTGGTGCGCACTTGGGCCGACCCGGAGACGGTGAAGGCGTTGTTGCCCCACTGGCTGCCGGTCTCTCCGATGATGCTCAAGGCACCAACCGTTCCTCCGGTGACCGAACCGTTGGCCACGATCGCCTGATCCTCGATGCGCGCATTGCCGGATGCCGAACCACCTTTGAGGATCTTGGCATACGGCCCCACGAACACGGTGGCAGGCGTGGTGGACGGCGCGCATCCTCCCCCGTTGGAGTGACGCTGCGTTCCATCGGGGCAAGCCTCAAGCGCACCGTTCTGGAATCCAGCGGGCCAGGCATTGGCAAGCTCGATCATGTACGGATAGCGCCAGATGCTGCCGTAGGCATGCTCGGAGACGATGGTCTGGAAGGTCGATGGCGTGGCCATCACCACCATGAAAAGGGGCTCCCCCGCATTGACCTTGAAGGTGAGGTTGGCATCAAGCCCACTCTGCATCTTGCTGTAACGTCCAGTGGTGAAGGTCGAGTTGGTGGCCACCAGACCCCAGCGGAAGTCCGCATTCGATCCCGACTGGTTCACGCCGCGGAATTTGACCGTGACGGTCGTGGCTCCTGCCTCGGGGTGGAGGCGCACCACGTTGTAGCCGAAGCGTTGCGGGGATCCGTAGACGGGAGACGTGAAGCGACGGTTGGTGGCCCAATTGGCATCCAGCGACTCCAACGGCATCAGGCGGCGCATGCGCTCGGCCTTGTCGATCTTGGTGATGTCCCCATACGCGTTGCGGAAGGCCGTCGGCGTCTGCTTGTAGTCCCACACCACGTTGTGCATGGCCCAGTCGCCGAAGAAGTCGTTGAGCTGCGCGATGGTCCAGCCACGGCTCTTCTGGATGTTGGTGAACGGATCAGGGCCGTCGGTGGTCCAGATGTCATTCACAGCCACTGGACAGTACTTGTCCTTCAGGAACTCCATGAACTGCCAGTTGCAGTAGCGATCTCGGTCGTTGCCCAAGTAGAGGTGAGGCATGTTCCCCAGCATCTCCGAGCAATGGACGTCGGACTGATATTCAGGAAGCTGGTGCGGGGTGTAGTTGGCGTGGCTCTCCGCGATCCAGCCGCAGGTGTTGGAGTAAGGGCAGCCAAGGCCCTTGTTGAATCCGAACCAATACTGCCACGAATGCGTGAATTCGTGAGTGAGGCCCCAGTGATCCTTGAGACCACCCGGACCGATCCACATGCCCACGCGATCCTTGGCCCAGCCTCCCGCCGAAAGGCCGTCGGTGGAATGGATGTGAATGGATGGCTTGACCTTGTTCGCGGTGTTCCAGAAGGGCTCGAGCATATACAGGTTGGACTCGAACAGGTTCTTCCAGACCGTGTTCTCGAGCGTGTTCACGGCCAAGGTCAGGTCCGCGTCCGAGACAACCTCATCGGAATAGAACGCGAAGTGGGGAGATTCCTTGACCAGCTTGTAATTGGAACGGTCCGGCGAGGGGCCACCCGCAGTCCAGGTCCCGGCCGTGACGGCGGGCTTGGTCGTGGAGCAGTTCGTGGCCCAAGTGGTCGTGGAGGTTCCCTGGTCGACGACGGAAGTCGCCGTATCGATCACCGTGACGATTCCGGTCGAATCAAGCTTTCCGATCGCAAGGCGCGCCTTCTCGACCCCACCCAAGGTGAAGGTCAGCGTATCCACTGCCGCTGTCGCCCGAGCTGCCATCGCAGCCATCGTCGCAGGGTCTGCGCTGCGCGATCCGAGGCGACCGTCGATGCGAGCCCCCGAGAAATCCAACTGCACACGCCCGTTTTCCACGACAAGATGGGAACCGGGACGAACCGCGTTCGGACCCTGCGAAAGAATCCCGGTCGTGGTCGTCGTCAACACCCAAGCCCCCTTGGCATCGGTGGTGACCGGCGTGGCCGTGGTCTTTCGCAACGCCACCTTGACCCCCGAAAGTCCGCCGCCCCCGGGCAAGGTGACCGTGCCCGTCAGGGTGGCCGCTCCAAGACTGTTGAGGGCCGCGGTCAGCAGCGCGATGGTGATCATGGAGTTCTCCTGATTGGATGTGATGCTGGCAGTGAATTTTCTAGTCGGTTCATGGAAGCAAGAGGCCGCTGGCCAAGGTGCGCCCTTGGCGAACACAGCGCCAAAGCACCATTCCTGCACCGGCGGACGGCATCCGGGCGATCGCGCCGTCCCCGGACAGGACAAGATCTGTCATTCCAAGGAGACGCCCCGACAGATCCCTCAGCTCAAGTCGCGAACCGGCAAGCCACGCCGGGGCCTGGATCCGTTCCCGCCCAAGTCGATGCAATCGCGCCGGTCCTGCCAAAGGAGACGGTTCGGTGATGGCGACGCTCCCTGAGGGGGCCGCAACGGAAAGGACATCGATCTCGGCGATGTCGGTCTTCTTCCCCAGCACGATCTGGTTTCGACCTGCACGCAAATCGATCGTGGCGAAGACCGAATCGAAGCGTGCCCATGCCCCGGTGGGGCGGTAGACGACCGAATCCGATCCCCCATTGACGGACAAGGTTTGGCTTGCGTTGCGCGTGCCGCCGTTGGCGTAGCGGACCATCAAGGTGCAGCGTCCCGCCACGGCCCGATGGACGGAGAAGACGACCTTGCTGGCCGCGCCATCCAACGCCGTCACATACGATCCGCCGCTGGCCGTGCCCGTGGCCTTGACCAAGGCGGAAACCACTTGGGCCTTTTCCGCCTCCAGGCGAACAGGACCCGCGACCGCAGGCGCAACCGCAGGACCCAAGCGAAAGGCAAGACTTGCGGCAGGCTTTCCGATCTCCGAAACCGCAAGACCCGACCAGTTTCCGTCGTACCAATGAAGGAGCGGAAAGCGGGTCTCATCGAAGCGGTCGATGGTCCCGGCTTGGAAGAGATCCTTGGGATCGTTCGACTTGGAGGGCCACTGACTGGCCTGCAGTTCCTCCAGACCATCGGCCTGGACCGGACGCAAGCCCAGCTTTGCGGCACTGGAATTCCCATCGATGGAAAAGTCGTAGTGCTGCAGGAACAAGCCGCTTCCCCGGATCACGCTGCGCCTTGCGGTATTTTGCAGGTAGGACCAGACGAAGCCTTCGCTCTCAGGCCGCTCGGGGTTCTTGTAGCGATAGACGATCTCATCGCCAAGCGTGGAAACGACGGCCGTGTCCAAGGCCGTGACCTCCTGAAAGGGAATCCAGCCTTGGTCGGCGCGAAAAAAGTCGTTGATCGCCACCGGGTTGAGATCATTGGCACGGTTTCCCATGGTGCAATAATCGCCATACCAGTACAGGTCGGGCCATCCGAAGATCATGTGCCCAGATTCATGTACAAACACGTAATTGCTGAATTTTCCCGGCATGTCCGACATCTGGTACCGGTCGAGCTTGGTGCCATCGCGGGTCAGGCCGACCCAACCTGAATGCGGC
>JBDKGV010000268.1:0-4588 GCA_039798005.1 Fibrobacterota bacterium
ACGGCTGGTATCCATGATCGAGGTGACCGTAAGCACCGACGACGGGCTCCTTGCCGAGTATTGGGCCGACGGACTGATCCTGTCCACCCCGACCGGATCGACCGCCTATTCGCTGGCCTTGGGCGGCCCCATCGTGCAACCGGGCGTGGCGGCCATCCTGATCACCCCCAAGGCGCCCCATTCGCTCACGGTGCGCCCGATGCTCCTGCCCGACCACCACGTGCTCAAGCTCTCCACCTGCACCCAGGAGGGCGCGGTGCTGGTGGCCGACAGCCGTCTGGAGTTCCCGGTGGAGCCGGGCGATTCCATCACCGTGAAGAAGAGCCCCAAGGTCGTGCGCGTGCTGCGTCCGCAGGGCCTTGCCTTCGCCGAGATCCTGCGCCGCAAGCTGGGCTGGAGCGGCCGCCCCGTCCCGCAGCACGGGGACGCGGGCGCGGTGTAGCGTTACAGGAGCGGGTGGCATTGTGCCATCCCGCCCAAAGGGGCCGGATCGTCCTCAGCGCGTCGCGGAGAGGTTCACGAAGGGCATGATGGGCAGGAGTCCGCCCTTGGTGGCGATGTTGATGAAGCCCACCTGTACGCCGCGCAGGTTGCGCGAGTAGTTGAGGAGGCCGACCTGCAGCCCCTTGGTGTCCTCGGAGAGGTTGAGCGTCCCGACCTGGAAGCCGCTGAGACTGCGCGCCTGATTGACCGTTCCCGCCTGGAGGAAGCTGACCGTCTCGCCGAGGTTCACCACTCCGGCTTGGATGCCGTCCATCCGTTGGCCGACCTGATTGACGACACCCGCCTGCAGCCCATTGATGTTGGCGCTGCGGCTCCATGGCAGCGACACCGCGATGCCGTTGACGGTATGGCCCTCCTCGACCAGTTGCAGACCGGGCACCAGCCCCAGCTGGAACACCGAACTGGTCCGGCCGTCGGACTTGCCCATCTGCTTGAAGGGACGGCTGAAATCGGGCATCGGGATCACCGATTCCCCCGCCTTGGGTGTCTTGGAAGGCTTGGAAGTCGATCCCGCCGGCTTTGCGACGGAAGCCGTCTCCGCACCCGACTCTTCGGTGCTTTCCATCAGGCGCTCGGCAAGGTCGGCCATGCCCGGCTGGAGGAGCGCGTCGATCTCGCCCTTCTGATCCTGCACCGCGGTCTGCAAAATCTCGCCGGTCTCGACGTTCACCACGCGGGCGGTGACGGTCCAGGTGGTGCCAATGTGACTTACGGTGCCGATGATCATCCGGTTCACGCCCAGGAGCTTGCCGACCTCCACCGCGCATTCGCTCTGCTCGCAGGCACCGCTTTTCTGGAAGCCCTGCTCCTTCAGGATCTCGTCCACCTTCTCCCGCTCCAGCAGGCGGAAGTTCTTGAGCTGGAAGAGCTCCACCCGGAAACGGTCGGAGAGCACCTGCGCCTCCTCGACCTTGACCCCGCGCGCCTGCAAGTCGAGCACGGCCGCGGTGAGGGGTTTGCGGACAGGCTCGGCAGGGCCCGCCCACACAAGGGTCACGGCAAGACACGAAAGAATCAGGAACCGGGAAAGCATATGCGGCAAAAGGATAGAATCCGAAAGGCCCGTACCTGTGTATCTTGAGGCAAAACGGAGGTTTGCAACATGAAAGTGCTTCGCCAAGATCCAACGCCGAACCCGGACGCCCTCAAGTTCGTCCTTGAGAAACAGATCCTTTCGACCGGTTCGCGTTCGTGGCGCGTGGGCGACACCCCCGACCTTCCGCTGGCCGCCCAGCTGCTTGGGATCGAGGGCGTGGTCTCGCTGTTCTTCGTGGCCAACGTGATCACGGTCTCCAAGGACCCGCACACCGAGTGGGTCGTCATCGCCTCCCAGGTCCTGCAGTTCGTGGACCATGCCCAGGAACCCGAGGTGACGCCGCTGGCGCGCCCGGCCTCCGCGACCTACACTCCCGTTCCCGACCTGGACGAGAGCAAGTACCAGGCGGACCCCGCCTTCTTCGAGAAGCCCCTCGGCGTGCAGGTCGAGTACATCAACGACGTGCTGGACGAGTTCGTGCGCCCCGGCCTGGCCGCCGACGGCGGCGGCCTTTTGCTGGTGGACCTGCTGGGTCGGGTGGCCCGCATCTCGTACCAAGGCGCCTGCGGCACCTGCCCCAGCGCCGCATCAGGCACCCTTTCGTTCATCGAGCACATCCTGCACAACCGCGTGCATCCCGATGTGGTCGTCGAACTGGTCTGATCGCCCAAGCGCGACAAAGGACACCACGACAAAGGGCCGCTCCACGGGAGCGGCCCTTTTCGATGCAACCGGAAGGAACGGGAGCCCTTAAGGGCAGTAGACCTTGCCGGTCAGGTTGCGATCGCCCATGCGCACCTGCAACAGGCCCAGGCCGCGCAGGTTGGAGGGGATCTCGACGCTGTTCAGGCCCGCTTGGGCCGCGAAGGAGTGCGACCAGACCGTCTCGCCCAGCAGGTTGGTCAAGGTGACCTGAGCAAGGCCGGCCTCGGGGGCGGCAAAGCTCGTGCGGACCTTCCCGTTGGCGACGCTGGTGACCAGGGCGCTGGAATTCGAGCCGCGCAGGGCGATCCCGGTGCTTCCGTAGCTCTTGGTGGCGGTCTTCCACTCCACGTCCGAGGCGACGGAGCCGACCGGGATGGAGCTCACCGAGATCACGTTGCCCGAGAAGGTCTCCGGGACGGCGATGTTGAACGGATAGACGGTGTCGCTGACGCCGGCCTTGGTCTTGAAGACGATGTAGTCCACGTAGATGGTGCCGTTGTAGCCCTTGGAGTAAGCCTGCAATCCGAAGAAGTTCACCTTGGTCGGGTCAGCCGGGACAAGCGTGCCCTTGACGGCGGTATCCGCCTGCACCGAGGAGAGCGGAATGCGGTAGTTGTTCCAGCCATCGTTGGTCAGGGTGCCCAAGGCCGCTTCGCGCCACTTCCAGCTGTCGGTGGACATGGTGACCAGGCTCAACGAGAGATAGCCGTACTTCGTGGCACCGGCCTCGACATAGGTGGACTTGCCGTTCACATAGGCACGCACGATGATGGAATCGTAGGCGCTGAAGTTGGGCTTGGGCACGCCCAGGTTCACTTGGCCGAACAGGGAGTCCTTGGCCGAGTACAGGATCTTCATGGCGTTGGTGCCTGCGACGGGAACCAAGGAGGTGTCACCGGGGAGGTTGGTCAGTCCCGCGCCGCGACGGATGGCGTTCAGGAGACCCAAGTCGAAGACGCCGCCGGTCTTGCGATCAAATACGGTCATGGTGAGGTCACCCTTGCCGCCGGCGTCCCACGCGACGGGGATGATGCCATGGGCCAGCGCACTCTTCACCACGTACTGGTAGTAAGCGCGGCGCGACTTGATGTGCAGCGCCAGCGTGTCACCGGTGAGGGTCATGCGCTTCATGGCGCCGAACTCGCCCAGCATGACCGGGATGTCCTTGTCGACGAACTGGGTCTTGACGATCTTGAACATGGAATCGACATAGGCCGGTCCGCACCAGGTGGTGTTGCGGTCGGGCGCGGTGGTGGAGTTGTTGCCCTCACCCCAGAACCAGAAGATCTTGCCCCAGTCCTCGTCCTTTTCCATGAGCGTGAACTGGTAGGGGTAGAAGTGGACTTCCGCCATCAGGCGACCGGCGACCTTGTCGACGGGAAGGGTGGTCCATTCCTTCTGGGTCAGTTCGATGTCGGTCTTGGGCCCTTGGACGATCAGGGTGCGCGTGGCGTTGTTGCCGCCCGTGGCACGCACGGTGTCGATGAAGGTCTGGTGGTAGGAGTTCAGCACGGCGATGCGCTCGGCACCCCAAGCCGTACCGTAGGCGTCCTGCTGGCCGGGCTCGTTGGCGCCGGCGAAGAGCAGATGATGGTCGTAGTCCTTGAAGGCGGTGGCGATCTGGCGCCAGTAGGCGCCTTGGCGCTTGTTCACCTTGTCCTTGCTGGCAACCTCGATGTGCGACTCGAGCCAGCCCATGTCCCAGTGGCTGTTGATCACGACATACAGGCCGGACTTGATGCCGTAGTCGACCACGGCCTTGACCTGAGCCATCCAAGCCGGGTTGATCACATTGGTGTTGGTGTCGGAGTGGGAGTACCACGCCGAAGGGATGCGCAGGGTCTTGAAGCCCGCGGCCTTGACGGAATCGATGAGCTGCTGCGTGGGCAACGGATTGCCCCAAGCCGTCGGGTCGCTGGGGACCTCCATCGTATTGCCGATGTTCCAACCCGCACCCATCTCGGCGGCGATCGTCTTGGCCGTGGGCAGATCGGCGGCGCTCGACAGGCAGGATGCCGCCAAGACGACGGCCCCGGCGCGCAATACGGTCTTCATGTTCATCAATTGTCTCATCGGCACTCCCTTTGGTTCTCCAACCGGATCCTCGAATTTCGCGAATCTCGCCACATTTTCCGAAATCCGCGATTCGTTCACCACGCTTGCGGAAACTTCCGTTGTCCAAGCAGGACAACCGCATGGAATCTGAACCGGACTTCACCGAACCGCTGACGAAACTCGCCCCCCTGCCTCTGGATCGGGAAAACCTGCAATGCAAACCGCGCCCGCATTTGCTGCGAAATCTCGATTCCAAGGGCTCATTCCCGCCTTGGAGGCCTGTCGGGA
>JBDKGV010000269.1:0-4578 GCA_039798005.1 Fibrobacterota bacterium
GGAGGTTCAGGCCCAGACCGGCTGGAGCAAGGAAGTCTGGTCGCTGTTGCCGCCGCTTTTGGGATGGATGGTTTTGGTGGAACTCCGGACAGGGTTTTAGACGAAGTTCAATTCGAGGGTGCCGCAGTTCGCACCATGACCGCGCCAGGGATGCCGCCCGTATGGGCCAAGACCCCGCAGGCCCAAAATCGGATGCGTTGCCGCGTATGCTGTTGGAGGGGCGGATCTCAGATCCGCCCGTACACGATTTTACGCGGGATGGTTTGGGCGGACGAGGCTTGGCAGGCAGCCCGACCCGCGCGCAGCGTTGGGGGGCGCCCAAAATCGCATCGGGCCTGCCTTGGTATGTTGAAGGTCCGCAGTCCACGCATGCAGGAAACGGGAGCGTGTGCGGAGAAATGGGATTTTCATGAAGATCGCGATGTTCAGCACCAAGGCGTGGGTCCAGCAGGCCTTCGAGCCTTTGGCGGAGCGCTTTGGTGCCGAGATCACCTGGCTTGAGCCGAAGCTTGGCCTGGAAACCGTGTCCCTTGCCGCCGGGCACGAAGTCGTGTGCGCCTTCGTGAACGACAAGCTCGATGCCCCGGTGATGGAGAGACTCGCGGCGCTTGGGGTGAAGTGCGTTGCCATGCGCTGCGCCGGATTCAACAACGTCGATTTGAAGGCGGCGGCACGATTGGAGATTCCGGTGGTGCGGGTTCCGGCGTATTCGCCCTACGCGGTGGCCGAGCATGCGCTGGGCCTGATGCTGTGCCTCAACCGCCGCTACCACCGTTCGTGGGCGCGGGTGAAGGAGGGCAACTTCTCGCTGGACGGCCTGCTTGGATTTGATATGCGGGGCAAGACCATCGGCATCATCGGCACCGGCAAGATCGGGCAGGTGCTGGCCACCATGCTCCAGGGGTTCGGCTGCAAGTTGCTTGCCTACGACAAGTTCCCCAGCCAAGCCATGAAGGATGCGGGCATCGAGTACGTGGAGCTGCAAAGGCTCTACGAGGAAAGCGATATCATCAGCCTGCACTGCCCGCTGACGCAAGAGACGTTTCACATGATCAACCGCTTCTCGATCGATACGATGAAAAAGGGCGTGATGATCATCAACACCAGCCGCGGGGCCCTGATCGATACCGATGCGGTGATCGACGGGCTCAAGGCGGCCAAGGTCGGGTACCTGGGGCTTGACGTGTACGAGGAGGAGCAGAACCTCTTCTTCGAGGATCTTTCGGACCAAGTGATCCAGGACGACACCTTCGTGCGGCTGCTTGCCTTCCCCGGTGTGCTCATGAGCGCGCACCAGGCCTTCTTCACCAAGGAGGCGGTGGACAACATCGCGGAAACGACCATGGAAAACATTCGATTGGTGCTGGAAACGGGAGAGTGCGCCAATCGCGTGACGGTCTAGCGGCAAGGCTTGTGGTGAATCCGGGCAATCGGTGTTGAGAAACCGACTCAACGCTATTGCCGGGATCGGGACGCAAAAAGGGGGTGGCTGTCCGGATATTCACCGGGTGTCGTGACACGGACGCTTTCCGATGGGAAGATGTCCAGTGCCAGAGCTCGGATGAACATTCCAAGAAGGTCGGTCTGCCATGAAACGTCTGCTTCTGTTGCTGGGGGCCTTGCCGGGAATCTCCCAAGCCGCCCTGTCGGGAACCGTGAACCTGCCTTCCGGTACGGCGCTTGCGGGAGTGAGCGTGAGCCTTGCCAGGACGGCAGGCTACGGAACGGCCACCACCGACGCCAAGGGTGCATGGTCCCTTGCGATTTCCACCGGGATTTCTTCCCGCTCGATGGGCAATGGAGGCGGAGCGAGCCATTTGGAAGTGAAAAACGGACGTCTGGTTCTGGGGTTTGCCGGGAATTCGGTGGATGGACGCTCCCTTGCAAGTGCGCAATCCTTGGAGGGCGGAGCCTTGGCGGGAAACCTGGCGGCTCGATCTGCGGCTGCCGTGGATACGCTTGTTTTTTCACTCAAGGGGACGGTCAAGGCGCGACTGGCTGTGGGCAAGTTCGATACCACCGGGATCGTGACCGTCATCGATACGGCCAGCTCCACGGTCGATCAAGGCACGACGACCACCACATGGGCCACCGGATGCACGAGCACCAAGGTGGCCTGCACGGAAGGCACCTGGAAGGCGGGAGGGCCGGATCCCGACCACTCGGGCTTCAAGCTGATCAAGGAGTCGGCCCACTTCACCATCTATTCCGACGAGACGATCTCCGACGCGACCGCCACTTCGGCACTTGCGACACTGGAGAATACGGTCTGGAAGAACATGTTCGAGTCGAACCTCTTCATGCCCGAGCCATGGTGCAAGTCCACCACGAAGATCAAGCCGGCCATCCATGTCCACAGCGACTGGGGACTCACCGGTGGTGGCTGGGATGCGACCCATGTTGGCATGTGGATCGGGACGGGAGGACTCAGTGACCATTGGGGCCTCACGCACGAGTTCACGCATTCTTGGCAGACCGCCAACAACTCCGCGGGCGGCATGAGCTGCAACCAGTCCAACACCTGCGGCTGGATCCATGAGAGCCATGCCAACTACACGCCCCACCAGCTTCCCGAGTACGCCAATGAGAACCACTGTTCAGAGATGCTGGCCAATGCTCCTCATGTGTATTTGGGATCGACCCGCGACCGCTACTGCAACTGGCAGTTCATGGAATACCTCAAGGACAAGCATTGCCCGGCGGCCGTGAACGAGATGTGGACCACCGCAGGCGCCGATCCGTTCACCAACATCCAGAAGAGCCGCGGCTGGACCGTGGCGCAGCTCAACGACTTCTTCGGCGACTGGGCCATGCACAACGTGGTGTGGGATTATCAGAAGTCCGGGGCGGCCTTCCGCGCCTCGTACGGAAACGTCGCGGCGACCAACCGCACCGAGCGCCTGCGCCGCCTGATGCCCATGGAATCCCTGGATGCCAATTGGAAGACCAACCGGCGCTTCGTGTCGCCCTTCTACGGGGCTCCGCAGCGCTTCGGCTACAACGTGGTGCGCCTCCATCCGGAAGCCGGAGCTACGACAGTTTCCGTCAAATTCCGCGGCGTGGTGCAGGCGGCCGCCAACTCGGACTTCCGTTGGGGGCTGGTGGCCACCAATACCGGATTCACCACCGCCCGCTACAGCAAGATGCAAAGCGGCACGGACGGGGCGATCACCTTCAAGGTCAATGCGGGCGAGCCCCTGTTCATGGTCGTGATGGCCACGCCCAGCAAGTTCACCACCATCACCTGGGATCAGGAATACAACACCATCTACCGCTACCCGTACATGGTGGAGCTTGCCAACGCCTGGCCCGCCGGATTCCAGAACGGTACCAAGGATGCCTGCCCCACCGGTCTTGTCAACCACAGCAACGGCGGCGGTTGCGCTCCGGCCTCCACTCCTGCGAGCGTGTATGTCGGACCCTACGCCAAGATCATGGCAGGTGCCAGCGTCACGGGCAATGCGCGGATCGAGGACCAGGCGATCATCGTGAACGGCACGGTCTCGGGCGGCATCGTGGGCGGACTCACCGTCCTCGGGATGGAGAACGGCAACAACTTCACAGTGAAGGACAACGCCACCGTGCGCACGACCTTCTATCCGATGGGATTCTTTGAAGGCGGCCAGAGCGCCACCGGCACGGCCAACATCTACGGCGACGTGGAGATGCGCGGGGACGGAACGACCAAGTCCTCGGGAAATCATTCCGGCATGGTCGAGGCCGCCACGAACGGCGTGAACAACGCCGATGTCACGGTGAAAGGACCTTACACCTGGCGTCCGTGACCTGTATTTGACAAATTCCGTCAAATCGTCGATCTCCTCGGGTCCGGTTCCTCGAAGCTCGCAGCGACGACCCGGGATCGCTGGCCAAGGAACCGCCTCGCAGCGCCTGCTGCGGGGCGCTTCACGGCCCCGTCTTCCTGGAAAGGGATGGCGGGGCTTTTTGCCTTTGGGATCCCTTGGACCCGTGCTGCGTTGTTGAAAAGCGTACTCAACGGTATCTGGCCGATCGCGATGCCGGAATTCCGGACCCGAATCAGATTCATGGCATGAGTTTCCGCGTACCCAAAGGAGTCGTGATGCATTTGAAATCCGTTCGAACGATCATGTTCGGAGCCTTGTTCGCAGGCGTGGGGACCTTGGCCATGGCCGCCGAAGGCGATCCGTACAGCTGGCCGACCTACTCGCCAAGCCTCAACTACAACTACAAGGAGCGCATGGGGACCTTCCCGATGCCCACCAAGGACCTGGACGACAAGTGCGCCGGGGTGGTGGGGACCCAGAGCTCCGATTGGTGGACGTTCAAGTGGGGGAAGAACAAGCGCTCGGTGGTCACGGAGAAATCCATCACCCCGTTGCTTGCGCGCTTGAACAAGGATTTCACCTACTTCCGCGACTCCATGGGCTGGGCTCCTGACAGCCGCGTCCGTGCGGGCGGACGCAGTGCCGTCTACCTGTTCGGTTCGGCCATGTGCGTCGATGATGCCGATACGGACAGCAATTCGCTGGGCGGTTGGCAGAGCTCCGTGGGTGGGCACCCGATCATTCTGGCTTCGTACTACCCGATCTACAGCTT
>JBDKGV010000270.1:0-4523 GCA_039798005.1 Fibrobacterota bacterium
GCGCAGGCGGTCGGTCGGGTCGCGCCAGGTTTCGTTCGACAGATTCTGTCCAGTCACCGCAATCGTCCAAGCTCCACCCTTGCCTCCCGGCTCGGCCACAAGCTCCATGCCCCACAGGAACACCTGAGCTGGTGGCGCCGCGTAGTCGCCGGGGAAGGCCTCGCTGCGCGCCTGCCAGTCCAGCCTTGGGGACAGCCGCACGCGCCCCTTCGTCCAAGCGCCTTGCGGAATCCACCAGAGCTTTGCCACAACCCGAATCGGCGGACTGAAGGGAAGCGGATCGCCGTTCGCATCCTTCGTCGCCATCCATCCTCCCCGCAGCTCCGGCTCGAGCCATGGAGCCACGTGCCAGACCAGCCCCGCATCCAGGCCCCGCAGATCCGCGGTGGTCGCCCGGTAGCGGAAGGCCGGAAAGGCCCCGCGCACCGTGAGCACGGCCGGCTGCACGGGAACCAGCCCGATGTAGCCCTCGACCCGAGTCCACCAGAGGCTCGCCTGCACCGTCACCGGCCCGATGCAACCGTCTGCGCCGACCTGGGCGGTCAACGAGCGCTCCGCTCCGAGGGTGGAATCGCCCTTCTCGATGCTCGCGGCCCCGTGGTGGAGTCCGTCGGCCCACAGCTCGACGGCAGCAGGAGGACGCCACCCGGTGCTCAGGGCGGACCGGAACGTCCAGGCATCCTGCCACGGATTCAACCGGGCACCGGCACTGGCCGAAAGCGCGCTCCAATTGCCGTCCCAGTGCAGGATCTCGCCGTTCTTGCGCCGCCAGACATCCAAGGAATGCACATCCCATCGCAAGCCTGCATCGGCGCCCCAAAGCGCATTCCCGCGGCTTCCCATGAGAAAGACCCCACTGCCTTGTGCCCGGTAGTTGGGCACGAAGGCGCGGCCCGAGTACTCGTTTTCCTGAAAGAGGCCACTGCCTCCCCACTGGACCCGCAGACGCTCCTCGCGGCCGGCCGCGAAAAGCAGGTCCCCGGAGGAGGTGCGCAGCTCGTAGTCCAGGGAAGGCGCGTCGAGCGCGGCAAGTCCCGCGTCGATCGGACGGTGCATTTCCCATTCCTGCCGTCGGTCCGTCTGCCACCCTGCGGTGAGTTCCGCCGAGACGCCCAGCGGAAGCCCGGCACGCAAGTGCAGGCGGGTGAGTCCGTGGTCCACCTGCTGGCTGGGTCGCCCCACGTCCCACTCCCAGCTCGAGCTGTCGGGCGGCTCGCCCCGTTCCAGCGCGGTCCTCAAGTCGGTGAGGTTTCCGATGTGCGAGGTCGCAAGCAAACCTTGTCGAGAATGAAAGATCGAGTGCGAAATTTCAACACCCCAGGCGTCGCGGTGCCACCCGAGCCCCGCCATCGCTCCGGCTTCTTCCAAGGCGGTGTTGGGAAGCACCGTCACCGGACTGCTGCGATCCCCGCCGTGACGGAAGCTGCCTTGGGCACGCACGGCAAGGCCCGGCACACTCTCCAGCATTCCCGCCACGCGCGCGGCCGTTCCCAGCACAGGACCGTTCGAGGCCGCGGTCACAAGCGCATCCCCGTTCCATCCCGCACTCCGAGGAAAGGGCGCAGGCATCGCCACGATCGCTCCGCCCATGGCCCCTGCTCCATAACGCACCGAAGCCCCGCCCAGCACCACGGTCAGGCGCTCGGCCTGGAACGGATCGGTCTCCGGGGCGTGCTCGGCACCCCAGGACTGGCCTTCGATCCGCACCCCGTCCTGGATCACCACCAAACGCTGGGAATGGAGTCCACCGACCACCGGCTTGACCACCGAGCCCGTCCGCAGCAGGGTCACCCCCGGGACGTCCTGCAGACTCTCTCCCAAGGATCCTCCGCGCCGGGTCACCAGCTCCGCCCCCTCGAGACTGCGCTGCGACTGCCCCGTCGAGGCGACAGCCCTTCTGCGGCCCTTCACCACGATGGTGCGGGAATCCTTCACCACTTGAGCCAGCGGCAAGGAGTCCCGACTTGCACTCTCCGCCCGCGGCAGGGAATCCGCCACCATGACAGAATCCGACCTGGGCTGACTTTCAATGGCCTCCGCAGGCACCCCTTGAGCCGACAGGAGCGCAATCAGGGCAAGAATCACGGTGCCGTCAAGGCCACCGGGAAGTCGACGTCCGCATCGGTCTCTCCGTCCTTGAGACCCGAGGTCGCGGTCTTGATGCCGGGCAGATGGCGCAGGTTGATGTTCAGGGAACCCTTTCCTGCCTTGAGGCCGGAGACGACGGACTTGAGCCCGAGCGTCAATCCCTTCGAATCGAGGTCGCTGGGAACGGCTGTCATTTGCGTGGAATCGGAGACGGTCCAGAAAATGCGGTGGTCATCCGACTCCGCACCGCCGATCTCCTCGTTCAGGTCATGGACATCCTTCGGGTTCGACTCGTCCAGGAACTGCACCGAGGCCTGGTAGCTGGCTCCTGCGCGCAAGCGCAGCGTATCGGGCTGGACCGGGGCCTTGCCACCTTCGCCGTCGGAATCCACGAAGGCCACCGTGACGCTGTCGGACTTGTCGGCCAGGTTCACCACATGCAGGCGCACCGTGGTGATGCTCTCGTGCTCGTGGTCCTCGACCGGGGCGGTGACCGAGTCTTCGGAACCGCAACCCCAGAGGAGGCCGGCCGAAATGATGGCGAGGAGTGATGTCTTGCAGATGCTCATGGAGTCTCCTTGAATGGACATTATGATATTGATAATGCAATATCATATAAATCCAATCGACCGACCACCTATCATCGAATGAGAACCACCTTCGGAGCCTATCTTGCATGCCATGAGCGTCAGCATCCAGCGCAACACGCGCCAGAGGGAGATCCTCCGCCGCCTGATCGCCGAGGCCCCGGGGCCCCTGTCGGTGCAGGAACTGCTCGGATCGGCCCAGTCGGAGCTCCCGGCCTTGGGCATCGCCACGGTCTACCGCACCCTGAAGCTCTTGGAGGAGGCCAAGGAGATCCGCGCCGTGGTCCTGCCGGGAGGCGAGTCGCGCTGGGAACCCTCCGACCGAGGGCACCACCATCACTTCCAGTGCCGCGCCTGCACCAGGGTGATCGACTTCTTGGTATGCCCTTTGCATGTGCATTCAGACACACTGCCCAACGGCTTCGTGGTCGAGACCCACGAGGTCACCCTGATCGGCCTGTGCCCCGACTGCTCGGCTCCCCCCGCAAGAAAAGCTCCGGTCCGCAAGAAGGTTTGAGTCGCCGCGCGGTTGCGGGTCGCCTCAGCCCCTGCGGAACAGCTTCCCGATGCCGCGGGTTCCCACCGCGCACAGCGGGCAGGAGTTCGCCATGCCCCATACGATCAGTGGGATCGAGACCCAGAAAAGCCCGTGCAACCAGGGCCGGGCGTTGGACGCGAACAACAGCCCAAAGCCGAGGATGGCCGCAGGAATCCGCAGGCGTTCCATCCCGGCGGACCGCACCGGAGCCTCGTCCCAAGCCGGATCGGGTCGCTCACCGGCCTCCGGAAGGGCCGTGGCGAACAGGTTCTCCAAGGCCGCCGGAGTCTGGAAGCCGCTGACGCGCGACAATTCCCGGCCATCCTTGAGCACCACCAGGGTGGGCACGCCGCGCACGCCCATCTCCTGGGCGGCGGCCGGATCCTGATCCACGTCGATGCGCCAAACGTCCACGCTTCCCGCGTAGGCGCTCTCCATCCGGTCGACATGGGGCGACAGCGCCTTGCAGGGGCCGCACCACGGGGCATGGAACTGAACGACCACAGGGCGTCCGTGACTTCGGGAGCGTTCCAGGAGGGACATCGTCAATCCTTCTTGCAGGTGCGGATTCCGAAGGGGAGATACAGCGGGCAGCTTCCCAGCACAGCGGTGGCCACTAGAATGGCACCGGCTGCGAAGGCGACGACTTGGGCCACACCGTAAAGCATCGGCGAGAGGGCGACCGCAAGCGCCGAGGTTCCCAGCACGAAGCGAATGATCCGATCGGCACCGCCAGCATTCTTCCAGTTCATGAGCGTCTCCTTGGTTCGTGAATGAAGTCTGGACGCAGGGGAAGCCGCAAAGGTTACACGATCCGTTGAAATCCCGCCGCAACCCGGCACGCCATGCCAGGCTCCCCGACGGTTCTATCTTGCTTCCCACTTATGAGCACCGTCCACGACTATCGCGGCATCCTCGACCCTCGCCTTCTCCCCGAGCCGGGGCGTCTGCGCCAACCCGGCGAATGGGCCGCCCGCAAGGCCACCTGGCTTGGCTGGCCCTCCAACCGCGACACCTGGCCCGAGGAGATCCGGCCCCGCGTGGAGCGCACCTTCGCCCAGATGGCCAAGGCCCTGTGCCTTGATGAGGAGGTGCACTTCCTGGTCGGCTCCCCGGGCGACCACGCACGCGCCCTTGCGGCCATGGGCACCGGCTATGCGGGCGAGGCAAACGTATTCTTCCACGACATCGCCATCGACGACTCGTGGCTGCGCGACTCGGGCCCCATCTTCGTCCACGACTCCCTCACCGGCCACAAGGCCGTGGTGGATTGGGACTTCAACAAATGGGGCGGCAAGTATCCGCCTTGG
>JBDKGV010000271.1:0-4511 GCA_039798005.1 Fibrobacterota bacterium
AGTCCAGACAAGAGGTACGCAGTGCCGCGCCTTGGTGGCGTGCAACTTCACGGAAGAGCAGTTTGCCGCCGGAATCCTTTCCGTGCTGCTTCCGAAATAAGCCAAAATTTGTCAAATTGCCACACGACAAGGGTTGCACCGGCAAGTGCAATTGATCGGACGCCCAGCGCACTTTCCTGCAAAACGAATGGAAGGTCAGTGCCTGAAGGCCAGGAATTCAGGAAGATCTGAAACCATGCCTCTCTTCCTCGGCATTGCTCGTCAACACCGGTCGCGTGGTACCGAAGAAAACCTGGGGCCAGTCGGTGCCTTGGGGATGGCGCATTGCTATTTTCTTGGCACGAACTTCGCGATCTGGTTCATCAGCCCACATCAGTGGTGGTATGGGGCTCAACGCAGTGATAAAGTGGCACTTGGACTGGAAAATGCTCGATTGGCTTGAAAAAGCGTGACGATTCAAGGAAGGCTCCGAAGCCGATGTTGACAATTGGTGAACATTCGCCAGCGGCCGTTGCCAACGCAACGTCGTGCTGCTTGAGTTCCGGTCGGTCCGGTTTGCGAATCCTGTTGCCAGTCCTGAATTTCGGTGCCGAGGAAACCGGTGTGGGCCACTACACCTACGAGATGGCCAGATTTTTCGCGCAGGCAGGGCATGAGGTCACCGTCATCTGTGCCCCTCCCTACTATCCGTGGTGGAAGGTGCAGGAGCCGCACCGCAGTTGGAAGTACGCCCGCGAATCCATTGATGGCATGAATGTCATCCGCTGCCCCATCTATGTGCCTTCAAGGCCCAGTGGGGTCAAACGCCTGTTGCATTTGGCCTCCCTTTCCACTTCCAGCTTGTTTCCCGCCTTGTTCCAATCGCGCAATTTCGATCTGGTGTGGCTTGCCCAGCCCAGTTTGAGCATGTCGCCGATCGCGATGATGGCATCCCTCCTGTCCAAGGCGCGTACCTGGATGCATGTGCAGGATCTCGAGGTTGCTGCGGCGAACCGATTGAAGGTCTTGCCGGAATTCGTCACCGACGCCATTGGCAGCATGGAATCCTTGCTGTACGAACAGTGCTCGGCCATCTCCACCATTTCACACGGCATGCGCAAGCAGCTGGAAACCCGTTGCCTGCACGACATCCCCATCTTCCCCAATTGGGTGGATCTGGACTTCATCCGCCCCATGCAGGATGCCTCGCCCTATCGCGCCGAGCTGGGCATCCCCGATGGGATCACGGTGGCGCTCTATTCGGGCAACATGGGGGAAAAGCAGGGGTTGGACATCGTCATCGAGGCCGCCAAGGTCCTGCAAGAACGCACCGATCTTCTTTTTGTGCTGGCAGGTCAAGGGGCGATCCGGTCCCGGCTGGAAGAAAGCGCCAAGGGCTTGGCCAATGTGCGATTCCTGCCGCTCCAACCCGCCGAGCGCATGAGCGAGTTTCTTGCCTTGGGTGACATCCACTTGGTCCCCCAGAAGGCCGGTGTCGGTGACTTGGTCATGCCCTCCAAGATGACGGGAATTCTCTCGGCCGCGCGCCCCGTGATCGCCACTTGTGACTTGGAGGACGAATTGGCCGTCACGGTCAAGGAGTGCGGGTTGGCGGTCCGTCCCGGCGACAGCGCCGCCTTTGCCAAGGCGATCGTGGAGATGCTGGAGTCCCCCGAGGCGCGCAAGGCCTTGGGAATGGCCGGGCGGATCTACGCCGAAAAGAACCTTTCGCACAAGGCGATCCTCCCGCGCATGGAAGCCTACCTGTGGAAGATCGCAGGCGTGACATGTCCATCGACCTGAGCGTGGGATCCATTCCTTCCTTCAGGCCAGTCCAGAGGTAATCCATGGAGCCGCTGTACCCCGATCTCTCGCGCTTTCGCAACGACAAGTACTCGCATGGCCGGAGCTTTCCGGTGCGATTGCTCTGGATCTTCTGTGAAGCCTTGGTCCTGAAAAATCCTCTGTTCGTCTGGAGCGAGGGCAAGGCCATCCTGTTGCGGCTCTTCGGTGCAAAGGTGGGCAAAGGGGTGGTGATCAAGCCCAATCTGTCGGTGAAGCATCCGTGGTTCCTGACGGTAGGCGATCACGTTTGGCTGGGCGAAAAGGCGTGGATCGACAACTTGGCCCCGGTCACGATCGAAAGCGATTGTTGCCTGTCCCAAGGAGCGATGCTCCTGACCGGGAACCACAACTATTCCATGGTGACCTTCGATTTTCTGGCCCAACCCATCGTCATGAAGCGCGGCTCATGGGTGGGCGCACAGGCGCTGGTTTGCCCTGGCGTCACGCTGGGGGATTGCGCCATTTTGGCCGCAGGTTCAGTGGCGACCAAGGACCTTGAACCTTGGGGCATCTACCAAGGGCAGCCTGCCGTCAAGGTCCGGGAACGGACCGTGAGCGAATCGGGAAAGAGGTTTGCGGGCACCTGAGGTTTGCCCGCGCCAGGGATGCCGGCTTTGCCCGGGACCTTGGCCCGGCAGGCAGCCCGGCGCCGCCGCAGGCGGCGGGCGCCCCTCCCCGTCCGCCCTGTCGGAGGGTGAGGTTCGCGCATTGTGATAGTGGGGGGAGTCGACAGGCAGCACGAACGGGGTCTAGAACACGAAAGAATCACTGCTCATTTGAGCGTGATGCGATAGATTAGGGTCATGGCACCCACCCGCCCCAAGTCTGCCCACGACGAATTCTTCAAGGCGATCTTCACGAATGTCCGCCATGCGCGAGATTTGCTCAAAGGTTTGCTCCCGACCGACATCTCCTGTCAGATGGACCTGTCCGCTTTGGAGCTGGACCAAACCTCCTACGTCTCCGAGAGCTTGAAGGAATCCTGCACCGATTTGGTATTCAGATGCCCAATGCAAGGCGCACCGGCCATGGTGGCGATTTTGCTTGAGCACAAGAGCTGGGAGCCGGCCTCCCCGCACTTGCAGCTATTGCGTTACATGCTGAGCATTTGGGAGCAGAACCTGGCCGACGGCGACCCGCTGCGCGTAGTGATTCCGATCCTGATCCATCAAGGCGAGCGGCGTTGGGACGTTCGCCCTTTTGTCGAGTCGTTCGCAGGCCTGCCGGATTCCTTCCGCCGGTTTGTGCCGTCCTTTGATCTGGTGTACGAAGACCTGTTCACGACCTCCGCCGCCGACTTGGGCACGATCTTTCAAGATGTCGTGGTACAGACGGCTTTGGCGACGATGAAGTACACCTCCGCCAAGGACGATGCCGGCATGCTTGAGTTGGCGAAGGGGCTTTCCCCGGAGCTTGGGGGTTTGCCTCCCGACGAGTCGGTACGGACCCTTCATCAGCTTTTGGAGTATATATTCAAGTCCAACGACACCCGGTTGCGGGACGCACTCATCCAACTGCTTCACCCGAATATGAAAGGATCAACCGTGACCATAGCAGAATCCTGGATTCAAGAGGGAATTGAGAGAGGCATGGAGCAGGGCATTGAGAAGGGCATCCGAGCCAAGGCCTTGGAAGATGCTCAAAAGATGCTCGATCGCAACTGCGAATGGGACTTCATCACGGAGATCACCGGCTTGAAGCCCGAGGACTTGGACGCAAATAGCCCCGTTCGCCCGTGAGCTTGTCGACTCCTTCCCACCGTTCATGGTTCTCCCACCCTTCGGGCGTGAGCTCCCCGCGCTGTGACTCCGGTGGGAGTCGACAGGTTCCCGAACGGAAGCGCGCTTAGGCTCCCGCCACGGTAACGGGGCCAGTCTCAGTCTGCAGGATGTCCCAGGTGAGGCGTTCTTCCCACGGCATCTTCCGGCCTGCCGGGGTGCGGTCGAAGAGCGCGATGTAGGTGGGGGTGTTCCGGTCCCCTACGGTGGCGCGGTAGCGCGAAACCTGCGTGAGGGCTTCTTCCAAGGTGGTGGTCCGTCCATCGCCGGGATGGACCAGCTTGATCTCGATGACAAAGCCTTGGCCCGCGAACTCCACGAAGAGGTCCATGCGGCCCCGGCCCGCGGCATACTCGCGGGTGATGCGTCCGCCACCGTTCAAGATGCGCTGGAGGAAGGCCATCAACAGCAGATGCGGGAAGGCTTCGGTGTAGTCGGCCTTGGTCTCCCATGTGTCGGAATGGCGCTTCCAGAACTTTTGGAACTCCTTGAGCAGGGCATCCATGTCCAAGGTTCCATCGGGGTGCTTCCAGACGAACTCGGCAGGGGGGACGGCCAATTGCATCCCGTAGTTCAGGACCCGGGGGAGCACTTCCCGGTAGATGGGGTTGGCAATGCTGGCCACGCCCCCTTCGAGGGTGACCAGTCCCAGATCCAGGCACAGTTCGAAGCCGCGCTCCATGGCCATCTCGGGGTCGATGCCGCCGGTCATGATGGTCTGCACGACACGCTTGACCTCAGGGGTCTTGAGCCGCTCCGCCAAGGCGTCCAGATGGGTGGTACGGGCCTGGATGAGATTCTCCTTGGCTTGGAGGATCATGTCGGCGGTGATGGGTTTGGTCGGGTCACGGCGTGTGAACTCTTCCACGCAGATGTCCGCCAGCTTGTTGACGAGGTAGGGTTGACCTT
>JBDKGV010000272.1:0-4507 GCA_039798005.1 Fibrobacterota bacterium
AGACGAACCGCAGGGTCGACCCGAAATCCTCCACCAACTGCTCGAAGAGCTCGTTGGCGCGCTTCCAGGCGCTCCCGCCGTCGGAAAGGGCCTCGTCGATCAGGCATCCCATGATGTTGGGGAAGGATCGCAGGTCCAGCTTGCGGTAATTCACCTGCATCAGGTAGGCAGAGGTCCCGTAAAGTCGGCCGGGCTTGACGATCGCACGGCGGCGGATCGGGCAGATCCATTCGCGGGTGGCCACCTGCACGGGCAGGTCGGGCAGACCTTCGGCAAGGGCGTCGAAACCACGCGCTTCGCACAGGGTCTGGAGATTCTCCTCGTGGGCGATCTCCTCACCCCGGGAGAACCAGCGGGTCCCGCGACGCTCGAGCTCCTCGGGAGGCAGCAATTCCTCCAGACGCCGCATTTCCCCGAAGCAATCCACCTCCTCGAGCGCGGGAAGCCCCAAGCGCATGGGAAACAGGCGAATGACCGGCTCGACCCACAGATGCGGATCGATCGCAGGCATGGTCCGCAAGTACCCGCTGCCGTGGGTCAGGATCATCCAGCGGCGGTGCCAGCCTTGCCGGGGATCGGTGCCGGGGATGGACCACAGGCGGGTGCCGGGGGCGATGCTGTTGTTGGCCAAGGGAAGGGCCTCAAAGCAGGCGTGCCGGGGATCGCGGGTGCCAAGCAGGGTGGGCAGGATCTGCCTCAAGACCTTCAGGGCCATGCGTGGGGGCAGCGGCGAGCCGGCGTTGAGTCCGACAAGGTTGCGCTCGACAAGGTCTTGAGTGGAGATGCTGTGGCGCAGCAGATAGGGTTCCAGCTCGTTGAGCACATGGATGTAATAGCCCAGCGAGACGAACTCGTTCTCCTTCCACAGGAAATGCAGGAGCTGGCTGCCTTCCAAGGTGTCGCGTCCGCGACGCAACGGGTGTTCGTCCCAGAAGGTGCGCACCAGATGAAGGGGCAGATCGAGAAGCATCGCGGCAAGGACGAACTTGACCGTCCCGGTCAGGCACTGCGGCACCGATGGCACATCTTCATTGATGCCATGCGAATCTTCTGGATGTTTGCTCTCCACTGGGATCCAAGAATAGGTTTTTCCAGGGCTTTCCAAAGTCATCGCCTGACGGAATGTGTTCCGGATCACGGAAGTGTTGTCTGACAGCCAGCATCCTTTGGTACACTTGTGGCGTGGACGAGAACTTCAACCAGAAGGTCACCCGCATCGAAACAGACAAACTGTTGCGATGGTGGAAGCAACCTGCGAACAATTTCAACACGGCCATCATGCGCTTTGCCACCTGGCTGGGCGACGGTTGGCTGTGGGGTTTCGTGATCACCGTGATCACCTGGAGGACCGATCTCTGGATCGGACTTGCCACCCTTTGGCGTGGCCTTCTGGTCGGAGCGGTGAGCGTGGCGATCTACAAGTACCTCAAGAACCGGTTCAACCGGCCGCGTCCCTTCGAGCGCCAAGGTTTGGAGCCTTTGCAGGAACCGCCCGACCAGTTCTCCTTTCCCAGCGGCCACACCATGAACAACGCCGCCACGACGTTCTTCCTGGGCCACCTCCATCCTTGGCTCCTGCCGTACCTGCTTCCGATCACGGTGCTGGTGGGATTCTCGCGGGTGTACTTGCGAGTGCACTACGCCACCGATGTCGTGATGGGCTACCTGCTGGGCTCGGGCGTGGCCTTCATCGCCTACCACATCCCCTTCCTGAGTCACTTCTAGGGCCATTTTTCCGCCCTGCTCGCCGCCCGCCAATTTGACAATTCCTGTCATGGCGGCTCATCGGGCCTCCTCGCGTGCCGCTGCGGGGTCCCGTCCCCGAAAATCCACCCAGGCGGCAACGCGCCTGGGCGGCGGGGCTACGGTCGGGGGCAGACGGCGCCTGACGGCGCCTCGACAAGCGTGGTGATCGTAGGGTGTGGGGTTCCGGCCGGCCAGTCCGGACGCCGTGCGACCTTCACGATGCGGGTGCGCAGGTGCAGGAGATCCATCACCCAAAGCCGGTTTTCCAGAAGCTCTCCCGGGTCGGCCGAATGGATCTCGCGTCCGCACACGCGGCGGGCCGCGCCCCCCTTGTCGACCTCCTGCCCGACACCGATCAGGAATTTGATCGCCTCGGAGGCTTGGAGCGTACCCAACACGCCCACCAGCGGTCCGAACACGCCGGCTTGGCTGCAACTGGGCACGGCTTCGGGTGGGGGCGGTTCGGAGAAGACGCAGCGGTAGCTTGCCGACCGCCACGGCAGGCAGGTCAGGATCTGGCCTTCCCAGCGCAGCACTCCGGCATGGCAGAAGGCGACGTTCTCCAGCACGCACGCGTCGTTGATCAGGAACTTGATGGGAAAGCCGTCGGCGCAATCGAGCACGAAGTCGTAGCCGCGCACCATCTCACGCAGGTTCGATGCATCGGCCCGGTGCGGATGCAGCACGAAGTTCACGCTCGGGTTGAGCGCGGCGAGGTGGTCGCGCGCCGATTCCACCTTGGGGCGGCCGATGTCCGGCGTGGCGTGCAGTACTTGGCGTTGGAGATTCGAGACCTCGACCTGATCGAAGTCGCACAGCCCGATGGTCCCCACTCCGGCCGCGGCAAGGTAGAGCGCGGCGGGGGAGCCCAGTCCACCGGCCCCGATCACCAAAACTGAACTTGTGCGCAGTCGATCCTGGCCGCCGTGCAGGAATTCCGGCAGGATCAGGTGACGGGCATAGCGTTCCATCGAGTCGTCGTGCATAGGCGCAGAAGATACACCGCAAGGCGCTCTTCTTGCACTGCGTGCCGGTTGCTGGGGAAATTCCCGGCATGCGGACGCGCTTGTGCCATCGCCTGGTCAGTTGCCCCAGAGACGCTTCATCCGCAAGGCGCCGAGCTTGGGATGGATCCACCGCGCCAAGAGAAGAGCCACAGCCAGCCAGTTCAGCAGGAACCGGCCCCAATGGATGCCCGCGATACCGACGCGACCGCCCAATTCTCCCGATCCCGTGACTTGCAGATCCAAGGAGATTTCCAAGCCCGTCAGCCGAAAGACGGGGATTGCCATGAGGTAGACCGGAAGCGGCGCGACCAGCATCCCGAAGAGACCTGCCCAAACGCGATCGCGCCAAGCCGTGCGGCGGTACTGCGCACGCACTTGGGCTTGCAGGCCCTCGAACATTTTCTGTGCATCCGCATCCTTTGGTCCGTACATCCAAGTTCCTTTCCGAACCTCGAAGAATAGCCAAATCATTGGCACTGCGTGCAGCTGTTGCTCTGGGCCTTCCCGGCCCGGACCCGACGAACAGGTTTTGAGCTGCGCTCTGCATCGCTGTGCAGGTGCGCTGCCCTGCGCCACGATCTTTGTTTGCACAGGCGTGCGGCTGTTGCTCTGGGCCCTCCCGGCCCAGACCCGGGCCCAGGGCCACTGGCGGCCCTGGGAACCGCCACCCAGGGATGGCATCCCTGGGGACCCTGCATTTTCGCAGCCACTTCGCGAGTCGTGCCACCACTTGCGGTCAAGGGGTCAGTGGAGAATCTGCGTCAGCTTGCCCCGCGCGATCAGGATCGCAACACGGGGACCCCAATTCCGGGGAATGCTCGATCTCGGGCTGCGCCCTCGCTTCGCAACGGGCAATTCTTCGCAATGGCACAATCTGGAGGGAAGCGTGTGAGGTTTCTCGCTGCTGCTCTCCGCTTCGGCCAGTGGGTCCTGCGTCGAAGGCGCATCGCCTTCGCTAGCGGGTTTCGTAAGCTGCCCGGACCACTGCGATACACTGCCAGCGATCCCTTCGTTGGGTTCCAAGGGGTGGAACCCCTGGCGGTGGTTTCCAAAGGGATGGCGGCATCCCTTTGGCCGGGGTTTGGGGCCGGAGGTCCCAAGCAAAGCCGCATGCAATGCAAAAAAAAGGCCCCCGCGTCGCGAGAGCCCATTACATGACAAATCCTGTCAAATGTCGTTCAGATCAGGGTCCAGACCTGGCCTTCGGGGGTGTCCCGCACCAGGACCTCCTTCTCGGCCATCTCCAAGCGGATCGCATCCGAACCGGCCCAGTCCTTGGTTTCGCGCGCCGCTGCGCGCTCGGCAAGCTTGGACTCGATCCAAGCCTTCAGCGCCTCGTCCGCCTCGCGCTTCGGGGGCTCCGGGATCTCGGTCTCGATCTCCACGCCCACCACGCGATCCCAATCGAGGATCAGGCGGCCCTTCTCGGCGTCGGTCACGTCCTCGGCCTTCAGGAGCGAGTGAGCGATCCCAAGGACCTTCGGAAGGTTGATGTCGTTGCCGATCGCATCCTCGAACTGCTTCTGCCACGCGGCGGCGGCTTTTGACAGTTCCTGTCCGTCAAGCAAGGCCGCCTTGGAGGCCGCATGGGCCTCAAGGAGGGGCTTCACCCGGCGGCGGAAGGCGCGGTGCGCGTCGCGGGCCTGACTGATGTTCTCCCACGAGAAGGTGAGGAACTTGCGGTAGTGGGCCGTGGCGCAGAACCAGCGGTAGTCCAAGGCGTGGAAGCCCTTCTCCTCGAGCAGCGAGAGCGT
>JBDKGV010000273.1:0-4501 GCA_039798005.1 Fibrobacterota bacterium
TCATCATCCAGGTCGGCGACAGCCGGGATCACAACCAAGGCAACCGACTTCCGGAAGATGATGCCTTGGACGGCAAGCGGCCTGCGCTTTCCGCCCTTTCTCCCGCCCACATGAGCCTTACCGCCGCCGCCTTGGCCCTGGGCGCCAGGACCTTTGCAAAGCAACCGGGTCAGGAAGCCCTTGCGGACACCTGCACCCGCCTGTCCCGACGGATCATGGAAAGGATGCTTGCGGTTCCTCGACAGGAATTCTTCCTGCGCGATGCCACCAACGACTTCTACCGCGACCAGACCCTCCATGACAACATGGCCCTGGGGGCGGCCGAACTCTTCCGTACCACCAACGATTCCGTTTGGCTGCGGCACGCGCACTCCTGGATCGATTCAGCGGGTCAGGCCTACTGGGCAAGCTGGGGCGACTGGAACCTGATGGCCGCCTCCCGCCTCGAAGGCCATCCGGGCGCCGACGCCGTGCTTCGCGGTGAATTGACAGGATTTGTCAAATGGTCGCGCAGCCTCGGACGTCCATGGGGCATTCCCATGCAGCAGTACTGGGCCCCTTTTGACGGCTATCCCCAAGTCGCCGCCCATGCCATCCACCATGCCGCTCTCGACACGAGCTTCTCCCGCATGGCTTGGGACATCTGGGACTACATGACCGGACGCAACAACTGGGGCGTCTCCTTCCTCATGGACACCGCCGATCCAAGGGCCGTGAAGAACATCTATTCACAGATCTACCCGTTGTCGAAGCAACCTGCCCTCGGGGCCGTGTCCGAAGGGCCAGGCGACCGGGCCAGTCATGACGATCTCGTGCAGTACTTCGATCTCCCCGCAAATCCCGCCGAGGAGGTTTTCAACACCTCAAAAGTGGTCTTCTTCGACCACTCCTCGGACTTCCAGACGATGGAAACGACCATCGGAATCCAAGGAGCCTCGATCTACATGCTCTCGGCCCTTTCCCGTTCCTTGGAAAATCCGAATCCAAATGGCATCACCGCGCCTTTGGTCTCCAGCCAGGCCATCCTGCGACTGTCGGGAAGCGTCCTGTCATGGAACCTTCCCGGTTCGGCAAGCGGGACCATCCGGATCGCCGATGCCTCCGGAAGGATCCGGGTCCTGCGGCAAGGTCTCTTGACTTCCAGTGGAAACCTGACCGTTCCCGCCTCCCGTCAGCCGCGCTGGGCCATCCTGGAATCCGGAAGCCTGCGCAGCATCGTTGCCGTGCCCCCCACCTTGCGCTGATCCCGATGAATCACCTCGCGGCAAGCGGCGAGGTGCCGGTCTTGCGAAGAACCACGGGTCTGAAATCACGAAGCAAGCTTCGGGGGTTCAGACCCGTTCAGGAGAATGGCACATTCTCCTCAGAACTGAAAGTAGATGAAGGGCTGGATCTCGGAGGTACGGGCTTGAACCACCGTCCAGATCGTCAAGGCGACCATAAGCCCCATGCCGACCCAGCCCACCTTGCGAAACAACCCTTCGATCTCCCCGTTGATCGCCTGCGGCAGGAAGTGCACGGCAAAGCCAAGGGTCAGGAGGAAGGTCACCAGCGGCCAGGCCTCAAGGAGCTGCGGCACGATCTCGATGTGGAAGTTCGATCCGATCTGCCCGATCATCCCAAGCGCCGTGGTCATGGAATCGGCGCGGAAAAAGATCCAGCACAGCACCACGAAGTGGAAGGTCACAAGGAATCCGACGATCCGCAGTGCCATCGAATTTTCCACCCGCTTGGGCCATCCGATCGCCTTTTCGATCGCAAGCCCCACGCCGTGCATGGCGCCCCACAGGACGAACTTCCAATTGGCTCCATGCCAAAGTCCGCCCAAGATCATCGTCGTGGCAAGGTTCAGATAGGTTCTGCCATTGCCCTTGCGATTGCCACCCAAAGGAATGTAGAGGTAATCGCGCAACCATGTCGACAGGCTGATGTGCCAGCGCCGCCAGAACTCGGTGAGGCTGGCCGACTGGTAAGGGCGGTCGAAGTTCTGTGGCAATCGAAATCCCAAGAGGAGAGCGATTCCGATCGCCATGTCGGAATACCCGGAGAAGTCGCAATAGATCTGAAGCGTATAGCCATAGGCTGCCATCAAGCATTCAGCACCGGTGTGCTGCAGTGGCGAGGCGAAGACCCGATCCACGAGATTGGCCGCCAAGTAGTCCGCAATTACGGCCTTCTTCAGCAGCCCGCCTAGAATACGACGCCAACCTTCGGCCCTTTCCGAGGCATCGGGGAGATGATTCTCCTTGATCTGCGGCAAGAACTGCTTGGCCCGGACGATGGGACCCGCCACCAGTTGCGGGAAGAACGAGACGAAGAACAGGAACTCCGAGTAGTCCTTCAACGGTTCGATCTCGCGTCGCCACACGTCGATCGTGTAGGACAGCGACTGGAAGGTGTAGAAGGAGATTCCCACCGGCAGGACGATGTCCATGGCCGTGAACGGGTGGCCGGAGAGCGGAGCCCAGACCGAACCCATCAGGAAGTTGGCATACTTGAACCATGCCAAGACTCCCAGGTTGGAGACCAGGCTCAAGATCAAGAAGGTTGCCCGCCAAGCTTTCTTCTGCGTAGCGCTTGTCCAGCGCGCCAGCCAGTAGTCCACCACCGAGGTCCCCAAGAGGAGAGCCAGGAACACGCCGCTGCACTTGTAGTAGAAGTACAGGGAGAAGGCGATGAACAGCCATTTGCGGACCGCCCATACCTTGCGCGTGGTGGCATGCAGAAGCGCAAACCCGAGGAAGAGCCAGAAGAAGAGACCGGTGGGAAAGATCAGGGGATTTCCTTGTTCGTAGGACAGGATCTGTCCCAGCCGAAGAATCCAATCCGGCATCAGCGCTTCTTCCCCGTTCGTTTGACGATCTTCTTCTTCACAGGCGCCTTCTTCTTGGCGACTTTCCTGTCCTTGGTGCTCTTGCCCTTCTTCACCGCCTTGGACTTGTCGGAAGACTTCTTGACGGTCTTCGACTTGCTCGCGGATTTTTTCTCCACGACCTTGGCAACCGTCTCAACCGGCTCGACCTTCTTGGGTTCGGCCCAGGTGGTGGCGGCGATCAAGGAGTCCTGGCTCACCAGAAAGCGGATCGTTTCCTGGGGGTCGATCTCCTGCTTCCTGGCAATGCCGGAGCTGACATCGGTTGACGTCTCCGTCGCCGGAAGGGCAAGGAGGGCGTCGGCAACAAGATCAGCATGCTTGATGTATCCAGCCTTCGCGTAATGGACATGATCCTTGGCCATCAGGCCATTTGCCGTCCATTCCTTCCAACTTCCCTCGCCACCCATCATTTCCTGCAAATCCACGCAGGTTGCGGCCCCGCCCTCGCACAATTCCCGCAAGATCTTGATGACCGAGGTCAGTCTTGGATTGGGTGCGGTCTTGCGACGACCCGCCTTGAGGGCGTGATCCGGCGGAAGCGTGAGAAGTATGCTTGAGCTTGGCGCAACCAGTCGAATTCGATGCAGAACTTCCTTGGCCGTGGTCCTGAATGCCGATTCGTCGTACTTGGGGTACCAGGCATCGTTGGTTCCAAGCGACAGGACCACAAGGTCGGGACCCAAGCTCTGCAATTGCTTCCACAGGAGCGATGGCTTGAGAAGATCGGACCAGGACATTCCGTTCACGCCGGCGTCGTTCCATAGAATCCCGGGTCGGGCCGATTGCAGGACGATGCCGTCGATCCGGGACTTCTCCCCATGCACCTTCAACTGAAAGCGATCCGTCCGCTGCGATCTTGCGGCGGTGAAACTTACGCTGGAGCTGTCCCGCTTCACCCAGGCCTGGGTGGAATCGGAAATTTCGATCCCATTGAACTGGCCAAGGATCGTCACCTGGGCAAAGGAATCGATGACCCCTTCCGTCGCTGCAAGTCGGAAATTCAAGGTGCCGACCGAGTCCTCGCTGCGTATCGACCAGCCCGCCAAGCCCCAGACAAAGCCAGGTTCACGACGGATCGCATTGGAGGCCGACCAGGAATCCGGAGTGCCCCAACGCAGATCGAAGGCGCCGTTGCTGCCTGCGGTGCGGTGCGGAAAGGCAAGACCGCGGCCTGCACTGCCAAAGACCTTCTGGAAGCGATCGCGCATCCTTCCTCCGAAGAATCCCGCCTGCAGGTGGGAGTCTCCGATCTGAAAGACCCGCAATTGGGATGTGGAATCCTGGCGCGTCGCCGTGACCTTGGTCAGGAATCGACCGAAATCATCTTGGCCCACGATTGGCGATCCGACAACGGATGCCATGATGGAAATGAGTCCAAGGGTCATTTTTCCGCCTCCCACGCCTTGAGAAAGGCCTTTGCAAAGGCCTTACCCAAGCGACGGCCACCGCCTGGACTGATGTGCGTATAATCTTCGGAAGCAAGACCCCATCGAGCCCAAGTTCCCATGGAATTTTCACCTCCCATGGCTTCACGCAAATCCCAAAAGGCCGCTCGACTTTCAAGGGCCGCCTGTCTTTGAGCTTGAATGATCTTGGCCACGGCGGGATTGCTCACGATTTCCGATC
>JBDKGV010000274.1:0-4486 GCA_039798005.1 Fibrobacterota bacterium
CGATCGGAACTCGGAATTGACCAGCCGCACCAGTTCCTGCAGGTCCAAGGTCGAGAGCAGGCGCTGGCCCGTGGTGCGCTGTTCGTGGGTCTGGTTGTTCAAGGTGCGGCGGGTGGCTGATTGCTTCCTGTCGTTGCAGGTGCAGGCCGCGATCAGCGCCTGATGGTAGCGGACCTCCTGGCGTGCCTGCTCCTGCGGGGCGAGACTGCGACGCAGGATGAGCAGGCAGTGGCACCAGTTTTCCGGGCTGATGTCCGAGGGAAGGGTGTCGCGGAACCAGGCATCCAGCTGGTCCAGGAACGCGTCCGTCTCCAGGTCGCGCAGGTTCATGAGCTGGGTTGCGATCGATCGCGCCTTGGTTTCGGAGAGCTTCCCGGTACTGACCAAGTGCTCTTCGAGCTCCGCCTGGGCCTGAACGAGGGTGAGCGGCGTATCCAGCCCGCCTCGCATGACGGCGGATTCCCGGCATCCGCAGGACTGCCTGACGACCAGTTGAGACGGCAGGATCTCTCGGCCCGGGGCCGTGTCGCCCCTTGCCAAGGCCAAGGCGATCTCCACGGCGCGCCGCCCTTGATGGAAGAGCGGTTGCCTCAGGGTGGTGAGGGGAGGGCTGGAGTGTCCCGACTCTTCCAGATCGTCGAATCCGACCAGGGAAACCTGGCGGGGCACATTGATGCCGCGGGCATTCAGGGCATCCAGGGCTCCCAGAGCCATGGCGTCGTTGGCCGAAAGGATGGCGTCGAATTCCACCTTTCGAATGTCAAGCAAGGTGGCGATGGCTTCCCGGCCACGATCGCGCCGGAAGTCACCGGGAATCACAAGGCTGGGGTCGAAGGGGATTCCATGCCGTTCCAAGGCGGTCCGGTAGGCCTCCATCCGTTCATTGGCTTCGGTATTCTCCTCGGTGCCGCGGATATGGACGATCCGCCGGCGTCCGTGCACCAGCACCAGATGGTCGATCGCCTCCTGGATCCCCAAGGTGTTGTCGGTCAGGATGCTCGAACCCATCCGCGCCATGGCACCCAAGTGGACGAGCGGGCGCTCGCCTGCGCGAGTGCAGATGCGCTCGATGCCGTTCTCTCCGGTGTAGTTGCAGATCGATGCGGTCAGCGAGATGACGGCATCGACATTTTCCGGCCCGACCAGTTCGTAGATGATGTTGTTCTGGCTTTCAAATCCGTACGGGGAGTCCAGGACGCCCCCGGAAAAGGACACGAGACGGACGCCGGCTTCCCTGGCCGCGTCGCGTACGCCCTTCCAGATGGTCAGCTGGTAGCTGTCCAGAACGGAGTTGATGTTGACCAAGATTCCCAGAACGGGTCGTTTCATGCCATCATCCTACCATATTGATGGAGGGGGATGCCAAGAGGGAACATGCAGGCGCACGAGAAATTCAAGGATTCGCGGGAACGGGGACTCAGCGGCGGAGGGATGGGACGGGCAGGATCAGCAGGCGCGAAGGGGTGCCGCCCAGTCCGAAGTCGTTGTCATTGACCAGGATCGCGGTGGTGTCGTCGAGAACTTCCAATCCCTCGGGCTTGGCCATGTCCCACTGCGGGATCTTGTGAAGATCTCCCCGTGCCAGCGTCTTCTTGACGGGCTGGATGCCTTCCTTGGCAAGGCCGTCCGCATCCATCAGCTCCTCCAAGGTGCGTTTGTTCCGATGGAAAAGCCTGCCTTGGGGAGCGGGGGAAGTGACATCCGTGGCTGCGGTGATGTCCAGGATCCAAAGATCGGCGGATTCGGTGCCATCGGTGTCCTTCCCGTGTTCGATGGCAAGGAAGCGATTCTCGTCCAAGGCGACCAGATCGCCCATCTTCACCTGCCGGCCTTTCCTGCGTTCTTGAGACAGGACGGCAAATTCCCGGACGGTTCCCGATTTCGGGTCCAGGACCACCAAGCGCACGATGCGGGAATCCTTGGTGTCCCGAGGCTTGCCGATCCAGTTCCACAAGGGCGATTGCATCAGTCCTGCGATCTTGCCGGAAGGCGTGAGGGCGATCCCCTCGAAGCCGTGGTTGGGACGCCGGGTGGCAAGGACGGCAGGCAGTCCGTCGCCAGGGGACCATTGCCGGGAGATCCGCATGGCCTTCCTGTCGAATTCGATCAGGGAAGGGCCGTATTCGTCGCACAGGTAGCCGTGGGTGGCGGTGAGGCGCAGTCCTTCGAAGTCGAATCCATCGGGGGATGAGGCCAAGATCCCGGTGTCGGGAAGGCCGTTCCGAAGGTCGAACCGGCGGGCGGTCTCACGGGTGGGAAAGCGCGTGGAGGGAAGTCCGACAGTAAAGCGCGCGGGGCTCTCCTGGGTGGCCAAGGAATCCAACGAGAGGATCTTGATGCCGGTGCCGTCGAGGCGAAACCGCAACAGCTTCTGATGGTAGCCGGGAAAGGGGAAGCCTTTTCCGTCCTTGCCCGGCTCGTCCAGCGGGATGTTCAGGCCGCGATCGTTCACCGCCCAGAAGGTCTTGCCGGTCGGATCCGACGGGTCGCGGGCGATTCCCGACCAAGCCCCTTCCCGGGGGGCTGCGGAATCCGTCGCCAAGGGAGGCAACAGGGGGAAATTCAAAACCTGCGCCGGATGGTCCTGGGCTTGGCAGGCAAGGAAAAAAACGGGCAGGGTGGCAAGCAACCCTTTCATGGCAGGACTCCAAGGGTCTGGGAGGATGTGCCGTCCTGCAGGATCACGATCCCCGGACTGGAAACGGCAAGGAAACGATGGAGCGGCCCTGGGCTTGCGGGAACATGCGCGAGCAGATGTCCATCCGGGCGGGTGAGGCGCCATGGACCACCTGCGGAGCGGCTTTCCAGTTCGATGCCGTGCTTGCCGCCCTTGGCCTTCCAAGTCGCCTTGCGGGACCCGGAGCGGATCGCCGAGGTGACCGGCATTCTCCAACGCAGGTATTGGATGCGGGTCCGGGTGCGTTCGGCCGAGAGCTGATGCAGCATCCCGTCGTCATCCTTGGCATTGGCCCCGAAATCGTTGTCGTTGATCAGGGCGACGGTGGAATCGTCGATCAGGGCAAGGCCTTCGGGCTTGAGGTGGGTCCAGCGCGTGGTCTGCAGGAGCTCGGCAATCACCGTGGTCCGCACGACAGGCCGGATGCCGGCACTGGCCAGGATCGTGGTGTCGTGGATGCCGGCGAGTTGCTCGATGGTGCGGGACTTGCCGTTCACCGGCTTGAGCAGTCCGGCGGCATCGTCGCCGCCAAGGAGGGAGATGTCCGTGCTGCTGGCGGAAATGGTGAAATGCACCAGGTCGACATGTGCCGTGCCGTCCTGGGTCTCGCCGGTTTCCAAGGCGAGGAAGGTCGAGTCCGACAGGGCGCACAGGTCGGAGATGCGCACGTCGCCGGCCGGGCGCCGACCGCCCTTCAGGTCGACAAGGAAGGCGAATTGGCGGGTGCTTCCCGATCGGGGATCGAGTTCGAGGATGCGGACGAGCCGGGTGGAGTCCTTCTTCAATTTGTCGGGATTTGTCATTGGACTCTGCAGCATGGCGACCACCCTGCCCGCAGGCGTCACGGCCAGCGCTTCGAAGCCGCGGTTGTTGCGCGCGTGTCCGAACACGGCCGGGATCCCCTGCCCTCGGGACCAGCGGCGCTTCAAGGTCGATGAGGAGGCATCGACCTGCAACAGGGACGGACCCTGCTCGTCGGAGATCCAGAGCATTCCCTTTCCATCCCCGGCGATTCCCTCGAAATCATGGCCGTTGGTGTCGACAGGGAGCTTACGGGAGGCGTCGACCATGACGCTTCCGTCCAGCATCGCGTAGGCGGTGTCCGGAACGGCGGCGTCCGGGGAAGGAAGACCTGTGGTCCATTGGCCGTCCCCGGTGCGCAGCGAGTCGAGCGAGATCAGGGCGAGGCTGTCGCCTTGGACGCGCAGGCGCACCAGTTTCTGGTGGTAGTCCGGCATGGGGAAGGCCAGTCCGCTGCCGCCCCACGAGGCGACCGGCCCGCGCTCGGTGACCGAGAGGAATGTATGGCCCGACGGGTCGGCCGGGTCCTTCCACAGCCCGGAAAAGCCGCCTTCCAAGATCGGGACCGCGCTTGGAAGCCATTTGCCGGAGGTTTTGCCGCTGTCAAGGCTGATGACCGCGTCGGGGTGGCTTGCGCTGCGGGCCGGTGGGGCCCCGCGCAAGGAATAGTCGATGTCGGTCTGCCAAGCGCATGCGGTCCGGAGGGCCAGGAGCACGAGCGCGCAAGGGAGGCGAGAGGCGGCTACCACCGGGCGCCCCGGATCGAAGGCAGCAATTGGCTTTCCCGCATGGCCGCGAGGTACTTGCTGTATCCGTCCCGTTCGAGTTCCAGCAGGCGGATCAGGTCGAGCATCCACATCGGCACCGAGGCGCGGTCGCATTTGAGCTCCAGGATGGCATGATTGCCGGGCCGGAAATTGTCGGGAGGATCGGAAGGGCGCATCTGCAGTGGATGGACGCTGAAGTCGAAGCCGATCTCCTCGCGCCAGCGCAGGCTGGTGTCGACGG
>JBDKGV010000275.1:0-4455 GCA_039798005.1 Fibrobacterota bacterium
CTCGGCAAACCTTCACAAAACAACAATTATTTATTGTTTTACGATAATTTCTTCTTGCTTTTCAGATTCCTGCGCCGTATTCTTTGGAAAGAACAACACTCTTGGAGATTAGCCCCATGCGCTACTTCGGTGAAAAATCGCTCTCGGCTTGGATCCATCGGATCCTTCAGGCCTCTTGGTACGCGACCATCGTCGGATCGGTGACGCTCATGGTGTTCCTGGCCATCGCCGCCTTTCCCGAGATCGGAGGCAAGGCATCCACGCTGGTTTGCGACTCTGCGAAAAACGATCATGAGTGGCGCGAATTCGTGGCTTATCCATGGTATGTGAAGGCGCTGGTCTTCCCCTACCTGACCCTGATCACGATCCTGCTCTTGAAGATCCTGAGCCGGTCGCGATCCTTGTTTGACAATTTCCGTCACAATGCGATCTTCACCCGCGACAACGCCGCCAACCTGTCCACGCTCAGCAAGCTTGTGATCGGCTTTTCGCTTGCGACCTTCAACTTCGGGGCGCTCTTGATGAGCCTGATCCTGCTGCTTGTCTGCGAGATCCTCAAGAACGGTACGGCTCTGCAAGAAGAGCACGACCTGACCGTCTGAAGCCAAGGCATGGGAATCGTCTTCCGACTCGATCGCATGATGGCCGACCGCAAGATGCCGCTCAACGAGCTGGCACGCCGCATCGGCATCACCGACGCCAACCTATCCATCCTCAAGACGGGAAAGGCCAAGGCGGTGCGCATCGGGACGCTTGAGGCCATCTGCCGCGAACTGAACTGCCAGCCGGGCGACCTGCTGGAATACGACCCAACCACGCCCCCGATCGAATAGTCCGTCCACCCGTCCCACGAACCCTGAGGTCCGATCTCCACCGATCCTGGACCACGGAACCGTCGCGCCCACCCCCCGCTCACCGCAAGGAAACCCGAACCATGACTCTCCGGAAATGGGGCGCATTCGCTGCGCCCATTCTCGCCCTCCTCTACGTCGCAGGCATCGTCCTGAGCACGACCCTCCTGAATACGACAGGAATTGTCGACCCGGTGGAACGGACGCGCTTCCAGGTCCAGAACCAAGGGGCGATGTCGGCCTTCATCCTGAGCCTCTACGTCCTGTTCGGATGCCTCGTGCCGGTCGTGGCGCTGGCCGCCTGTGATCGCTTCTCCGGGAGCGCCCCCGGCATGACGCGGATCGCCACCGTCTTTGCCCTGATCTGGTCGACCCTCCTGATCGCAAGCGGCCTTGTCTTCCATGTGGGACTGGGAGCCGTGGCGGAACTGTTTCCCCGCGACCCCTCCGGCGCAACGGCCCTGATGCGCATCGTGGAGGTCGTCCACGAAGGCTTGGGATGCACCGCCGAGATCCCCGGGGGACTCTGGATGCTCTGCCTGAGCCTTCCCGCCCTGCGCACCCGCGCCATGCACCCTGGACACGCCTGGACGGGAATCGTCGCCGGGGCATCCGGCATCCTGAGCGTGGTTCCGGCGCTCTTCGTGCCCGCGGTCGGGGTCTATGTCCTCACAAGCCTCGTCTGGTTCACCTGGATGGGCATTCGCCTCCACCACCCTCCTTCCCTCCCTCTCTGAAAGGACACCCCAATGGATCTTCTGACAAATCCTGACAAAATCCGGCTCAAGCTCTCGATGCTCTGGATCTTCGTCGTGGCCAACTACCTGTACTGCGACGTGCTTTCGCTGATGGACCCGACCTTCCAGCGAGCCTTGCTCCAAGGGGGACCTCCGGGTCTCCCCATGACCGAAGGCTTCCTTCTCGGTGCAGGGATCCTGATGGAGATTCCGATGGCCATGATCGTGGTCTCGCGCCTGCTTGCGCACCGCTCCAACCGGTGGCTCAACTTCGGCGCCGGCATCTTCATGGCTCTGGTGCAGATCGGTTCGTTCTGGATGGGGACGGGTCCCACCCTGCATTACATCTTCTTCAGCGCCATCGAGATCCTGACCACGGCGACCATCGCATGGACCGCTTGGAAGTGGATTCCTTCAGGCGCCGCACCGCGTGGCGACTCCGACACGGTCGGCTCACCCACCGCATTTCCCGCCCGACTCCTGCTGACGGGAGCGATCCTTCTGGGGGCCGTGATCCCCTCCCGTGCGAGCGGATGGGAAACCAAGACCAGCAAGGATGGAAGCACAACCGTCCAATCGAAGGTATCGAGCCTGAAGACCGCCGATGGCGAGGAGGTCCCTCTCATCGAATACAAGGCAATCACCACCGCCAAGGCCAGCTTCACCAAATGCGTCGCCGTGCTTCTGGACGTCTCCAACCACAAACTGATCCATGACGACGAGAGCAGCCGCATCGTCGAGACCGTCTCCGATCACGAATGGATCGTCCACTACGGCATGAAGGTCCCGTGGCCCCTGCCCCAGAGCGATTGCGTGACCAGCATGACCTACGCCCAGGACCGGTCCGGCTTGCTTGCGACCTTCAGCTTCCACGCCACGCCCACCCGCTGGAAGACCACCGGCGCCAAGCGGATGAACCAATACGATGTGACCTACACCCTTCGCGATCTGGGAGCCGGGCGCGTGGAGGTCTCGTCCACGGGCCGGGTCTCCCCGCCGTTCAAGGTCCCGCAGTGGATGCTGAAGGCGGCCCTGCCGGGATCGGTGTCCGACCCCCTGAAAAACATCGTCAAGCTCGCGGGGAACTGAACCATGAGTGTAGACATCCATCCGGTCGCAGACCTCACCGATGCTACCTTGCCCAACCATGTCCGTGAAGCCCGATGCCGCCAAGCTCCTTGAAGACCTGCACCGTGGAGCCCTGAAGGGCTGCCGCGAGCTCTCCCTGAACGCGGGGCTTGCTGAGATCCCCGAGGCGTTGCTTGCTTTGGGCGATACGCTTGAGGTCCTGGACCTCTCGGGGAACGAACTGTCCGACCTTCCCGATGCCTTCGAGCAGATGCGCGCCCTGAAGATCCTGTTCCTCTCGAAGAACCGCTTCGAGCACGTTCCCGAAGTGCTGGCACGCCTGCCAAATCTTGAGATGATCGGGTTCAAGTCCAACCGCATCGCAACGCTCTCCCCCACCTGCCTGCCGCCGCGCACGCGCTGGCTCATCCTCACCGACAACATTCTTGAGGATCTGCCCGACACCTTGGGCGACCTGCCGCGCCTGCAGAAGCTGATGCTTGCAGGAAATCGCCTTCGCTGCGTGCCGCACAGCCTGTCGAAGTGCCGCAACCTGGAACTGATCCGCTTGGCCGCCAATCGCCTCGAGGAGTTCCCCGCCTTCCTGCTTTCCCTGCCGCGCCTTTCGTGGCTGGCGCTCTCCGGCAACCCCTGCTGCCCCGCCGTTCCGGAACCCGACCAAGGCAAGGCCGTGGACTGGGCGCACCTCGAAGTCGGGGAAGTGCTGGGGCAGGGAGCCTCGGGGGTGATCTCGAAGGTTCGCATCAAGGGGGATTTGACAGAATCCGTCAAAGACTCCGAGGCGGCGCTCAAGCTCTTCAAGGGGGAGATGACCAGCGACGGCCTGCCCGCGGAAGAAATGGCCGCCTGCCTTGCCGCCGGACGCCACCCGAACCTCGTCCCCCTGATCGGGCGACTGACTGGCCACCCCTCCGGGACCAAGGGGCTCGTGCTTGGATTGATCCCTCCGCACTACGCCAACCTCGGCGGACCTCCCAGCTACGTCACCTGCACCCGGGACACCTATCCGGAGGGAACCGAGTTCCCGCTTGGCACGGTGCGCCGCATCCTTGCCGGCATCGCCGACCTGCTGACCCACCTGCACAAGGCGGGGCTGTGCCACGGCGATCTCTATGCCCACAACATCCTGGTCGATGCTCAAGGGCATGCCTTGCTTGGCGATTTCGGCGCCGCCGGGATCACGCGAGGCTATCCGGAGAAGGTGGTCGAGGGACTCGAAAGGCTTGAGGTGCGCGCCTTCGGCTGCCTGATGGACGACCTGCTGACCCGGATGCCTTCCGAGGATCTGGCGTCCGCCCACGACTTGCTGGAACTGCGCGATCAATGCCTGGGAGAGCTGCCCGGAAGCCGCCCGGAATTTTTCCGCGTGCGAGAAGTGCTGACGGGAGAGGCTCCTTAGCGCAGGTCCAAGGTGCCGCTGTGCATGGCGCCTGCGTTGCGGTAGCGAAGGGCATAGCTCCCCGATGCCAAGCCGCGCAGGCTGATCTCATGGACATTCCCGGGTCGATCGGATTCCAGCGTCCATTCCTGGACAAGCGAGCCGTCGAGGCGGTGCAAGCTCACGTCCATGCGACCCGAGAGCTCGCCCGAGAACCGCAGGGTCCGGGTCTTCGAATCGTACCCGTAGCGCACCGGGCCAAGGCCTTGGGTCGAAACCGAGGTCGTGGTCCCGATCGTCAAGGCGTTCGAGCTTGCGCCCAGGCCGCCCATCTCGCTTGCCGCCCGCACGGTGATGACATCCCCGGTGGCAAGGGAGGAGGTCGCGTAAGTGTTGGTGG
>JBDKGV010000276.1:0-4394 GCA_039798005.1 Fibrobacterota bacterium
GCAATACGACTGGTTCAACAGTTCCATCTTCATCAACGGCGGCACGACCGCCATCGGGTCGTTCCTGACCAATTCCCCCGGCAGCACCAGCCCATTCACCCCCTACACGCTTGCCGCCAGCGGCAAATTGACCGCCGGAAAGAACACGATCACCATCAGTGGCGGCACGGCGAATTTCGACGTCCTCACGGTCGAGCGGCATCCTTCGGCCGTCTTCGCCCTCGATGCGGCGCCCGTCGTTCCAGGTGCCACCGCTTCTGCAAGCAAGATCAAGGATTTCTTGACCAAGAATTTTGGAAAGAAGACGATCGCCGGCATGATGATCGGGGACAACGCCTTCAACTACGACTACGGCAACATGCGCCTCATCGAGAAGTGCGTCCCGACGGATTCTTGCAAGGTCGCCGACTCGCTGACCACCTTTCTGGGGCAGGAGGACATCCGCCTCTTCAAGGAAAAATCCGGGGAGTACCCGGCCCTGGGCGGATTCGACTTGATCTTCGCCACGGGTGGGCATTCCGACGAAGGCTGGTTCCGGGGCTACACCGACAACAACCTCCGGATGGCGAATCAACTTTGGAAGTTGGGCGGCATTCCCGCCTTCACCTGGCATTGGAAAGTGGGAGCAGATACCGTCTTCTACACGAAGTCCAAGGGATTCAACAATGCCGGCTGCACGAACGGCGTCGGCGGCACTTCGAACGAAAACACCTGCTTCAACTACACCAAGGCGTTCACCGACGCCACGTGTGCCGAAGCGAACACGGCATCCACCGAATACAAGTCGTTGATGGCGGATGTCGACAAGGTCTCCAAGCAATTCCTGCAATTGCAGGATTCCGGCATCGCCGCCGTCTGGCGCCCGCTCCACGAAGCGGCGGGCGGCTGGTTCTGGTGGGGTGTCGGCGGGAGCACTTGCTACAAGTCGCTTTACAAACTCGTGTTCGACCGCATGGTCAACGTGAACGGCGTCAAGAACCTGATCTGGGTGTGGAACATCGAACGCGATCCGACCATCGGCTACGACCATGCCGCCTTGAATCCGGCCTGGTACCCGGGTGACGAGTACGTGGACGTCATCGGCGTCGACATCTACAACAACGCGGGCGACCAGAAGTCCAGCATCAGCCACTTCAGCAAGATCACAAGCTCAATGGGCTCGAAGAAGATCCTGGCCTTGACGGAGAACGGACCGATTCCGGACGTGGACAGCATGGCGACCGACGGAGCGGTCTGGTCCTGGTGGATGCCTTGGTACAACACCTGGTCAAGCGGCTTCCTGAACCAGACCTCAAACACCGTCTGGGCCAAGAACTTGAGCGATCCCAGAATCATCGGCTTGAGCAAGATGCCCGGTTGGGCAAGCTACACCGTGGGCATCTCCCCTAAGAACGGGCAAACGCGCTCCGGCGTGAAGATGAACATGCAGGGCCGCATGCTCCGCATCGACGTCCCCAACAGCGCAGCCTCCGTTGCCATCCATGACATCCAAGGCCACCAGGTCGCGAAGGACAGGCAAGGCCCCGGCGTGAAGACGTACAGCCTGCATGCACTGGCCAAAGGCCTGTACGTCGTGCGGGTGAAGGGTGATCAGGTCGATGCGTCAAGCCGCATCATGATTCCCTGAGCCTCAAGAAGCTTCTTGCAAAATGAAACCCCACCCGAACCGGTGGGGTTTTTCGTTTCCATCCCGCTCCCCGGACATCTCATCGCAACGGGACAAGGATACGCCCCTCGAACCCGAAGCCGTCGAGATCGCCGATGGAGCTGAAGGAACGGAAGGCACCGGCCCGCAGCCGCACGCCGTAGCCGCCGTCCACGCCCAGGGTGATCTTCTCGCGGGGATGCCAGCCCGGCACGAAGAGGTCCAGCTGGTGCGCCCCGAACACCGAGAAGTGCTCGCTTCCCACGCGCGCCTCGGAATTTGTCAGGATCTGTCCGGCAAGCCAGCCGATGCCGCCGCCGATGAGGCTGCCCGAACTCCCGGCTCCGGCACCCAGGATCAGTCCAGTCAGGCCCCCGCCGATCGGAAAGACGGGTTGGACCGAGCCGTAAGTCCGCCCGTCCTTGAGGCGTGCGATCGTGGAGGTCACGCCCGAGGCCAGTTCCCAGTCGCGCTCCCCGATCCCCAGCATCACGTGCAGCCCCGCCTCGCGCTGCGTGTTCCCGCTCAGGTCGACGTTCACGGTGAGGTCATCCGCTCCGGCGACGGAGAACCCGGACAGGAGAAGTGGCAGGATCAGGGAGAGGGGCTTCATGCCGGGCAAAGGTATTCAAGCCGAACCGGGCCGCATCGGCGCATGTGATCGCGGTCACATCGCGGGAAGGCCGAAGCGAGCCGCTCAAACCTTCGAGTCGAGATCCTCCGGATTGACGCCCGTCACGTCCGTCACGATACGCCAAGCAATCCCGTTCAAGCATCTTGCGGGCGTAGCGATCTCCTTGAGGCGATGCTTGACTTCGCGCTGTTCGTCCAATTCAAATCCAGCCGCTACCACCCAGAAGGCAAAAAGACTGCCTTTTCTTGAAACTGTTGCTCTGGACCTCCCGGTCCAGACCAGGGCCCAGAGCCACTGGCGGCCCTGGGAACCGCCACCCAGGGATGGCATCCCTGGGGACCCTGCATTTTCGCAACTACTTCGCGCGTCGTGCCACCACTTACGATCAGCAACCTTGCAAGGAAAGCGGTCACAGCCGTACCCCGCGCGATCTGGATCGCAACACGGGGACCCCAATTCCGGGGAGTGCCAGGAGCTCGGGCTGCGCCCATTGGTCAGGAGTCCCCTAGGATTTCGCAGACGGCGTCTGCGAAATCCTAGCACTCAGACCCCTGTTATCTTTGAGGCGTCATCGCGTCATCCATCCCGAGGCCCCATGAAGATCTCTGCACCATTCTTCCTTTCTCTGCTTGCCTGCGCCAAGGAGAACGGGATCGGCACGACACCGGCCTTGAGCCGCAAGGACTGAAGGCAGCGACTCATGGACAAGACCCTCGTATCCAAGAGCAAGTTCCTGAGCCTCGTCCTGAGGCACGCGCCGGAAACCATCGCGCTTTCCTTGGATGCCCACGGTTGGGCCAGCCTCGATGAGCTGATCGAGAAGTCCCGATTGCATGGCAGCGGAATCACGCTCGACGAGATCCTCGAAATCGTGGCCACCAACGAAAAGAAGCGCTTCGAGATCAGCCTGGACGACGAGAGGATCCGAGCCGTCCAAGGGCATTCGATCACCGTCGACCTCGAACTGGACCCGGCCACACCTCCGGATATGCTCTTCCACGGGACATCGCAGTCGAATGTCGAAGCCATCCTGCGCGAGGGAATCCTCCGCATGAAGCGGCAACACGTCCACCTCTCCCACGAGAAGGAAACCGCCGCCAAGGTCGGGATGAGACATGGCAAACCGGTCGTCCTGAAGGTCGACAGCGGCCGGATGCACCGCGAGGGCCACATCTTCGGCATCTCAAGAAACGGGGTGTGGCTGGTCGACGTCGTACCGCCGGAATACCTGAGCAGATAAGACGCGGAGGATCACCCGACCGATCGGGGGACGGGCGGCGCATTCGTCATCGAGATCCGATGACCACCTTCGATCCTCACGGCATCGCGAGTCGGCGGACGGTCGCACGGGCGTGACGCCCGGCTCCTCAGCCCTTCGACCTCGTTCAGGGACCATCCTTGAGGCAGCGGACGCTGAACCCGAATGCCTTGTTGAAGTAGTTGCGGTACAGAGTCTCGTAGCCTTCGTCGACGCCGCGGTACTAGGCGCGAGACGCATCGTACTCCGAGGAGCTCCAGAAGTATGCGAGGCTGCCCGCGTACCCGAAGCCGCCATCGGCGTTGCGGTAGCCGCCGGGAAGGGCATTGAAGCCTCTTGCAATGATCAATCGTACTGTCAGCCCACCACACTGACACCTTGGCTTCTAGGCTGGGACGGGTCACCCACACACTCACCCCGAAAAATGCAATGGAGAGGTATCCACAAAAAAGGGCCCCAGGCACCCCATCCCACCAGAGTTTGCTGGTCAGAGGCGCCCGATGGCCCTATATTCAAAAAATGCCGCAGAAGTGGCGGTGGGGTCGATATTGCGTGCGTCCAACACTCGATCGACTTCCCGGACCTCTCCCGCAGGTGTTACCCAAGACAGTACTCTTCCTGCAAGAAGGGTACTGTCTTACTGTGCGGTGAAACCGGCCGGATTGCTGGAAGTCAGGCTTGTGTTGCGGCGTGGGGAGCGACGATCCTTGAGTCGAGTGCCTCCTGCCAGGCTGTACTGGTTCGAGTTGCGCCCGAAATACCCTTGCATGCCGACACGGGCCCGGATGCAGGCTTCACGGATCGCCGAGGTCTTGGCTTCCAGGTTCATGCGAAGGTTGCTCAACTCCGCGTCCATG
>JBDKGV010000277.1:0-4362 GCA_039798005.1 Fibrobacterota bacterium
CGATGGGGCATTTCTGGTGCCGCGCCAGCCATACCGCCGCATCCCTGGCATGGAAGCGCGGTGCTTCATCTTGCTTGTAGGAGCTGTCGTGCTCCTCATCGATCACAATCAAACCTAGATCGGCAAGGGGGGCAAAAAGTGCGGAACGAGCTCCCAGAACCACTTTGGTCTCGCCATTGCGAACGGCAAGCCACGCATTTGCGCGCTCACCGATGGAAAGGCCGCTGTGAAAAAGCGCGACCTTGCAACCAAGGGTTTGACGGATGCGTTCCACGCTCTGTGGAGTGAGTCCGATTTCCGGAACGAGATACAGGATGCCTTTCCCCTGTTCAAGGGCGGCACGGGCTGATTCGAGAAAGACTGCCGTCTTTCCGCTGCCTGTCACGCCGCGCAGGAGCCATGGGGAAAAGCCTCCTTGGCGAACGGCATTGGACAGGACTGAAGTCGCTTCTTGCTGGCGCGGATTCAATTCCAAGGAATGGATGGCGATTTCCGGCTCGGCGCGATGCTTCAGGCTGCGTTTTCGCCCGATGCCCATCAGGCCAAGGACGGTGCTTCCGTCACCGGGGAGCAGATGGCGGATGGCGGTGCTGGGCGGTGCCAGGTAATACTGGGCAATCCAATGAGCCAACGCCATCTGGGCGGCAGGCAGCAACGGGGTTTCCAGCGGAGCGGAAAGGATCTCGCGTGTGGGGAACGACGGTTCGGGGACCGACCCCCATACGATGGCCCAGGAGGTTTGATTGCGAAAAGGCACCTGAACCAAAGTCCCCGCAGGCAAGGCTTGCGGGGACTGGTAGGTGAAGCTGGGGGCTTGCCTCGAAAGGAGGCAGACATCCAGAAATGCGGTCAAGACGCTTGAGGCTTGGACCCGGTCGCGGTTTCCAGATCCGTGAATTCGTTGTGGCGGACGTCTTCAAGCACGGTGCGGATGTCAGCGCTTGCGCGTTCAGATTCCACTCGAACCAGACCTTGGTTGGTCCGGTCATCGAACACCAGCACCATGATGGTGTCTTCATCCACAAGGCTGATATGGATGCTGTCGGTTTTTCCCTTGTGGAAAAGGACCGTGAACTCGCTCTCCCCGATCAACTGGGCAATGGCTCGAGTGGCGGCGTAGGAACCTGCCGCCAAGGCCGCAAGCGATGTCGTATCAAAAGCCCTTGTGAAGCCTTGGTGGGTCAGCAGATTGCCGTCCTTGTGCACCAGAAGTACGAAAGTTGCGCTTGCCGACGCCAGAAGTCTCGCCATCACCTTGTTCAGGCGATCGATGTCTTCCTTGTAGAGAATGAAGTTGCCCATTGGTTATTCAGGGATTCGCGTTGCCCGGATTCATGGGCAGACGCTGGGTGGGGTAGTCCTGTGGGGACTGCTGGAACTGACGGATCTCGTCCAAACTCAAGAATGCATCCGAGAATGCCGGGTCAGTGTCCATGTTGGGGTTGACATTCGGATTGGTCTGGATGCCGACCGGCTTGGCGGCAACGGGAGGCTGAGGCAAGGGCTGAGGCGGTGCCGCCTGAGGTTGCCCGAGGATTTCACGTTCCATTCGAGCGATCTCGGCATCGAGATCGCGGGGGTCCATGGTGCCATCCAGACGCTCTTTGCGTTGAGGGGAATTGGTACCAAGTGGTGGAGAGATGGGCGCGGGCGGCGTTGGTTGGAAAAAGCCACTTTGCAGGCCCGGGGCGGGAACTGCGGCGGGGGGCTGTGCAGGGGGCGCAAAGCTGTCCGTCACAATGGGTGCTTGAGGCGGAACCGGCCTTGCAATGGGGTTGTCCATGCCGTAGTCAGAAATCAAGGCCGCCTGCAAGCCAACGGTTTGAGCCGATGCAGGAACTTGGCTTGGGCTTGCGACGGGGGGAGAAAATCCCTGAATCGGGGCTGGGGCTTGAGGCGCCACGGCCTGCACGGGAACGAAGCCTTGTGGTTGCGCCACGGGCGGTGGTGCAAAGCCCTGAGCCGCAGTGGGTGATGCAAAGCCCTGGGGCTGGATCGCCGGCGGTGGAGAAAAGCCTTGGGCAGCGCCCATGGCGTTTGGTTGGCTTTGAGACGGAATCGCCGGGGGTGGCACAAAATTTTGAAATGCCGGTGGTGCACCAACAGGAGACGGCGCTGCCGGAGGTTGGGCCAAGCCTTGAGGGGCTGGCGGCTGAAATGGCACCGCCGGTGGCGGAGCATAGCCTTGGATCGGCGTGGGGGCCGGCGCATAGCCTTGAGGGGCTGGCTGCTGGCGGGGGAGTGGCGCCGGAGGGACCATTGGCCTTGCGGCAGGAGCCGAAAACCCTGATGCGGGCTGGGGCGGCTGCTGGGGCGGCATCTGCAGGCTCGGTGCAGGCGGCGGTGGTACAGGAATCGCCGCGATGGGTGCGGGTGCCAATGAGGGGGCCGCAGGGACCGCGGGAATCGAGCCGATGGATGACGGGGTGGGGTCCGGTCGCCTTGAGCTTTGGCGGGCGGAATATTTCGTATTGAAGGTGTCGATGACGATTTTTCCGATCGCCTTCAACGTTGTGAAGACGCCGACACCCTGATGCGCCTGGGCCTCGAAGGCAGGGACTCCATAGGCATTGATTTGCGCATGCATTTCATCGACGGTGAAGATGCTGGGCAAGTCGCGCTTGTTGTACTGAAGGATGAATGGGGTCGTCTTCAGTTCGATCCCGTATTCCCGCAGATTCTCTTCAAGATTCCGAAGGCTTTCAAGGTTTTCCGGCATCTTGTCACGCTGGGAGTCGGCGACGAAAACCACGCCATCGACACCGCGCAGCACCAACTTGCGAGTGGCGTTGTAATACACCTGACCCGGGACGGTATACAGCTGGAACTTGGTGGAAAACCCCTTGATCGATCCGAGGTCCAGCGGCAGGAAGTCGAAGAAAAGGGTGCGATCGGTTTCCGTTGCAAGCGAAACCATTTCGCTTTTGCTGTCCTTGGGCACCTTCTTGTGGATGATCTGAAGGTTGGTCGTCTTGCCGGAGAGACCGGGGCCGTAATAGACGATCTTGCAACTGATTTCGCGGGTGTGGTAGTTGATCGAGGCCATGGTCAGGCGATTTTCTGGGAAGCCTGCTTCATCTCGACGCGGATCAAGCCCACGTTCACGGAAGCAGCGGTGAGAACAACCAGCCAACCCAATGCGGTCTTTTGCATCAAGACCTTGCCATTGTCGCCTTCCAGCAGAATCTGCCCCACATCTCCGGCGGAACACGCTTGGGCAAGCTTGAGTCCGGCATCAGCCAAGGACGCGGCAAGTGCAGAAACAAGTTCAGCTTGAGACGGGTCGCTAGCCTCTGCTGCGATCAAAATTCCATCTTCGCCCACCAGGGCACTGGCGAGCACGCCTTTGGTGCGATTGACGCCCTCGAGCACATCGTGCATGTTCACTCGGCGAGCCTCCTTTGCTTGAGAGCCTGTAAGATCATCTGGGCACAGCGATCGATTCGCCCATGGAACAGTTCGAGACTGCCACGGGTTCCATGCACAACAAGATAGCTTGACCCGATGCGACGGCAGAGCCAGAATCGCGATGACGTGAATGAATGATATTCGTCCGGGATTTCCAAATCGTGATTTTGGGCAAATTCCTCGGCATCCAGCTGGGATTGGAGAATCCAAGGGGCTCCTTTGTCGAAGTCCTCCTGGCTGTCCGCTCCTCGGCCGATAGGGAGGCCGTCAGTCCCGAGCAATGCCGCGCCGTTGATTCCATCCACAAGGGAGAGGTATCCACACAGGACATCGAGATCATCGGTCCATTCCATCGAAATCATGGAGACCATGCTCATGCGTCGTTCTCGGCCAAATCGTGGAACGCCTTGCCAAGCCTTGCGGCAAGGACGGCGGCTTGAGGACCTGCATCGACAAGCGCGGTCAAATGATCGCCGCCACGACCCCAATGATGGAGCATGCGGGCCGAGCCGTCGAAGGCTGCATGGTGAAGTTGGCCCATCTGGGTCCGGGAGAACAAGTCCTTCTCCAACCAATGCAGCAGAGGGATCAATCCGGAAAGATCGGCTCCATGGTTGGCAATCTCGCCCTTCTGGTCAAGCCGCAAGGCGGCCAGGCAATCTTCCTTCAGGACGCGCTCCCAGCCTTCGGGGAAGGTGCCCGACAATGGCAGCGGTGCGTTCTCCGGAGCGGGTGCGAGTTCCAAGGGCTGATCGATTGCGATCTGCGGCTCGATGGCCGCTTCTTCTGCCTGGACCTCGGGTTCCGGCTGTGCCGTCAAGGTGTTCGAAGGAGCGATCGATGACAGGTCGCGCGCTTTGGCAAAGGGGAACAGCATTTTCAGGTACATCACCGCGATGGAATTGTACCGGTTCTCGGTGGCGCATGCGACGGCTGCGAGCCACGCACCATCGG
>JBDKGV010000278.1:0-4282 GCA_039798005.1 Fibrobacterota bacterium
AAAGGGCCTCAGGAAGCCTGGATCTCGTTTCGACCACCTTGGTGCGCGATGCGGACTTCGATCGCGACCACGACCGGCGCGGTCGTCATGGCATGGATTGGGACGCCAATCACCTCACCAGCTTGCGCCTTGCCACGGGCTGGAGGTTCTTCCGGCACCTGGAGGTGTACGGTGGCGTATCGGCCAATGCCTTGGCATCCGGCGAGGCAAGGAGCGACGACAAGTACATCGCCCCGCCTCGCGACATCCATTGGGATGCGACCTCGACCTTGCGCATCTGGCCGGGAGCCTTCCTTGGCGTCAGGATCTGAGGTCAGGCGGATTTCAGGGAATCAGCAGACGGCGGCTCTGCGCGACCGTGCCGCACTGCAGTCGCGCCACCACAAGTCCACGCGGCAGGAGGCCCAGCGAAAGGGCTTTTCCTGCGGGAAGCCTTTCGATCCTGGTCGAGGACAATTTCCGTCCTGCCACGTCCCACAGCTCCAAGGTCGCCTGTTCCAACGCATGACTTGACAAGAATTGTCCATGGGGCGACAGGCTCCAGACGGGGGAATGCCGGTTTCGATCGGCGATCCCCAGTGAGGCCGGAAGCTTGCGCAGATCGGGAAGTCCCCAGCCGCGCTTGGAGTCGGGCGAAGTGCCTTGGCTTGCCGTGCCCTTGAGCGCGGCGATCACCTGGGCCGGATTCCATTCGGGATGGAGCTGCCGTGCGAGCGCCACGACTCCGGCGATCATCGGGGTGGCGAAGGAGGTTCCGCCGGTGGCCAGCATCCCGGTGTCGCTGCTTGCGTCCACCAACGGGACCGGGCATCCGAAGCCCACGAGGTCGGGCTTGATCCGTCCGTCGGAGGTGGGGCCGGTGGAGCTGAAGCCGCAAGGCGTTCCGTCGTCATCCACCGCTCCGATCGAAAGGATGTCCGCGGCATCCGCGGGTGCGCCCAGAGTGGGACTGCCCTCGATGGTGTCGTGGTCGTTCCCCATCGCCACCACCACCACCACGCCGCGCCGAGCGGCGCGGGTGGCCGCAAGGCTCGATGCGTGCGTGGCCCCGTCCATGCTGCGCCAGGGGAAATTCGGAGAGTCTTCGAAATAGAACCGGTAGCCCAGCGAGATCGAGATCACCGATGCCCCCGAATCCGTGGCTCGGTCGATCGCTTGGGCCAGCCACCGTTCCTCGTCAAGCCGTTCCGTGCCCCCCACCTCGCTGCGATAGAGCATCCATCGGGCGGCCGGAATGACGCCGGGAAGGGAATCCCAAGTGGAGGCCAGCACGCCCAAGGTCGCGGAACCGTGCGAAAAGCGCGGGATGGTGTCCCAGCTCGAAGGGGAGGAGAGTTGGTAATCCCAACTGTCCACGATCCCCTGGCTCTGCAGGCGGGACAGCCCCTTGTGACGCAGCGAAAATCCGTCGTCGATGACGGCGATGCGCAGGCCCTGCCCCGGTTCCTGGCCGAGCTTGCGCAAGGAGTCGTGGGCTGCGACGATTCCGAGCTTCTCGTGCTGGAGGCGAAGATCCTGGACGATTCCCGCTTGGGCGACAAGGGATGCGCACACGAGGATCGCGGTGCCGAGACTGGCCCCATGGATCGGAAGAGAGAGCGGCGAAGGATTCACGGAAGGAATCTAGTTGCCGGGTGCAACACGGCAGAAATCACAAAACAGGATCTTGGAGTCTATCTTGTTGTTCATGACTGAACGGACCCTGTTCCAGAAGATCCATGCCAGGGAGATTCCTGCGCGCTTCGTGCACGAGGATGAACTGGTCTTTGCCATCCACGACATCGACCCCAAAGCCCCGTTCCATGTCCTGATCATCCCGGTGAAGCCGATCCCGTCGCTTGCCGGCATCGCTCCCGAGGATGCCGGGATCTTGGCTGCCATCATGCTTGCGGCGCAAAAGATCGCCACCGAGGCCGGGCTTGCCCAAGGGTGGCGCTTGGTGAGCAATGTCGGCTTCCATGGCGGGCAGACCGTGGCCCATCTGCACTTCCATCTCTTGGGTGGGCGCCACATGGGGTGGCCTCCGGGCTGATCTTGCAGGTCGCGACCCGTTGCCTGATCCTGCGACGCATCCCCTACGGGGATACGTCCTGGATCCTGCATGGGTTTTCCCGCGAGGACGGTCGCGTTTCCCTGATGGCGCGCGGGGCGCGTCGACCGGGAAGTCCCTTCGCCGGTGCCTTGGAGCCGCTTTCCCTGGTCGAGGCCTTGTACGCCCGCAAGGCCGGTCGCGAGATTCATACCCTTGCCCAGGCCCATCTCCTGCATGGTTGGCCCACCGTGCGCAAGGACCTCTCACGGCTTTCGGCAGGGCTCTGTGCGCTCGAAGCGCTTGAGTTCTTCCTGACCGATCCGTTGGCCCACGAAGACCTCTTCGATGCGGCCATCAGTTTCTTGGCAAGCCTGGAAGCCGGGCACGATCCGGCGTTGGGCTTGGCACGCGTCCTGTCCATCCTCGGACAGGAGCTGGGCTTGGCGCCCCGGCTCGATTCCTGCGCCCGCTGTGAGACGCAGATGCTTCCGGTGAATCCTTGCCATTCCCCGAGTTTCGGCGGGATCCTTTGCGACCCGTGCGCCCAAGGTTCGCGCCTTGCCCGTTTGGACCCGGATGTCCACGATGCCCTGCTGCGGCTGGGCCGGGGCACGCGTCCGGCCCGGTACGATGTGGCGGTGCAATGCGGGTGCGAGGCCTTCCTCTACGAGCATCTGCTGGCCCACTCCCGGCGAAGCCTGCGGCTGGAGGCGCGCGAACTCTGGAACGAGGTGCGTCCGTGAAGACGCGCCTGGCTCCCACACCTTCCGGCTTTCTGCACCTGGGCAATGCCGCCAACTTCCTTCTGTGCTGGCTCTGGGCGCGAACGCAGGGGGGCAAGGTGGTGCTTCGCATCGAGGACACCGACACCACGCGGCGACGGACGGAATTTGTCGAATCCCTCTTCAGGGACCTTGAGTGGCTGGGCTTGGACTGGGACGAAGGCCCCAATGGGCCCACGGATGCGCAGTGCCCATGGTTCCAGTCGAGCCGCCTGCGAACGGAACGCTATGTCGAGGTGATCGATCTCCTGGCCGGTCGCGGCGACCTCTTTCCTTGCCGCTGCACCCGCAAGGAGCTTTCGCTTGCGGCCCCTCAGGTGGCACGCATCGAGGAGGATGCCGGCATCGGTCCGCTCTATCCCGGAACCTGCCGGGGGCGCAAGGCCGGCGACGCCGGGGCAAGCGATGCGTGGCGCTTGCGGCTGCCGGAATGCCCGTCCTCCTTCGAGGACCTGTGGCGTGGCCGACAGAATTTGTCCAGTCTGGAGGCGCTGGGTGCACCGGTCCTCAAGCGCGGGGACGGCTGCATCGCCTACCATCTGGCCGTGTGCGTGGACGATGCCGACCAAGGCATCACCCATGTCTTGCGCGGCCGCGACCTCCTGCCGTGGACCCACCTTCACAAGCATCTGCACGGGTTGCTGGGGCATCCTGCTCCGGTCTTCGGCCACCATCCGCTGCTAGGAGGCGCAGGAGGGGAACGGCTGGCCAAGAGTGCCGGTTCCACCTCGTTGCGTTCGCTGCGGGAAGGGGGCGTGGCCGCGACTTCCGTGCTTGGCCGGTTGGCGCGGTTCCTGCACCCCAAGGCTCCCGTCGTCGCGGAGATCCCGCTCGACGAACTGCTGGGATGGGGCATCCCCGATCCGGGAACGATCGATCTTCCGTTGGAATTCGAATAAATCCCCCTTCGCAGCAAGCTGCGAGGGATTCGTCTTGCCAGAATTTTCGGGTCTGAGAACACGAAACTTGCTTTGAGGAATCGGACCCGAAGCGAGTGAACCTTTCCGGGCTGTTTCCCGACCGAGTACGCGCAAGCCATGAGTTGCGCGGTGCAAACCCGCCTCGCGTGCTAGATTCGAGAACGACGGACAAAGGAGTGTGAGGGATGCGACGCTTGGAAGGAAAGACCGCCTTGGTCACGGGGGCCAGCCGTGGCGTGGGGGCGCTGGTCGCCGAAGCCTTGGCCAAGGAAGGCGCGACGCTCTGGTTGCATGCGCGCTCCACGGCCAATTGCGGACAGATCCTGTCCCGCATCAAGGCCTTGGGCGGTGTGGCGCAGGTGGTGGAGGGGGAACTTGAGAATCCGGCCGAAGTGGAGGCGCTGGGAGCCTTCGTGCGCGAACAGGGCGGCGTGGACATCCTTTACAACAACGCCGGAGTCATGGCCCAGTGGTCGCCTTCGGGGGAGCATTCCCGCGAAGAGTGGCTGCGCAACCTCCAGATCAACTTCCTGGCCCCGATGCGCCTG
>JBDKGV010000279.1:0-4268 GCA_039798005.1 Fibrobacterota bacterium
CCTCGGGGGCCACACCCACACGGTGACGATTCCCGATGGACCCGATGCCGGTACCGGTGTGGACACGGGCTTCATCGTGCTCAACGACAGGACCTATCCCAACCTGCACCGTTTCCTGAAGGAACTCGGGGTTCCGGCGCGCATGTCCGACATGTCCTTCGGCTACCACGACGAGGGGAGCGGCTTGCAGTACAGCGGTCGCGGGCTCAAGGGACTGCTTGCCGACCCGTCCAACGCGCTGCGTCCCGACATGTGGAAGCTGGTGCGGGATTTCCTGCGGTTCAATCGTCAAGGTCTGCGGGATCTGGAGGATGGCCTGGTCGGACAGGTCTCCTTGGGGCAGTACCTGCGCCAGGGAGGCTATTCGCGGGCTTTTGTGGATCATTACCTGGTCCCCATGGGTGCGGCGATCTGGAGCACCAGCAACGAGGAGATGCTGGAGTTTCCGCTGGAGGTGTTCCTGCACTTCTTCCGGAATCACGGACTCCTGCAGGTGAAGGACCGTCCTCGTTGGCAGACCGTGACAGGCGGATCGCACGCCTATGTCAAGCGCTTTGCCGAACTGTTCCAAGGGCGCGTGATCGGGGATGCGGCGGTGAACGGCGTGACCCGGCATGCGGATCGCGTCACCATCCATCGCGGCAATGCCGCGGACGAGAGCTTCGACGGGCTCGTGCTTGCCGTGCACGCCGACCAGGTCCTTCCGCTCCTGCGGGATGCAGATGCCGAAGAACGGCATGCCTTCGGCTCGTGGCGCTACCAAGAGAACCGGACCGTCCTGCATTGTGACACGTCCGTCCTGCCTTCCCGTGAAATGGCCCGTGCCTCCTGGAACTTCACCCGCGAGCGTGAATCGGGCTTGCGCAATCCCGTGAGCATCACCTATGACATGATGAGGCTGCAGGGACTTCAGACCAGGAGCCACTGGCTGGTGACCCTCAATCGCAACGCCCGCATCGACCCGGCCAAGACGGTGCGGGAACTGGTGTACCATCATCCGACCTTCACCCTGGAATCCATCGCCTCGCGCGAAGTCGTGAAGGCGGGCAACGGACGGCGTCGCACCTGGTACACGGGCAGCTACTTCGGCTTCGGATTCCATGAGGACGCCGTGAAGGCGTCGGTCGACCTGGTGCGCGACCATTTCGGGATGCTGTGATGATTCACGGATTGGCATCGGGGCGGGTGTGGCATCAGCGGACCTCGCCGGGTCGGCACGCCTTCGCATACCGCCTCACCTACCTCTGGTGCGATCTCGATGCGATGGATCGCAGGGAGATGGCCGCCCCTTGGGTCGGTGCCGGATCCGGTGGAGTGTTCCAAGTGCGCTTGGAGGATCATCTTCGCGGCGATGCGGCCTCGTGGCGGGAGGGGATCGGGGAGTGGCTGGCCAAGGAAGGTCTTCCGCAAAGCGCATCCATCCATCTGCTCACGCTGCCCAGGCTTCTGGGGCGCACCTTCAATCCCGTCAGCTTCTGGATCGGGCAGGATCGTGAAGGACGTGTCGAATGGATGGTCGCCGAGGTCAACAACACCTTCGGGGCCCGGCATCTCTATCTGCTGGACGCGCGCGACCGGGAACCGGGGAGGCTTGAATGGAAGGTTTCCAAGGCGTTTCCCGTGAGTCCTTTCCATGGGGTGGATGGGGAATACCGCATCGCCCTTGACTTGACGCACGACTCCCTGCGCCTTGAATTCGACTTGGAGCATCCCGATGGAGGGGTGTTCCGCACGGGGATGGATCTTGCCTTGGCGCCCCTTGGCACGAAGGCGATCGTGAGATCGCTGCTTCGCCTGGCGGGATCGGTGGTCTTGACCGTTCCGCGCATCCTGTGGCATGCCGCCCGCCTTCACTTCGCCGCCAAGGCTGATCTCAAGCCAAGGCCCTCTGCGCGGGATCGCTGGACCATTCATCAGCAAAGTCCGGTGCTCTTGCAGCGAATTTTCGCCAATCCGTCCCTCGGGAGGATCTGGTTGCAATTGAGACGGAAAACTTCAAGTCAAACGCGATAGCGACGAAGGGGACACCATGGAGATGGAAATCCAAAGGGAACAGACCAATGGCATTCACCGGACCCGGGAGAAGGAGGCCAAGCTCTCGCTCCTTGAACGGACCGGATTGCGCGGGCTTGCCGATGGCGTGTCGCATTGGCGGGGGGAATCGATCCTGATCACCCTGCCCGACGGCAAGGAATGGAAGCTCGGGGATCTTGCCACGGCACCGCGCCACCAGATCACGGTGCGCGACACGCGGATCTTCCGCCGGATCCTGCTGCGCGCCGACCTTGGTCTTGGCGAAGGTTTCGTGGCCGGGGATTGGGACAGCCCCGATCTTGCCGGACTGCTTCAGGCATTTGTGCGTCAAGGGGCGAAGGAGGATTCGCTCTGGAGCCGATCCTTGCGAGTGGTGGACTGGTTCCAGCATCGGCTCAACGCCAACACCCTGGCCGGGAGCGAGAAGAACATCAGGGCCCATTACGATCTGGGCAACGACTTCTACAAGGCCTGGCTCGGGCCGACCATGCAGTACAGCGCCGGGATCTACCCGACGCCCGACGCGAGTCTCGAGGCATCGCAGGACCTGAAGCTCGCCACCCTGATCGAGAAGCTTCAAGTCAAGCCCGGCATGCACGTGCTGGAAATTGGCAGCGGCTGGGGGGAGCTGGCGGTGCGGTTGGTGCGCGACCACGGGTGCCTCGTGACCACCGTGACGCTCAGCCTTGAGCAGCACGCCTGGGTGCAGGCTCGCGTGCAGGAACTTGGCTTGGAAGGGCGGTTGGAGGCGCGCGTGCAGGACTACCGCGCCGTGGAAGGCCGCTTCGATCGCGTGGTGTCGGTGGAGATGATCGAGGCCGTGGGGCACGAGAACCTGCCGACCTATTTCCGATGCATCGAGGAACGGCTCAAGCCGGGAGGCCATGCCGTGATCCAGGCCATCACCGTGCCCGAGCAGAACTACGCGCGCTACCTGCGACGCACCGATTGGATCCAGGCGCATGTCTTCCCCGGGGCCGTATGCCCATCCATCCAGGCGATGGTCGAGGCCATGGGCGAAGGGTCTCGCCTGGTGCTGCGGCATCTCGAGGACATCGGGCCTCACTACGCGCGCAATCTCGCCCATTGGCGCGAGCGGTTCCTCGCAGCCTGGCCGAGTCTGCAGGCTCTCGGGTTCGACGAACGCTTCAAGCGGCTTTGGACCTACTACCTGGCCTACTGCGAAGCGGGCTTTGCCCAGCGCAAACTGGGCGACGTGCAGATGATCCTGGGGCGCGCCTGCGAGACGGGCCTGCCCGACATCCTGCCCTCCTCATTCACCCAACGGATCGGAGCACGGACATGAACGACACCGGAACTTCCAAGCGGCTTGTGGTGCTTTTTTGCCTCGTGGTGCTGGTGGCCATGACGGGCGTGACCACTTGGGCGAGCCTTGAGAAGAACGTGATCGTGGCCTTCCGCGACCTTGGGTCCGATCGCTGGGGGCTGGCGACCTTGATGGACGCCTACTTCGGCTTCTTCACCGTCTGGATCCTGACGGCGGCCCAGCGCCCGGGAATAGGACAGAAATTGTCCTGGCTGGTCGCGTTCCTGCTGTTGGGGAACTTCGCGATGGCGGCATGGCTCCTGTGGAATCTGAAGGCTTGGGACGGGCGCACCTCGCTGTGGGCCCATCTTCTGGGGAGAGGATAGCCATGTCGATCCTGATCTCGACCTTGTTCCACTTGCTTGCGTGCGTGGCGATCATCACGGGGGTCTGGTGGTGGTACCGGCGCACCGACAACGCGGCGTGGATCGATACCGCTTGGGCCGGGATGATCGGACTGGGTGCGCTGTTGCATCCGCTGTTTGCCGGTGCTCAATCCGTGCGGGCGTGGGGTCTGGCGGTGCTGGTGGCGGCCTGGTCGCTGCGCTTGGGGGTGCATCTCTTCGAGCGCACGGCGGGAGAGCCTGAGGATGGACGGTACGCCATGTTGCGCTTGCGCTGGACGCAAAGGCATGGGGCCCGAAGCATTCCCGGCCGGTTCTACCGGTTCTACTTGGCCCAAGCGTTCCTGTCGGTGGCCTTGAGCCTCCCGGTGGCCCTGGTTGCCTTCGACTCGTCCGTCGCCTGGGGGCCTTGGCAGAGCGCGGCCCTTGGCTTGGGTGCCTTGTCCCTCTTGGGGTCGCATCTGTCCGACAGCCAATTGGCGCGATTTCGCGCTCGGCCTGAGAGCCGAGATCTGACCTGTCGCGAAGGGTTGTGGAAATTCAGTCGCCATCCGAACTACTTC
>JBDKGV010000280.1:0-4233 GCA_039798005.1 Fibrobacterota bacterium
CGTAGTCCTCGACGACAAGGATCTCGTTTCGCAAAGCACCGAAGGTGGCTGTCATCCCTTCCAATGGAATGATCACAGCGGGGTGCGGAAAGGGTCGGCAATGCGACTGCAACATTCAAGGACCACTCCCCGCCGTTGCCGGACGGGGATGGTCGGGTCGTGATCGCGTTGCGATCACAGGGAATCGAACCGGCCTGTCCTTGTCAAAGCAGGGACAGGCCGGACGCGCGTGCCTTAGAGGTACGGGATGATCTGCGGAATCAGCTGATCGAACGTCGCGCCGCGTCCGGTCTCACCGATCGCGTGCAATTTCCATTCGCCGTTGTGGCGATAGAGCTTGACCATGATCTGAGCGGTGTGCGGCCCGAGGGTGGACAGGTTGAACCGGGCGAGCTCCTTGTTGCCGCGCGCATCCAGCAATCGGCAGGTGGCGTTCTCGATCACGGTGAAATCCTGGCCGGTGAAGCTGTTCACCGTGAACACCAACGACTTGATGTCCGGATGCACCTTGGTGAGATCGACGATGATCTGCTCGTCGTCGCCGTCGCCCTCGCCTGTGCGATTGTCACCGGTATGCACGATCGAACCGTCCGCCGACTTCAGATTGTTGAAGAACACGACATCCAGCGGCTTGTTCTCGGCATTGAACATGACACAAGAGGCGTCGAGATCGACCTCCATCTTGCGGCTGCCGAAACCCATGAACCCTTTGGTCATGATCGGATCCCAGCCCAAGCCCATCACGATCTTGGTGAGCCCCTGCGAGCCGGTGTCCTTGTCCAGAGAAATCTTCTGGCCCTTGGTGAGACTGATTGCCATCCTGGTATTCCTTGACGATGAAATGATGAAAGCCCGACTCCGGAAACGATCCGGCACCAGGCGGGAACGGTCAATGAAAAGTGATCAGCCGATGTCCACGCCATGGACGCTGGCCAAAGCACCCAAGCCACCGGCATAGCCCTGTCCGACGGCACGGAATTTCCATTCGGCGCCTTGGTGCAGGTAGAGTTCGCCGAAGATCATCGATGTCTCGGTGGAGTAGTCCTCGGACAGGTCGAAGCGCACGATCTCCTGGTTCGAATCGGCATTGACCACGCGAATGAACGCGTCCTTCACCTGCCCGAAATTCTGGCGGCGCGCGTCGGCCTCATGGATGGTCACGGCGACCACCACGCGCAGGACATCCGCCGGAACCTTGTCGAAGATCACCTTGATGGCTTCGTCGTCGCCGTCGCCCGCACCGGTGCGGTTGTCTCCCAGATGCTCGACGGAACCGCAGGTGGACTTGGGCTGGTTGTAGAAGATGAAGTCATGGTCACCGCGGACCTTGCCGTTTTCGCTCAGCAGGAAGGCGCTGGCATCCAGATCGAAATCGGCACCGGCGCTGGAGCGGGCGTCCCAGCCCAGTCCGACCAATACGCTCTTGAGCCCGGGCTCGGCGCGGGAAAGGCTCGTGTTCTGACCCTTGGAAAGACTGATACCCATTTCTGACGACTCCTTTTTTCGGGGTTGATTGTGCTCATCGGACCTGATGAGCGGTGCAGTGAAGCGAGTGCCGACGTCAGTCGACTTGTTCCAGACCTTCCATCGCCTTCCGGTGACGCACCGAGGACCACAGAGATGCGAGAATGAAGGCCACGCCAAGCAAGCCCGTCACCGCCTCCGGGATGTGGAAGCGCACGGAAAGGAACATGATGCCGGCCAGAATGCCGATGGCGTAGTGGGCTCCGTGCTCGAGGAACACGAATTCGGCAAGGGTCCCCTTGTCCACCAGGAAGACGGTCATCGACCGCACGAACATGGCACCGATGCCAAGACCAAGCAGGATCACCACGATGTCCGTGGAAATGGCGAAGGCACCGATCACACCATCGAACGAGAAGCTCGCATCGAGCACTTCAAGATACAGGAACCCGCCGATGCCACCCTTGGCCACGCTCCCGGCCACGCCGGACTCCGAGCCCTCCAGGAGACCCGACAGGAGTTCGACGCCCACATAGACGAGAATTCCCCAGATGCCGGCGATCAGCACCGCGAGTTGCTGGGAATCCGGCGCAAGCTTCGAGGCGCCCAGCACGCAGGACAGCGAGATCATCACGGCAAGCGAGCTGATGCGCCCAAGACTTCCCACCTTGCCTTCGACCCAACCCAACCAATGGAGCTCCTTGTCCGTGTCCAGCAGAAAGTTGAGGAACACAAGCATGAGGAAGCTGCCGCCAAAGGCCATCACCTCGGCATGGTGCAACGAAAGGTTGCGGGCATACTCGGCCGGGTTGTTCAGCGCCAGTTGCCACACCGAGGCGAGACTCAGGTCGGCGGTTTGGGAGACGATGATCAGCGGGAACAAAAGTCGCATGCCGAACACGGCCACCAGGATGCCCACGGTCAGGAACAGTCGACGCCAGCCGGGACTCCAGTCACGCAGGACCGAAGCGTTCACCACGGCGTTGTCAAAGCTCAGGGAGACTTCCATCACGGCAAGGACCGCGGTGATCCAAAGCGCTTGGAGCATCGCCCCGGTGCCCCCGTGCTGGTAACCCCACCAGCCCGCCACGGCAAGCCCGATGAGAGTGACGAGATACGATACGCCGAAATGCTTCATGAGGAAAAGACTCCCGGTCCTTCAGGCAAGGACCAATGCACGAAAAGTTGGAACGAACGAAACGATAGCTTATGCACGGACCAATTGGACATGTGCCAGACGCCCTCCCGGTTCACGGGACAACAGCAACTGGGCACCATCGAGAAGCTGGATCTTCTCTCCGACGGGGATCGAGGTCTTGGACGCGACATCCATCAGATCGGGAAGACCTTCGTTGACGAGGTACCACGCCCCTTGGTGCTGCACGAAATAACCCACCCGACGCGCTTGGTCGGGCTGGATCCGTTCGTTGGGAAACACGTTGCGATTGGAATGCCACTGAAAAAGCGACTGGTTGGAATAGACCATGAGCCGATGGTTGTCCGGCCTGAATCGTCCCTCTTCCTGACTGGAATAGAAATTCAGGACAGGCAACTCGCCTCGGAAGGGGGTGCCGCAGAAGGGGCAGCGCGGTTGCATCCGGTTGTCGAAAACGTACCATTTCTGGGCGCATCCCGGATTCTGGCAAGGTTGCAGGAGATCGATGGTGCGCACCAGACCGGCTTCCCATTCATCGGCGGAAGGCCTCGCCATCGGAGCGTGCAACCCTTCAACGAACGCCCTGCGGAAAAGGTCGGAGAGATACGGGCCAGCCACAGTGAACGGAAGGCGCGTGGTATCCTTCCAAGGAAGCTCGCTCGATCGCACTTGACCCGGATCAACCCGGTTGGACGGGTCCGTGGGATTCTCGATCCAAAGCGCACCGCTTCCCATCGACATTTCCTCGTCCTTCACAGGATCCACATCGTGGACCTTGTCGCCACGCAACGGATGCCGGTAGAAGAGGTACATGTAGACAAGGACCGCCAGCGCGTGCTGGTCGGTGGTGCGCGAAGGCAGCTTCCGAGCAGGGTCCTTCCGGTCCAGCCAGCTTGTCATCACCACCTCGGGGGCGATGAAATCGGGGGTCCCCACCACTTCGGGAGGGAATTTTCCCGGCACGACCAAGCCGTCGATGTCGATCATGCAGGCCCGCCCGTGGACCGGATCCACCAGCACGTTGCGGTACGAAAGATCGGAGTGCGCAAGGCCGGCGGCGTGCATGCGCCGCACCGCCCGTGCGATCATCAGGCACAGCTGCAGATGGCTGCGGTAGTCGCCAAGTTCACGGGGATCGAGGAACTTGTTGCGGTTGGACGCCGAGGCGAACCACTTCCCGTCCTTTTCCTTGCCGCGTATCCCCAGCATGTCATCGTTGCGCGCGCCATGGGTGAAGAAGAAATCCCGGTCGTAGAACGGGGTGACGACCCCAAGGCGTCCTTGGTGCTCCACCATGGCCGTGGGCCAGCAATACAGCTTGCGAAGCGAGTCCCCTCCCTCCTGACCGAAGATCTTCTCGCGGTACGAACCCGTGATCACCTGCAACCGCTCGCGCACGGCCTGGTCGGCGCGTTCGCGAAAGAACGCCACCACATAGGTGCGGTCGGGCGAGAAGTACACGTCCTTCATGCCGCCGCTGGCGCGCACCTCGTTCTCGAACTCGACCAAGGACCCGTCTGAGGCCCGGATGCGAATGATTTCCGTCATGGTCCATTTCCTTCAGGACTTGGCAGAACCAGTGCCAAGGTGCGGTCATCATGGTTGCCTGGCGA
>JBDKGV010000281.1:0-4177 GCA_039798005.1 Fibrobacterota bacterium
TGTGATCCTGCGCTCCTCCCAGTCTCCGGAACGGATCCGGGAAAAGACCGAAGATCTGCGGCGCTCCAACCGGCAGCTGGAACAGCACCTCGAGACCATCGAAGCCCACTATCAGAGCATCCGCTCGACGATCGAGACGTTGGACGAGAAGAACCGCAACGAGGCATTGTCGGCAAGCGCCCGGTTCCAAACCGCGCAGGCGATGGAACTCGACGAGATCCTTGACGGATCCGGTGTCGATTCCCTGCTGTTGAAGGCGCGCACCCTGCGCGAGGCGATGGACAAGGCCGTCGTGGATTTCGAGCGCCACACCGCCGAGATGATCAGCCTTCCAACCATCCATCCGGTCAACCGCAGCTGGCCCATCGTGGAAACCTACGGCCCGCAGGTCGACCTGTTCACGGGTCAGAACTGGCTCCAGCAAGGCGTGGCCTACGCCACACCGCCAGGCACGCCCATCTGGGCCACCGGTGCGGGAATCGTCGTCGATGCGGGAACCCTGCCCCGCTGGGGCATGATCGTGGAAATCAACCATGGCAACGGGTTCCATACCATCTACGGTCATTTGCAGTCGACGAGCGTGCGCATCGGTCAGAACATCCTGCGAGGCCAGGTCGTCGGACTTTCCGGAAGCTCCGGTCGCGTCACCGCCCCCCGGACCTTCTATGCGGTCTTCTATCGCCGCAAGGCCATGGATCCCTCGACGGTCCTGCTCCCGCCCCCGCGCCCCCAACCCGGGTTCCTCGATTCGAGCCTGTTCAAGCTGGAGCCTGTCCAACGCACAACGGCACGCGACTCGACGGGCCTACGCAAACGCTGACCGCAACCGCCACCGACATGCGTCCCCGCACCGCGGATATGGCTATTCTTCCGGGAATGATCCGCATCCTGCACACCTCCGACTGGCATCTTGGACTTGAACTGGGTGGCCACGACCGGCTTGAGGAGCAGGAAAGGTTTCTTGACTGGCTGCTGACGACCGTGCGCGACAGGAATGTCAATGCGTTGCTCGTTTGCGGTGACCTCTACGACACGGCCAACCCGAGCGTGGCGGCCCAGCGACTGTTCGGGGAATTTCTGGTGCGGTTCCATCGGGAGTGCCCCGATTGCTCCCTGGTGTGCATCGCAGGAAACCACGACTCCGCCTCCCGGCTTGAGCTTCCGCGCCCTTTCGGACTAGCCCTGGGAGGCATCCATCTGAAAGGCCAGGTGACCGAAGCCCCCTTGGATCACCTCATCGGGTTGCGGGACGGGAATGGAGACTTGGCGGCGTGGTGCGTCGCCCTGCCTTTTCTGCGCGCAAGCGACCTCGATTGCAGGATGCTGGAAGGCCAGACGCCACAGGATGCCTTTCAGAAGGCCGTCGGCCGGAAGTACCGGGAAGTGCGGGAAGCCATTCCCGTCGAATCCCGGCACCTCCCGGTCGTGAACATCGGCCACCTGACCCTGGCCGGATCGGATCGGGCGGGCTCCGAGCGCATCCTGATCGGCGGGGTGGAATCGGTTCCCGTGAGCGCCCTCCTTGAAGATGCCGCCTATGTGGCGCTGGGTCACATCCATCGGCCCCAGAAGGTCGGGGCGGAATCCGTCCGGTATTGCGGCAGCCCCTACCCCGTCGCCTTTGACGAGCACCGTTACGAGCACTCGGTCCTTGTCGTGGAACTCGCGCAGGGCCATCCTGCCGGAGTCGAGGTGGTTCCCGTGCCGGAATTCGTCCCCTTCCTGACCTTCTGCGACCCGCCAAGGCCATGGGATGCCGTGGAGAGGGCCATTGCGGACTTCGATTGGTCCGCTTGGAACAAGGTCCCGCGCGGTCTGCAACCCTTGGTGGAACTGCGCTACGATGCCAGCATCCCCGTGAGCGATCTGCGAAAACGCTGCGAGGACCTGTGCCGGAACAAGCCGTTCCGACTGGTGGCCGCTCCGCGAAGTGCCATCACAGGTCCGGTGGCACACGCCGCAGCCCTGCCTCCCGTTCACCTCGAGGATCGCGAAGCACCCGAGGCCCTGCTGGAACGCCATTGGCGTGGCAAGTACGCGAACCCCGTTCCCGCGGCCGTGTTGGATTGCTTCCACGAGGCCCTCACGGATGTCGCGATCGGAAGTGTCACCCCATGAAGATCCTTGCCCTGCGCGGAAGCAACATCGCATCGTTGACGGAATTTGTCGTGGAATTCCAGGCCGAACCCCTGCGCTCCGCGGGGATCTTCGCCATCACCGGTCCGACCGGTTCCGGGAAATCGAGCCTGCTCGATGCGATGTGCCTCGCGCTCTACCAGAAGGCTCCAAGGCTTGACGACCTGAGCGGCAGGGAGACCCGGATGGAAAGCCGCTTCGGCACCATCGGGCAGTCGGACATCCGCAATCTTCTTCGCCGTGGCTGCGACACCGGACACGCCGAATGCGACTTCCTGGCAAGCGATGGAAGCACCTACCGCGCCCATTGGGGATATCGCGCCGCCAAGCGTGCGGGAGCCTCGGTCCAGGAGGAGATGTCGCTGGTGCGGCTGGACGACAACAAGGTCCTGATCCAAGGGATGGCCGGGAAGAAGAGCGAATTCAAGGAGGCGATCGAAACGCTGGTGGGCCTGACCTACAATCAGTTCACCCGTACCGTGCTTCTGGCTCAAGGGCGCTTTGCCGAGTTCCTGCGTTCCAACGAGGACGATCGCGCGGATCTCCTGGAAAAGCTGACCGGAACCGCGATCTTCAGCCGGATCTCGGCCAGGATCTTCGAAAGGACGAACCTCGTTCGCCGGGAACGCGACGAGCTGGAGCGCGCGCGCCAAGCCCTTGCCGTCCTGGATCCGCAGGAGCGCGAGGCCCGCGTCCTTGAACTCATGACCCGAAGAAGCGAATTGCCCCGGCTCCAGGATGGCCTGACAAGGATCCGTCAATTCATCGAAGGACTGGATCGTCTGGACGAGCTGGAGCGCTCCCTGATCGGGAACCGCAACCGCCTGGACACCCTGCTTCCCCTCATGGAAGCGGGCAAGGCGAGAATCGAGGCCGCGCGCGCCGATGTGGCCAGAAGCGATGCTGCCAAGAGCGATGCCGCACCTTTGCTGAATGCGGCACGGACGCTGGACAGTCAACTGGAGACCGCCCGAAGCATCTTGGAAGATCGCCAGGCCCGGCTCCTTGAAAACACCCGGCGACTGAAGGAAATCGAGTCCCGCAACCGGTCCCATGCCGCCAAGCGCGATGCCCTTCAGAAGGATATCGAGTCCGACACGACTTGGCTCGAGGCGCGCAAGGCCAAGCTGGAACCACTTGCCAACGACTGGTCCTTGTGGCAGGATCGGCTTCGTCAAGCCGACGTGTTGCACAGGGAGATGGTGCGAAGGACGGCGCAAGTCGCTCAAACCCGATCGGAACTGGACCAGGCCCAAGAGGAATGCCAAGGGTTGCGGCAGGAACTGTCAGACATCTCCTTGCCCCCCGAAGCCTCGTCCCAAGGTCTTCTCCAGGAGATCTCCGGCGTGCGCTCGCACCTTGCCGCGCTGGCCGACTTGCCCCCCTGGCTTGAATTGCAGTCCGAAATCGTCGAATCGGAATCCCTGCATCAAGAGCTGTCGGCTCGAAATGCCTTGGTGCAAGGTGCCGTGGTCACAAACCAAGTCGCTTGGGAATTGGCCAAACGACTGCTGGATTCCGTGACGACGGCCCTGTCCGGCGATGTCCTTCATCTGCGTTCCTGCTTGGAGCCCCGATCCCCATGCCCGGTGTGTGGAAGCCAAGAGCATCCGTGGAGCCTTCAGAGCCCGGCACTGGAGTCGCTGCATTCCCGGCACCGCCTTGAGGAAACCGCAGCCCGGCAAAGACTTGACGAAACCCGGCAAGAACACCAGAGTCTTGTCGCACGCCTTCAGGCCTTGGACGAATCCATCCATCGCGCCAAGGAAAGAAGATCACGACTGGATCCGTCCAGCGAATGGGTCGCAAAGGCGATCGCGCAGGATGCCCCGTTGCCATGGGCGCGTGGTCGGATCGCAGACCTGAAGTCCCGTGAAGCCGCTCTGCTGGACCAACTCAAGCTGCTCGAGTCGCGCGACGCGCTCCTTGCCAAGCTCCGGACCCGCGAAGCGGATCTGGATGGCCGAGCCAAGGCCTTGGACAAGGATCGCACCGAGCTCGAACGGGTCCAGGTACAGCTGGAACAAGGGCTTGAAGCCCT
>JBDKGV010000282.1:0-4162 GCA_039798005.1 Fibrobacterota bacterium
GCCCGGGAGATTGGAGTCCCACAGGAGAACCAACTGCTGCCCTTTGACCAACAAGCGATCGGAGACGAGCTGCATCGCCTCCTCGATCATCTCACGCAGATTGAACGGGATCGCCTCCAGTTCGATGCGTCCGGCCTCGATCCCCGAGTAGTCGAGAAAATCGTTGATCAGCTCCAGCAGGACATCGCCCGACTGCCGCAGCGTGTCGAGCCATTCCTCCTGCTCCGCATTGAGTGGACTCTCGGAAAGCAGCGAGGTCATCCCGATCACGGCATTCATCGGCGTGCGGATCTCATGGTTCATCGCACCCAGGAATTCGTTCTTGGCGCGATGGGCCTTGTCGGCTTCCAGCGCAAGGGCCCGGGCCAGTTTTTCGGCGGCCTCGGCATGTTCCTTCGCGCGGCGCAGCTCAAGGCTTGACTGCTCCCGCTCCAAGGCTTCCCCGAGACTGGTCGCCACGGTGGTCAGCGCCGAGATCTCGGCCTCTCCCCACCCTTGGTTCGACTCGGAATCCTCAAAGCCCAAGAAGCCCCAGAACTGTTCCCGTCCCAGCACGGGGATGGCCATGACGGTTCCCAAGCCCCAGTTCTTCAGGGCATCCTGCTCGCTCTCGGGGAAATCGACCAGTCGGCCGGAGACCGGAATCCCGCAGGAAAGCAGGGTGTGCCAACGCAGCAATCCAGAGGACCAATTCAAGGTCCGTCCATCTTCCGGGATGCTGAACGAAGCGGATTTTCCCCAGGAGAATTCCAAGGTCGCCTCGGAAGAACGCGCCCCGGCGCTGCGGCTCTCAAAGAAGACGGCACGCGAGGCCCCGAGGCATTGCCCCAACTTCTCCAGCACCTCAGGGATGGTGAGATCCCGGCTGCGCATCGCCACGATGGAGGTCAGGGAGTGGGAGGCCGACTTGAGCAGGGCATCCCGCTTGTGCAAGGTCTCCTCGATGCGCAACCGCTCCTTGGCCTCGTGCAACCGCTCCTGCGTGGCGGTCTCAAGCGAAGCTTCGACTCCGACCACATAGACTCCGTGACGCGCTTGGTATTCCCTCTCGAAGGCATCCTTCTCCTGGCGACGAAAACGCCACAGGATGGCAAGACCACCCAGCAAAAGAAGGCATCCCGTTCCAAGCAGAAGCAGGTGCGCTTGAAAGGAGCCCAGTCGATCTTCAACCGCAAGGTCAAGGACCCAATTTGCCAATCCAACTCCCGTGACCAGCAAGGCCACGAGAGAAAGGAACAAGTTTCGGAGGGCGGTGGTGAACTTCACCCTTCCATTGTCGCATCCTCAGGCGGGACTTGACAAGGGTCACCGGCAAATCAATGCGCCCGCAGCCCTTCGAGAATGCGTAAATAGCTGGCGTACCGTTCGGGACGGATCGCCCCGGCTTCGCTTGCCTCCCTGACCTTGCATCCCGGTTCGGTCTGGTGCAGGCAGTCGTTGAAGCGGCAAGTCCCGAACAGCGATTCGATCTCCGGAAAATACAACTGCACCTGGCTCGTCTCGATCCGGTGCAGGGCAAGCTCGCGGATGCCCGGCGTATCGATGATGCGGCCACCTTCGGCCAAGCGATGCAGGCTCGATCGTGTGGTCGTATGCCGGCCCCGCCCGTCCTTGGAACGCACCTCGCCCACCTGCTCCAATGCCCCCGGCACGAGGCGGTTGAGCAGGCTGGTCTTCCCTACGCCGGAATGCCCGGCAAAGGCCGAGACCTTCCCGACCAAGCGTTCCCGCAAGGCCGCGATCCCGATGTCCTTCTCGGCCGATCCGCGCAGGACCGAAAGCCCCAGCCCTTGGTACACCGAGAGATCCACGACCTCGTCGCTTTCCACCAGGTCGCTCTTGTTCAGGAACAGCAAGGGCTCGACCCCGCCCAATTGGGCCGCGATCAGGAAGCGGTCGACAAAGCGCGGATGAAACGCGGGGCGCGCCGCGGAGGCCACGATCACCAGCAGGTCGAGATTGGCCGCCACCACGATGTCCAAGTGGTCCCGCGCATCGGGACCCGGACGCGAAAGCTTGGTGCGCCGTTCCTTGATCTCGGTGAGGATCCAACCCGAACCGGGAGCCGGGTGAACGACGACATTGTCACCGGCCGCCACCAGCGACTCGCGCGTCAGGCGCAAGCGGGGGGAATAGTTCACCTCGAGCAGCCGCCCGTCGCACAGCTCCACTCCACAGGTGCGCCGGCTGACCGAAGTGACGGTCGCGGCGATTCCATCGCCCGCGACATCCGGCAGCTTTTCCACGGTGACCTTGGCCGCTCCGGCCCGGTCGTTCCAACGCACACCGGTTCTCAGGTCTTCCGAGGCGAAGCCCTCGCGCCAGAGTACCTCGGCATCCACCCGTCGGCTGCGGGACAGGCGTCGGCCGGCCAAGCGCGGCGCGGTCGGTTCCTCGCCCGATTCCTCGGGAAGCTCCTCGTGTTCAGCCATTCAGCCCACGACCAGACGCTCAGGGTCGAGCAAGCGCTCGCCCCGAATGAACTGCTGCACGAAGGGATTGCCGGTCTGACGCGTCTCCTCGGGAGTGCCCACGAAGATGATGTGCCCTTGGTAGAGCATCGCGATGCGATCGGCCACCTTGAAGGCCGAGGCCATGTCGTGGGTCACCACCACCGAAGTCACATGGAACTTCGATTGGGTCTCCAGGATCAGGTCGTTGATCACGTCCGAGGTGATGGGGTCCAGTCCCGTGGTGGGCTCGTCGTACAGGATGATCTCAGGGTCGAGCGCCAAGGTGCGCGCCAAGGACACGCGCTTTTTCATGCCGCCCGAAAGCTCGGAGGGCATCTTGGTGGCAAAGGCCGGATTGAGGTTGATCATGCCCAGGAGCGTGGCCACCTTCTCATCGACCGAGGCCGCGGGAATGTCGGGGTTGTGCTCCTTGAGGGCGAACGAGATATTCTCTCCGACGCTCATGGAATCGAACAACGCTCCCATCTGGAAGAGCATGCCCATCTTGCGGCGGATGGTCGAGTAGTCGAACTTCTCCGGGGTGGCGATGACCTCCCCGTCGACGATGACCTCCCCGGCGTCGGGACGCAGGAGCCCGATCATGTGCTTGAGGATGACCGACTTGCCTCCACCCGAACCGCCCAGGATGACCATGGTCTCCCCGCGCCGGATGTCCAGGTTCACGCCTCGCAGGACGTCCTGCACGCCGTTGCTGGTCTTGAAGCTCTTGCGCAGGTTGCGCAGTTCGACAGCATAGATGTCGGGTTGGTTTGCGATTCCGGGCATCCGCAGTCTCCTAGAACAGCATCAGGAACGTGATGAGAAAATCGAACATCAGGATCATGACCGAGGACGACACCACCGATTTCATGGTCGCCTCCCCCACTCCGCGGGCACCGCCGGCGGACTTGATCCCATGGTAGTAGCCCAGCACCGAGATGAGCGCACCGAAGACGGTCCCCTTGACGATGCAGACGAAGAAGATGTAGCTGCGGAAGAAGAGCCGCATGCCGCTGATCATGGTGAACGAGGTCACGCCCAAGGCGCCCACGGCCACCGCCCACGCACCGAAAAGCGCAAGGGAACAGGCGATGATGGTCAAGGTCGGAAGCATCACCACACCGGCCAAAACGCGCGGGGCGGCAAGGTAGCGAAGCGGATCGAGGTCGAGCACGCGGTAGGCGTCGATCTCCTCCTTCTCCTTCATGGTTCCAATTTGCGCGGCGATGGAGGAACCGATGCGTCCGCTCATCACAAGGCCCGTGAGCACCGGCCCGAGCTCCAGGAACACGGTCTGGGTCACGGCGGTTCCCAAGTAGCGAAGGGGCACGAAGTTCTGGAACTGGTACTTGGCCGAGACCGCCGCCACCATCCCGATGAAGAGCGCCGTGATGAAGATGAGCGGAAGCGATGCCACGCCAAGGTCCATCATCTGGCGGGCGGCAAGCAGCCAGCCGCGTTTGGTGAGCGCCGTGCGGAAGAGCCAGAAGATCTGGAAGGTGAGGCTGAAGAGCTCGCCCAGGGTGAAGAGCATCCGGCCGACGGCGCGCAGGACCGTCATCACCGCATGGCTTGCGACTTCTCCCGTCGCTTCCACGACGGCGACGAATGGATTGGAACGTGCCATCAGAAATCCCCGTAGGCGTTGGTGATTTCCGTGAACCGGAAGCACCTTGCTTCCCAGTTGAGCATGATCTCCCTCTGGGCAC
>JBDKGV010000283.1:0-4092 GCA_039798005.1 Fibrobacterota bacterium
GGCCACTGGCGGCCCTGGGAACCGCCACCAAGGGATGGCATCCCTTGGAACCCTGCATTTTCGCAGCACGTAGAACCGACGGCCACCACTCGCGGTCAGCAACCTTGCAAGGGAACCGGTCGCAGCCATGCCCCACGCGATCAGGATCGCAACATGGGGCCCCACAAACGGGGAGTGCCAGGATCTCGGGCTACGCCCTCGTTTCGCAACGATAGACTGACGGGATGTGGGTGCGGTCAGCCGTTGCGGTTGTTCGTTGCTGACTTCCGCTTTGGCGAGTGTGTTCGGCTGGTGCAATGCTTGATATGTTCACAGGAGCGTGAGCGGTGCTGTGGCTGTGCGTGTTGCGGCGCACCCGCTTCGGCCCTTGGGTCCTGCGTCGAAGGCGCATCGCCTTCGCAAGCGGGTTTCGTGAGGTTGCCATCCCGCTGCCGCTCACTGCTGGCGATCCTTTTGTTGGGTTCCAAGGGGCGGAGCCCCTGGCCGTGGTTTCCAAAGGGGCGCGGACAGCCCCTTTGGCCGGGTCTGGGCCGGAGGTCCAGAGCAACGGGCACGCAGTGCATGAATGATGATCCGGGTGCAGGGCGGAGCGCTTGTAAGACGGCTTGAAGACAATTCCTGTCAAAAACCACGGAGCGTCCGCAGGAAAAAACACCAGACTCCCCCCGACCGTCGCCCGGCAGGGCCAAGACCCCACAGGCCGGCGGTCCGGCTCACGCCACGGGGGCCGAGGAGGCTTGGCGAGCCCATGACAGGATCTGTCAAACCGCGGTCATGGGCGAACAGGGCGGGATGAGGGTCAGATCCTCGGCTGGTGCACAAGCTTGTTCACGTTGTACATCAGCGCCATGGTCAGGAGCATGGCGCCCACGACCACCCAGCCCAGCGTGTCGTAGTGCTCGATCCGCCCGGTGGAGGTCTGGACCACGATGAGGCCTGCGACCCAGGCGGAGACGCCCCCGGCGAACTGCTGCATCGAGGAGCTGACCGACATGTAGGCGCCCCGGTCGGAGAGGGCCGGGACCGCGGAGGTCAGGGCCATGCTCGAGATCATGCGGCCCGAGATGGTCACGAAGAGCAGGCAGTTGGCGACAATGACCAGCCACAGCGGGGTGATGCCGAAGTGCGTGTACCATGCGACGAGGAAGCAGCACAGGACGGTGCTGATGCAAAGCATCGGGTACTTGCCGATCCGGTCGGAAAGCCTGCCCAGCAGGGGGCCGGCGATCAGGGCCACGACCCCGGTGATCATGTAGACCAAGGGCAATTGCGTGAGGGGAATGCCCAGGTTGTGGACCGAGAAGGCACTGCCGAAGGGCATCAGCATGAACCCGCCGGTGGCAAGCAGCATGGTGGCGGAGAAGCCGATGAGATGGCGGGGATTGCTTGCGGTCAGCAACAGATGGCGCAAGGGGTGGCGGTGGGTCGAGGCTTCAAGATGGCCGGTGAGGGGTTTGAGCTTGAGGGCGATCACGACCCCCACGGCGGCACCGATTCCCACGATCAGGAGAAAGGGCGCGTGCCAGCCGAGGTGGTTGGCGAGGAAGAGACCGACGGGGATGCCCATGACCTGGCTTGCGGCGAAGGAGCTCTGGACGGTGCCCATCACGCGGCCGCGCATCTGCATCGGAAAGAGGTCGGCGACGATCGCGAAGGAGATGGAACCGATGACTCCGCCGAAGATACCGGTGACGATGCGCGCGCCCAGCAGGAAGTGGTAGTTCGGAGCCATGCCGCAAAGGAGGGTCCCTACCAGGAAGCCCGCATAGAAGAACATCAAGAGCTTCTTGCGGTCGAAGCGGTCGGCAAATCCAGCGGCCAGGATCCCTGAGATCCCTGCGCTGAAGGCGTAGGCCGAGACGACGAGACCGAACTGTTTGGTGCCAATCCCCAGTTCCTTCAGCAGGATGGCGCCCAGCGGCGAAAGGATCATGAAGTCCAGTACGATGGTGAACTGGAGGAAGGCCAGGACGGCGACCACGAATTTCTGATAGCTGGTGAACCGGTTTGAGCTTGGTTGATCGGATTCGGTGGTCATCGGGCCAAGTTAGGAAAGCCGGGGGACGTGACGCTTTGGTTCCGGTTCAAGAAAAGGCAACGCCCAAATGGGTGTGCTTGGCTTTTCAGGGGATGGTAATTTTTTGCGCATGGCCAAACTAGTCTTGCCTGCCGCCTTGATGATGTCACTGCTGCTTGGTTTCGGGATCGGTCACGCGGTCGACCGCGCCGAGGCTCATCCGCCCGCCGCTGCTGCGGCTTCCCTTGAGCCCGGCATCCGCAAGGAGCGCGAGACCGCCCTGGTCCTTGCCACAAGGCGCGCCGCGCCCGCGGTGGTGGGCATCACGCTCACCAGTGAACAGGTGGTGTACCGGGGCACGGGCGATCCGTTCATCGACATGTTCCTGGGCGCCGTGCCACAGAAGCGTCAAGCCCAATCGTGGGGTTCAGGCGTGTTGTTCGAAAAGGATGGGTGGATCCTGACCAACCACCATGTCGTGGCCTCCGCGCTGGAGAAGCGCACGCGGACGACCTTGCAGGTGACCCTTCCCGATGGGCGCCGCTTCGAGGGGAAGGTGATCGGGTCGGACCCTGACAACGACATCGCCCTGGTCCGGATCAAGGGGGACTCGCTCCCCGTGGCGAGCCTTTCACAGGAAGATCCGATCCTGGGCGAGTGGGCCTTGGCGATCGGCAATCCCTACGGCTACCTGATGGACGACCCCAAGCCATCGGTGAGCGCAGGGGTCGTGAGTGCCGTGGATCGCAGTTTCACGCCGCGCTCGGGGATCGCCATGCGTCATGTGATCCAGACCGATGCGGCCATCAATCCGGGAAACTCCGGCGGTGCCTTGGTCAATGCGCTGGGGGAGGTGATCGGGATCAACACATTCATCCTCACGGGTGGTGCGGGTTCCGAAGGGAACATCGGGCTTGGCTTTGCCGTCCCGATCGCCAAGGCCCGCCGCATCGCACAGGAGCTCAAGGATCACGGGCGCATCCGCGAGTTCTTCACGGGACTTTCAACGGATCCGATGACGGCGCAGGCCTTGGGGATCCGTCCGGGGGATGGCGTGCTGGTGAGCGAGGTGCAATTGCGTTCTCCCGGTGCCAAGGCGGGCATCCAGCCGGGCGATCTGATCACAGGCGCGGATGGGCGCAGGATCGGTGATCTCGAGGAGCTCAAGCAGATCTTGCGGCAGTTTCGGGTGGGGGACAGCCTGAAGCTCACGCTTCAGCGCAATGGCCAGACGATCCCGACCCGGATGTTGCTGGAGGAGAATCGCAAGTAGATTGACGTCAGCGTCGTTCGTCCAAGTTCGTCAATCGGCCCGCATGCGCGGGAACTGGAGACTCCGTGAAGACTGCCCTGTCCCTCCTCGCCCTTTCAGGCATCGCGCTGGCCACCGAGCCTGCGATGGAACTCACCATCTACAACGACAACCTCGCGCTGGTGAAGGATCGCCGCGTCCTCGACCTCTCGAAAGGGCGCCAGAACCTCCCGTGGGAGGGCGTGGCGCAGACGTTGATTCCAAGTTCCGCCAGCTTCTCAAGCCTCTCGGCCAAGGCCTTGGAGCAGAACTACCGCTACGACCTGGTGTCGCGCGGGGTTTTGCTGCAGAAGTACTTGGGGAAGGAGGTCGCCTTGGTCCAGGATCCCTACCAAGGATTCGCGGGTTCCCAGATGACGGGCAAGATCCTTTCGGTGGAAGGTGAGCGCATCACCTCGTTCGAGTCCGGGGGCAAGATCCATTTGGATCCACCGGGCCGGGTGATGTTGCCCAGTCTCCCCGAGGGGCTCCTGGTGAAACCCTCATTGGTGCTGGACCTGTGGTCGAGCGCGTCGGGGAACGCCGACGCCCAGTTGCGCTATCTCTGCACCGGCCTTTCCTGGTCGGCCGATTACATCGCTGTGATCGACAGTGCCGATGCCCGGCTCGATCTGGACGGTCTGGTCACGCTCAACAACTACTCGGGCACGGCCTTCCGGGACGCCAAGCTCAAGCTGGTGGCCGGTGCCGTGAACCGCATCCCGGAACACCAGCCGCGCGCCGCCATGCCATCGGAGCCGATGATGGCCAAGTCGTCCATGAT
>JBDKGV010000284.1:0-4087 GCA_039798005.1 Fibrobacterota bacterium
TCAACAGGAATTCGCGTGGCAGTCCTCGCGTGCCGCCGCTCGCCTTCGCATTCCGGTGGCGGGAGGAACCCTCGGGGTTGCCGGGGGTGGACTTTGGGTTTCCGATCTCGACGTCTCGCCGGAAGGCTCCGTTTCCTGGTCCGGCCCTCTGGCCGGGTTTGGGATCGATGGCAATTTGAGCCTGCGTCAGGAGGAATTCGCCTCCGCCAAGACTTGGGGTGTGCTTGCCAACCAGCGCACCACTTCGATCGAGGCCAAGGTGGGAGCGGGGCGTTCGCTTCCGGGCGGGATCAAGCTTTCCACGGCGACCTACCTGCGCAGCCTGACCAATCCGGCCCTGCCACTTCCCGAAATGTGGTGGCATGTGCCTCAAAGCCAGACGAACGTCTCGGCAACCGTGGCAGGACTTACCGGCGAGTTGGATTGGCGTGCGTTCCATACCGTGCAGTTTCAAGTGAATGCCTCCCATGTTCAGGGAGAGTATCAGCTTGACGGACGTACCCTGCCTTGGGAGGCCAATCGCCTGGGCGATATCCAGAGCCTGATCCGGATCCATCCGCGCAGCGACACCTTGCTTTCCATCTTGTTGAGCCATTCGGCCTCGATGGGAAAGCCCTACTACCGCTTTGCCATGGACACATCGGCCCAGACGGTTTCGGTTCGTGAAGACTCGCTGTCCCAAGCGCGGCCCGATCTTCAGGACCTGTTCCGCACCGATGCCCGGGTCCAGCTGGATCTGCGTTCGACCATTCCCCCCTTCAAGTCGTTCCGGTTCTACTTCGAAGTGCAGAACATCTTCGCCGATTTCGAAGGGGATTGGGCCAAGGTGTTCGGTGCCGGCAATGCCCGTCAGCGCGGTTGGCAATCCGATCGCCCGACCATCACCAAGAATTCCAGCACGGGCGAGGTCACCCAGGACTTTGCCATGTACTCGCGCCTTTCGCCGCTGTTTGCCAACGGAACCGGACTGTTCTTCAGCTTTGGAATCGAAGGCAATTTTTCGCTCTGACCGGCATTTGACGGGATGCTCATCATGGGCTCCCGGCATCCTGTCGCGTCGGGTGTGACAATCCGGTTGCCCAGTCTGTTCATCTCGTCGCAGTGCTGCGAGGGTGCTTCTGGCCAGCCATCTTGGGTTTGAGATCGTGGAGCTGGCTTCGGGGCATGCGACCCGAGGAGAATGAATCGCCGGGAGAGACTCTCTTGAACATGCAACGGGTTCCAATCATTCTGGTGCTGGCCTCGGCGTGTTTTGCCACCGGCGAGATCACCGATCCCGGCGTGACTTGGCTCTTTCCGGCCATGAGCAATGTGCAGGCGCATTGGCGCCCGGGGCTTGGGCTGCCTGGTGAGGCCGCGCCCGGCCGGCCGATGCTTGATCTGGCGACCCAACAAGTCACCATCACCTCGCTTGGAATCCGCACCTGGACGGACCAGGTTCGCACGGTTGATCTCAAGGCCGAGCAAGAGCATACGGCCTTCTGGACCGAGACCTTGGTGCCCGTGCCAGGTGGGGGAGTGCTTGGCTTCGATGCCTACGACCTGCGTGAGGGGCTTTCCGTCAAAGGAGGCGATGGTCACCGGGAAACATGGGAATCGCCTGCCGGGATCCGCTTTGGCGGGGCTTGGGATCTTCTCTACCTCCTCTATCCATCCCGCTGGGCAAGTCTTGGCCTGGAAGCATGGTTCCCCGCTTGGAGCAATGGCGAAACCTCGTTGCGCGCCGGTTTGAGGTTGGGCTCGGTCATGCGGATGGAACTTGGCGTCGGTTGGCATCCGATCGGAGTCAAGGCGCGGCAGGACAGCTCCTTGACGACCTGGTCCGATACGCTCAATGTCTCGGGGCTGCGTCAAACTCTGGACGGTCGGATCGCCGGCCGATGGGACAGCCTCCAGTTTCAGTTCTGGGGGGGCTTGCGGACTGTCGAGCCAAGAGGTGACGCTTTGGCATGGAAGCAAAAAGGCCGCATTGGATTTGGTGGCGTGCAAGCCCAAGGGACGATGGGTGGCGTCGCGCTCGATGGCCAGGTTCGCATGGAAGCAGGGGAGGAATCCTTCGAGGTGGATCGGAAGGGACGCACCAACACATCCACCCTTGAACGCAACTCCCTGGCCGCCTCGCTCCAGATCGAGCCCTTGGCGGCGTGGTCAACGGGCCAACCAAGGCTTGTGCTTGAATACGCTTCGCTTGGCTGCACGCAATCGCGGCAGAGCCTTTCCGACAGCCTTTGGCTGAATGCATTGGCAAGCGCCCCGCCCCAATCGGGTGAGGCCAGCGTGACTCGATTCGGGGTGATCGGTCAGTGGGCCTTCTTCTGGAGCTCCTTTCGTTTCGCCCCGGAGCTGGGTTGGCATCAGATCAGGCGCAATGGGCAATTGCCATCCCTTTGGTTTGCCGGTCTCGGCGATCTCGAGGTTTCCGGGGGCAAGGAGAGCGTCATGATCTGGCTTCCGGGCTTTGAAGTCAATTGGAAACGATCGGGTTCCGTCTGGCGCTACCACTTGTCGCACCCCCTGAATCAAGGTGCGATCTTGGCGATGGGGTGGCGCCATGACATCCTGCTTTCCCAATCGTTTTGAACATTTCGGATCTGGTTGGAATTTGATGCATCATATTCCTATATTACAGATCGGATTCAACAAAGGGGCGTTGCTGGTATGAGTGTGACAATCGTCGAGAAAACACGCGAAATCCTTGAAGATCTGGCCGACTACCGCCGCTGGGTCGAAGATCTCGATGCGGGCAAGATCACGCCTGCCGAGTTCCGACGCCGCCGATTGCTTGCCGGAATGTATGGTCAGATCCAGCCTGGCGTCCACATGCTGCGGGTCAAGATCCCCGATGGAATCGTGTCATCGAGCCAGCTTCGCGTCTTGGCCAAGGCAAGCCAAGACTACGGTCATGGCATCCTGCATATCACCACCCGCCAAGCGATCCAGATCCATTACATCCCGCGTTCCAAGAGCCCTGACCTCTTGGACGATCTTGCCGATCACGGCCTCACCGGTCGTGAAGGTTGCGGCAACACCGTGCGCGCCATCACGGTCGACCCCTTGGCGGGGCTCTCCTGCGATCAGGTCTTTGATGTCCGCCCTGTGGCCGGTGCGATCTTCCGCTTCTTCCTGCTGAATCCATTCTCCCAGAATCTGCCCCGGAAGTTCAAGATCTCGGTTTCCGGGTCGAAGGCGGATCGGGCCCTGTCCTACATGCACGATTGCGGCTTCGTGGCCGTCAAGCAGAAGGGGAAGCTTGGATTCCGACTGAGCGCCGGCGGCGGGCTGGGCGCCTTGCCGATCGGAGCCGAGGTGATCGAGGAATTCCTGCCGATCGAAAAGGCCGTGCTTGCGACCTTGGCTCTGGTGCGCATCCACAATGACCACGGCAACCGCAAGGTGCGCGCCAAGGCACGACTCAAATTCGTCAAGGAACGCTGGGGCATCGAAAAGCTGCAAGCGGAATTCCGGCGGCATCTGTCGGAACTTGAAAATTCTCCTTGGGGGCAGCAGTTCCTGCTCGACCCCGATCGCTTGAGCCTTGCCCTGCCGAAATCCCAGGCCACCGAGGTTCTCCCCGTCCCCAAAGGCGTCCCGGCCGCCTGGATCACCGAAGCGGTCCATCCCCAGTTGGATGGCCGGTTCTCGGTTGCGGTTCGGGTGGATCTCGGTGATCTCCCGGCCGCCACGGCCCAGGCCTTGGCGGACCTCGCCCAGGACCTTGGCGATGGCACCTTGCGAACCACGGTCGAGCAAAATCTCTGGATTCCCGGGGTGGAGTCGAAGAGCCTGAGCAAGCTGTGGAAGGCCTTGCGAGAGCTCGGGCTTTCCGATCATCGCTTCTTCAATGTCTCCAACGCGGTCGCTTGCCCCGGGCGAACCACCTGCGCCTTGTCGCTGACCAGCTCCAAGGGCTTGGCCTCGGCGATCACCCGGACTTTGGACAAGCATCCGGATCTGGATGTGCCCGGTCGGATCCGGATTTCTGGATGCACCAACTCCTGCGGTCACCACCACATCGCCGAGCTTGGCTTTCACGGCATGGCAAGAAGCTTTGGCGGGCATGCTGCGCCGTATTTCCAGCTTTTGGTGG
>JBDKGV010000285.1:0-4082 GCA_039798005.1 Fibrobacterota bacterium
GAGGCGATCTCGCTGCGCAGCATCGACTCAAGGCCCGAAAGATCCACGTTCACAACCGGTGCGTCGATCACGGCGGGCGCACGGTCTTCAAGTTTCGAACCAAGCGAGGCGATCTCGCTGCGCAGCATCGACTCAAGGCCCGAAAGATCCACGTTCACAACCGGTGCATCGATCACGGCGGGCGCGCGATCCTCAAGCTTCGAACCAAGCGAGGCGATCTCGCTGCGAAGCATCGACTCAAGGCCGGAAAGATCCACATTCACAACCGGTGCGTCGATCACGGCGGGCGCGCGGTCTTCAAGCTTCGAGCCAAGCGAGGCGATCTCGCTGCGCAGCATCGACTCAAGGCCGGAAAGATCCACGTTCACAACCGGTGCGTCGATCACGGCGGGCGCACGGTCTTCAAGCTTCGAGCCAAGCGAGGCGATCTCGCTGCACAGCATCGACTCAAGGCCGGAAAGATCCACATGAACCTCGGGTGCAGCCGTCTGGAACTTGTGACTCAGGGCGCGCAACTCGGCTCCCAGAGCCGTCTCCAAGGCACCCAACCGCAGGACGATCGCATCATCCGGCTTGGTGGAAAGCGTTCCCTGAAGCTTGCGCAATTCCTCAACCATGGGCGACAAGTCCATCGCCACGGGCTTGAGCCCCTGCGACAACGCCTTGGTCTGGGTTTCCATCGCGGCCGGAAGCACGCGCTCCAGCGATTCCAAGCGATTGGCCAGGTCCTTGAACGGAGCTTCGGGAAGACCGCTTGCCGTGATGGTCACCGCTTCATGCGGAGCCAAGGCCGCGCACACGGCACCGGCAAGCAGCGCCGAGGCGCACCAAAGCAGCATTCCCCCGTGAGGCGCGGCCGTCGCCGCGACCACGGCACCGGAGATGGCACCCAGCAAGGTGGTGATGACAAGACGCATGTTCATGGATTTCCCTCATGGATCACTTGTGGCTGGAGGAACCCCTCACCGAGCAGATAGAGCGCCCAGCGCTCCTCGCAGGCGGCGAGCATGGCATCCAGCAGGGTTTGACAGAAATCGGCAATGCAGAGCCCGAAGCCCACGATGCCGGCACCCGGGGTCCGGGCGCGCTCCCAAGGCGCTCCCAACCGGGTGAAAAGCTCTTCCGGTGTCCGGCCTTCCAGCTTGTCCCAGGGCAGGATGCGTTCGCAGAACGCCTGCTCCACCAGAAGGGGCATCCTGGTCCGCCACAGGTTGATGCGCTTGAGGAAGGCGTCGCGCGTTCCTTCTTCCAGCAGCGGAAGCACCAGCGAACGGTTGCCGGGAACCACGCGGCCATGCCAGCGCTTGGCCAAGGTCTCCTGCAGATGCTCCAGGCGGCTGTGGGCTTGGACCAGGTAGCGTTCGCATTCGGCCACCAACGCGTGGCAAGCGAGGTGGAACACCGCACGCGCCTCGCGCTTGCCGCCTTTGCCGGGCAGTTTCCAGATGCCCGGCGCCACTTCCAGGAACCATCCCGCCTGGATGAGCTGCCCGCCCAAGGTCTTGAAGCCTTGGCGATCGGGAAGGTCGGAACGCACGCGATCGAGCTTGGTCTCGAGTTCGCTGCGCAGGGCCGCCAAGCGCAGGCGGAAGGAAGCGAGCCCTTGGGCATCCGGAGGCATGATCTCCTGATCCTGGGGGCCAAGGGATTCCAGCGTGGTGCGCAGGACCACCGCGTGCCCGGGAGCCAATTGGCCCGACAGCAGGCTCAAGGCATCCGTGACCGTCGGTGCGCTTCTGGGCTGCGGTGCGGCCTTGAGGCGCTCCAGCGCTGTTTGCAGATGTCGAACACGAGACTCGATGAGGAGATCCTTCGCTAATCGGGTGTGGAGGCGCTGCGGCGAGAACCTTGAGGCATGTCCCCGGAACCGGAAAGACAAGTCCTCAAGGCGTGGAGCGATTCGATCAGAAGAGAGATGGCTTGCGACGTTCCGGTGCCGGTGCGGCACGAGGCTCGGCATGCGGCTTCTCAACCGCCTTCGCCTTCGGATCCTTCGCTTCGGGCTTGACCGGTGCCGGTGCCGCATGGGCCGCGACGGGCGCCGGGGTGACGGGAATCGAGGAAACCACGCTGTCGCCCTTCACCCGATCCCACGCCTTGGATCCCTTCACGACGAAATCCGTCCGCATCTCCAGGCAGGTCCCGTCGGCGCGCGGCTTGCCGCACGCTTGGATGGTCTGCACCCCCGAGGGGCGTGGCCACTCGACCGGCTTCTGCGGCTTCTGGGCCACCTTCATGATCTCAAGCCACACCGGCAAGGCGATCATGGCTCCGGTGTAACCGGGCCCGAGCTTCTTCTTCTGGTCGAATCCCACCCAAACGCCGCACGTGTACTGCGAAGTGAAGCCGATGTACCAACCGTCCGTGTAGTCGTTCGTGGTCCCGGTCTTGCCGCCCGATGGCCACTGGAATCCCGAGGACTGGATCTCGCTTGCCGTACCGCGACGCACCACATCGCGCAGCATGTCCAAGGCAAGCCATGCGTAGTTCGAGTCCATCACCTGCACCGTCTTGGGGCGGAAGCGCTCCAAGGCCGTCTCCTGGCGGCTCATGATGCTGTCGATCATGTGCGGCGTGCGCTTGGCACCCATGTTGGCAAAGACGGAATAGGCGGAAGTCATGTCCCAGAGCGTCACGTCGGCCGAGCCCAGCGAAAGCGCATAGACCACCGGGAGATCGCTCTTGATGCCGAAGCGATGCGCCATCTCGACCACGCCCTTGGCCCCGTACTTCATGGAGACCTGAATGGTCGGCATGTTCTTCGAAAGCGCCAGCGCCCGGCGCAAGGTGACCGGTCCCTCGTACTTGTTGTCGTAGTTGTGCGGGCTCCAGATGCGCCCGGCACCATCGTCGATGGCCACGGTGTCATCCAGGACGACATCGGAGGGAAGGGCGCCCTGCTCGATCGCCGAACCGTAGACGAAGGGCTTGAAGGTCGATCCGGCCTGACGCAAGGACTGGATGGCGCGGTTGAACTTGCTTTCCTCGTAGTTGCGCCCGCCGGTGAGGGCACGCACGGAACCGTCGGCGTTGTCGATGACCAGTGCGGCGGCCTGAACCGTGTTGTATCCGATGGAATCGGCGATCCGCAGGCTGTCCTTGGCCTCCTTCACGCCGCGACGCTTGAGGTAGATGGAAAAGAGCGAATCCATGCGCAGTCCCACCAGCGAGTCTGACATCCCGAACATCTTGCCCATCTTGGCCACGGTCGATGCCCGGCGATTCACGCGCAACTGCAGCTTGTTGGCCATCTTGGCCACTGCCCGGTCGGCTTCCATCTGGATCGCACGGTCCACCGTGGTGTGGGCCACAAGGCCCGAGTGGTAGAGGGCATCCTCGCCCCAGGTCTTCTCGATATGCTGGCGCACGGCCTCCAGGAAGTAGGCGCCATCGGTGTTCGCACGCCGGAACGGCACGATGTTCAGCGGAAGCGAGGCCATGTCCTGGTACTGGGTCGCCGTGATGAACTTCTCCTCGACCATCGTCTTGAGCACGACATTGCGACGGCGCCGGGCGGCATCGGGCTTCTTGTCCGGGCGATAGCTCTCGGGACGCTGGATCAGGCCCGCCAGGAGCGCGGCCTCCTCCGTGCGCAGTTCCCACACGTTCTTTCCGAAATACACCTGCGAAGCGGCCTGCACACCGTAGGCGCTGGCACCCAGGTACACCTGGTTGAGGTAATACTCCAGGAGCTGATCCTTGGTGTAGTACTTCTCGAGCAGGACCGCCGTGATGGCTTCCTTGATCTTGCGTGCGTAGTTCTTCTTCTGATCCAGGAACACGTTGCGCGCCAACTGCTGCGTCAAGGTCGAAGCCCCTTGGGACTTCCTGAAGCTGCGCATGTTCGCAAGCACCGCGCCACCCAAGCGGGTCATGTTGATGCCCCAATGGTCGTAGAACTTGCGATCCTCGATGGCAAGTACGGCCTGGCGCATCACGGGAGGGATGGAATCCAGCGGGCACCAGGTGCGCCGCTCCACGAAGAATTCACCGAACGGCTTGTCGTCCTTGTCGAGAATCCGGGTCGAAAGGATCGGGGAAATGGTTCTCAGGTCTTCCAGAGACGGGATCTCGTGGGAGTA
>JBDKGV010000286.1:0-4063 GCA_039798005.1 Fibrobacterota bacterium
ACCGCGACCGCCTTGCGTTCGTGCGCGTCTGTTCGGGCAAGTTCCTGCGCGGTGAAAAAGTCCTGCACGTGCGCTCCGGGCGCGACGTGCGCCTCGCGAGTCCCACCACCTTCGTGGCCCAGGACCGCTCCCTTGTGGACGAGGCCTATTCGGGCGACATCGTGGGCATCCACGATCCGGGCATGTTCGCGATCGGCGACACCCTGACCGGCGGCGAGAAGCTCCAATACGAGGGCATCCCCGAGTTCTCCCCCGAGCACTTCGCCCGGGCGATCTCCACGAATCCGCTGCGCACCAAGCAGTTGCTCAAGGGCTTGGAACAGCTCACCCAAGAAGGCGCGGCGCAGATCTTCCAGCCGTTCTCCGGGCCGCACATGCTGCTTGGCGTTGTGGGTCGCCTGCAGTTCGAGGTGATCCAGTTCCGCCTCTCCGAGGAGTATTCCGCCGAGTGCCGCTTCGAGCCTCTGTCCATCTGGCAAGCCCGCTGGGTGACCGGTCCGGACAAGGATGTTCAGGCCTTCCGCGAGCAGAACCTCTTCGACTGCGCCCAAGACCGCCATGGCGACTTGGTCTATCTGCCCAGCCACGAATTCAAGATGCGCCTGATGAAGGAAAAATACCCGGACCTTGAATTCCGCGGAGCGCGCAAGGGCTGACCCCCGAGGACGAGGGAACGAACCACTCTAATGAAAGAGGGTGACTTCCCCTGTCCACTGCAAGGTCGCCGAGGGAATCCATTCCTTTCCGGTGCTCGTGGCACGCAAGGCAAGGGTCGCAGTCCCCAAGCGGGTCGGCTGCGACCAACCCGCCGAGACGGTCCACATCATCATGTACCACTCGGCCGAAGCCTTCGGCGACAACGGCAACAATCCGAAGCTGGCCATCTGGACCTCCGTCCATGGGCCTCCTCTGCGCATCCCGAGATGCATCCCCGTCACGAATAGCCGCTTCCTTTCGGACAATGAATCGCGCGTTTCTTCGGTCACGGTTTCATCCGTGCATTTCTCGTCCTTCGACCCTCCCATCCTCAAAAAGGACGAAGTGTCGCAATCCACCGTGCGCACCGAGCTTTTCCAGTCCACCTGACTTCGCATGGGAATGCTTCCGCCCCCAACGAAGTACTCGAAGTTGATCGTGCGCCCGAACCTGCCCCCGAATTCAAAGATCGTGGCGTAGTCCGATGGCGTTCCATTCACGGCGAGACCCAATCGCAGGTGTTCGAAGAAGATGACGGATCCTTCCGCGGCCACCTGCACGGATGGAACGGCGATGATGGCAGGTCCCGCCAACTCTGCGGTCTTGGTTTCGCTGGAGGAGGGCACATAGCCGCCCATGTCAAGTTTTGGACGCGCCTCGACCTTCGGTCGGAAGGTTTGGGCGATCTGCACCGAACCTTGGATCGTCGTGCCTGAATCTTGGGGAGGCACATGGATCGGCCCTTGCGGAAGTGGAAACGAGGAGTTCGAACGCATCATCAAGTCGCGACTGGTCGTTTCGATGCATCCCTGCAACAGGAGCAATGGCAAAAGCAATAGGAGGCGAGGGGTGTACATATTGCTCAACCAATGCAAATCCAAGGCCAAACGCCACCGGACGCCATGAGAAGAGTCCTCTGAACTCAAGGGCTCGACACTGCAGGTCCTCCTCTGCACTGAAGTCTGGGCACCAACCAAGCGCCATTGAATGGACATTCCCCTGTGATCCGGATCACATTCGGGGTGCCTGGATCGTTCAACCGGTTGGCAAACGGCAAAGTGCGGTGTAACATCAAGGACGTATCGTATGTTTCCTTGATCCCGTTTCCCAACCGTCAAAGGTTCACTCCCATGAAGACCAAACTCCTTCTGACTTCCCTCCTGTGTGCCGGACTCTGGGCCTGCGACGACTCATCCGAAGCGACCGGATCCGACACAAGCACGGCTGGAGGTTCCGCCAAGGTCGTCGATACCGTCATCGGCATTTGGCAGGCCAGCAACGGCCCGTGGAAAGGCGACACCGTCCGGATCACCAAGGATTCCATGGACTGGAAGCACGGCATGGGAATCTATCCCACGAAGCTTGGCGTGAAGTTCTACGCCTTCGGAGGCAACATGGGCACGACCACCGGGCAAGGCAAGGACGGAATCGCCTACGAATACCTCAAGAGCGGCGATACGCTCTGGATCGAAGCCCAGAACCTTGCCGACCGTTCTCCCGACGGCAAGGTGGACCGCAGCCTGTTCACCAGCTACGCCCTTCTGCCGGTGCGCTGAACTCCCCGGCCACCGGTTCTCGCTAAAGGCGACATCCCGACATGTCGCTTGCGCAAAGCGTGTCGATGCGGTATCCTTTTCCACGGAGGATCACCATGAACACTCGCTTGGCATTGCTTGCCGTCACCGGAGCTTTGGGACTTTGCGCCTGCACCGAGGAAAGCGAGGCTCCAACGGTCGCGGGCACATCGGTCCCGAGCTATGTCCAGCCCGGCATTTCCTACGATGCGAGCGTGGATGCGGCCTTGGTCGCCACATGGTTCGTACCAACGGGCACCTACAAGGGCGACACGGTCAGGCTCTACCCGGACTCCTTGATTTGGGGGAACCGGGGCAAGCGAAACATGATCAAGACCATCGTCTCCGGCAACAAGAAGCGTTTCTTCGCCAACCACGGCATCATGGGTTGGCTCGACAGCAGCCGCACCAAGATGGATTCCGTGAAGTTCGAATACCTCCAAAGCGGTGACACGCTGTGGATGGAGTACCAGACAGGCTTGAACTCCGGGGGCGTGCTCAACCGCAGCGACCTCTACTACACCCACGCCTTGATCCGGGTGCGCTGACAGAATCCGTCACAAGACAGATTCTGTCAAATTCTCTCAGCGGCCGCGAGGGCCCTTGCCGGGACGCGCGTTGCCACCCGAATGTCCGTTCCCGCCCGGACGGAAGTCGGAACCGGGACGGCCTCCGGCGGCCGGGCCGCGGCGCGGGGCAAAGCTGCGGGCAAAGGAGGGCTTGGCGACCAGGCGCTCCTTCTGGCGATTCTTGCCAAGGAGGGTCTTCTCCACGTGGACCGGCTGGAGGGTCCAAGGGTCCAGGCCCGTGGCGTACATCAGCGTGGAGTAGGTGCTGGGGGTGGGTGTGAAGATCTGCACCTGCTCGGGGATCATGCCAAGCTCCGTGGCGCAGGTGTCGCGCAGCGAGTCCATCTCGGCATCACTGCAGCCCGGGTGCGCGGCCATCATGTAGTAGGTCAGGAACTGCTTCTTCTCGGCCTTCGCGGAGGCCTTGAGGAAGCGTTCGCGGAACCAGTGCACCGACTCCATGCCGTTCTTGCCCATCAGGCGCAGAACCTCGGGGTCGGTGTGCTCGGGGGCAAGCTTGAGCTGGCCGGAGGTGTGGTGCTCGGCGATCTCGCGCACGTACTCCTCGCCGAATTTGGGGTCGTCCATCAGCATGTCGGGACGGATACCGGATGCCACGAAGACCTTGCGCATCTTCGGGAGCGCACGCAGGGTGCGCAAAAGATTGATCTGGCGCGAGTGGTTGGGGCGAAGCGCCGGGCAGGTCGGCGCGACGCAGCGCTTGTCGGCGCAGGAGCCGTGCTTCAACTTCTTGGTGCACTCGATGCCCAGCATGTTGGCGGTCGGGCCACCGACATCGGAGATGATGCCCTTCCACTTGGGGTGGACGGTCATGCGCTTGGCCTCGTCCACGATCGACTCGTCGGTGCGGGTCTGGACGATGCGGCCCTGGTGCGCGGCGATCGCGCAGAAGTTGCACTCGCCGTAGCAGCCGTAGTGCGACAGCACCGAGAAACGGATGGTCTCCAGCGCCTTCACCGGCCCCTTGGCCGCGTGCAGCGGGTGCGCCTCGCGCTCCCAGGCCTGGTTGTGATAGAGCGAGAGTTCGTCGGCCGAGAAGGGCATGTCGGGCACGTTTTGCACCAGGTACCAGAGCGGATCGGACTTCTGGGCGATGCCCTTGCCGGTGATCGGGTCCTGGTTCATGTAGAAGCCGTGGAACATCTCGATGAACTTGCGCTTGTCCGCCACGCACTCCTCGTGCGAAGGCAGTTCGATGTAGCC
>JBDKGV010000287.1:0-4039 GCA_039798005.1 Fibrobacterota bacterium
GTCAAGCTCGTCAAGGAGCTTGAAAGGCTGGCGGAATTGGCCGCGTGAACCGTGGAGTCCGACTTGATCTTCGCAATCAACGCCACGGAATCCGCCTTGATCTTCGCGCCAAGGACCGTCGAATCCAAGCCGACCTTCGTCGTCAGGCTCGTCAAGGAACTTGAAAGGCTGGCGGAATTGGCCGCATGAACCGTAGAGTCCGACTGGATCTTCGCAATCAACGCCACGGAATCCGCTTTGATCTTCGTGCCAAGGACCGTCGAATCCAAGCCGACCTTCGTCGTCAAGCTCGTCAAGGAGCTTGAAAGGCTGGCGGAATTGGCCGCGTGAACCGTGGAGTCCAACTTGATCTTCGCAATCAACGCCACGGAATCCAGACCGACCTTCGTCGTCAGGCTCGTCAAGGAGTTTGAAAGGCTGGCGGAATTGGCCGCATGAACCGTGGAGTCCGACTGGATCTTCGCAATCAACGCCACGGAATCCGCTTTGATCTTCGCGCCAAGGACCGTCGAATCCAAGCCGACCTTCGTCGTCAGGCTCGTCAAGGAGCTTGAAAGGCTGGCGGAATTGGTCGCGTGAACCGTAGAGTCCGACTGGATCTTCACAATCAACGCAACAGAATCGGATTTGATCTTCGTGCCAAGGACCGTCGAATCCAAGCCGACCTTCGTCGTCAAACTCGCCAAGCCGCTTGAAAGAGTCGCGGCATGGGCTTCATGATCTGCAAGAACTGCTGTGTGCCCGGTCACCGTCGTCGTGAGTGTCGCCAAACCAGCAACGGTCTTCGCACTGTCCGCAAGGCGCGAGACGCGCGAGGAATCGCTCCGATCAGCCCCGATCGCATAGGGAACCGAGCCAAGCGCAAGGCGTGGCATGGCCTCTGTTCCGTTGTCCAAGGTCACACCCAGATACAAGGGACTTCCGGTAAACAGGTTTTCCGGAATGCTCGCAACAGAGCCCAGAGTCACTGCAAACAACCCTTTCCTGGTCGTCACGCTCTGCAATTCCGTCCAGACCTCCGTACCACCCGCAGGCACTGTGTACAACTTGAACCTGGCCGGATGGGAGCCATCCAACGCAGGTTGGCCGTTGGGCTGGGTCGCCAAGCCTTGATACGGCAGGGTTGCGGCCATGGAAAGCGAAACGGCAAGGCAACCAATGCCAAGTGCCCGAGAGATGATACGGAAAGTCATTGCAAATTGCTCCTGAGAATGCGAATGATTCTTGATATATACCAACAATGCATTACTGCAGGCATCACTTGGCAATTTTTCTTGTCAGGGTGCCGTGGCCACCTGCCCAAGCAATCCAGCAGCTGGTCATGCGCAACTCTTGATTTTGACATATTCTGTCTTATCGACGTGCAAGCATCCATTCCCTCGCAAGGAGGGGAAATCCTGGATGCCAATCGGCAATTTGCCGAATGCCATGTTCAAAGACACCCAACGAAAAAGGGCGATGACCTTTCCGGCCACCGCCCATCGTTCCAAGCGCCCCCGCGATCAGGGCATCCCGGTGAGACGCCCCATCGGGGCGTCGTTACCTCACTTCTTCACGCCCAGCTTGTAGACGTTCTCAAGCTTGGTGCCGTCCTTCAGGCGGGCTTCCAGCTTCCAGAGGTAGACGCCTTCCGGTACGGCACGCCCGCTCTCGCTGCGCAGGTTCCACGTCAGGCGCGCCACGTGGCGGCCATCTTCGGTCTTGGGCAAGGAGGCGAGTTCGACATCGCTCACGACCTGGCTCCACAGGATCACCGGCACGCCAAGGTTGTCATAGATCGAGACCGACACTTCGCCCGACTGCGGAAGCAACACATCCACCGAGAGGCAGGTGTACGGGTCGCAACCCGGCATGTTCAAGCCCACATCGCCACGGCCACCGTTCAAGGACGGACGGGCAAAGGTGCCAGGAACGCGGGCTTCCAGGAGCTTCGACACCGGGCGACGAAGCTTGGCCGTGATGTTCGTCGTCGGCTCGGTGATCGTCAGAGTCCCGTTCACGAAGGTGATGAAGTAGTTCTCGGCAACCGCACCCGAAGGCGTGATCGCGTACGTCCCCGGCACGGTTCCCGGCGCGCGAGTGAGCACAAGACCCGTCACCACCGAGGGAGTCTCACCGTTCACAACCCGAATCGATCGCCGAGGATAGATCCGTAACGGAGATCGTCTGGACCAGCGAATCCTTCTGAACCGCGGCCGGATAATAATCAACGACATAGCCTCCATTTGTGCTGGACGATAGAGAGAATAATTACGCACCCTTGCCGTTCATGAACGACAAGGGTCGTGGGCAATTCGACTGTTTCGTGACGTTCAGGACACAGCTCCTCGACTGAGCTGGATCAGGAGAGGAAACCACGATGCTCACCGACACGGGAACGTGTAGGCCGTGCCGTTGGTCAAGCCCGTCACCACATGGGGCTCGCTGAGCCTGTGGCCGTCTTTGCGCCAAGGACTCGAGGTGACCGTACAGCCCCTGATGGCAGAGCCACCGCGGTTGCCGACGGGGAGGCGCCCGAACTCAGCGCTTGTTGCGTTGGAGGCGAAGGATGCCGTCGATTTCCAAGGGGCATTTCTTTTTCTTGTGCTCGGGACACGCGGAGGCCAGGACCTTGACCATCGAGGCCGATTCCATGTCCACCCGGAAGATGACGCGGCACTTGCCCTTCTCGTAGAGGTATTCCTCGGCGGCGAAGGAGCCCTTGTAGTCCTTGCCGGTGGGGTGACGGAAGGGATCTTGGGTGGCCATTCCGCCCAAGCTGTCCTTGCACTTTTCCTTCTTGCATTCGCTCACGAAGGAAAAGCTCACCGACTGGGCCGTCTCGCGCTTCATCACCAAGGTCTGCGTGATGTCTCCCTTGTTGAGCACGTAGGTGGCCGCGCGCCCCGCAAAGAGCGGAGTGACCAGGAACAGGAAGGCACAAGCAAGCGATCGGCGCATCAGGAGTCTTTCAGAAGAGAAAGGATAGTCGCGGCGTCAGCCAAGAGACATGCCACACGTCGCGCACGCTCCCGGCCCACAACTCCACAGATGCAAGATCGCAATCAATCGCCAGATTCGCCAGAGGAATCCAGCGAATTCCTGCCGCAAGCCCGTAGACGCGCGGCGGCATGTCGATGCCGTAAAGGGGAAGGTTGTCCGGAGGATCGCGACGGGGAAAGCCCGGCGCCAGCCCGGCTCGCAAGGCAAGGGATGCCGAAAGCGGCCCCTCGGGGTGAGTGAAGAAGGCCGTTTCCAACGAAATGAGCAACGAATCGAGCGAGGGGGAATTGCCATGGGCCGTCACGGTACCCAACCGCATCCCGACCCGGAAGTTGTCGTTGAGAAAGACGCCGGCCCCAAGGGTCCAGGTCCGGCCCGGTGTCCAGGTGGGACTTTCTTCCCACCAAGAGTTCAGCGGGTCGTCTTCCGGCCCCTCGCGCACCCAGTTCGGGGCCATCCGTTCCTGCCGACCGCTTTCCAGTTGGATGTCCCAAAGACCGCCGCGCAAGATCGAGCGCGCAGGAACGCACAGGGCGGCAAGCAAGCCAAGCGCCAGCCACACCCGCATCAATCCCCGCACCCGGCTCACCCTTGCCCGTATTCCTGGGCGCGCACCAGCGTCCCGTGCGGACCGTCGTTCGGGAAGAGCACCGGCACCAAGGCACCCGGCAACACCGATTCCGGGGCATTGGGCGCATTGGGACCGCCAAGATCGGTGCGCAGCCAGCCCGGATCGAGCAGATTGACCACCACGCCATCGGCTTGGACCGCTTGGGCCAGCTCCTTGGTGTACTTGTCCAGGGCAGCCTTGGCCGCACTGTAGGGCACCAGTTCCAGTTGATTCTCCATGCCGGTGGTCACGTTCACCACGCGTCCCCATTTCCGGGTGCGCATGGCTGGAACCAGCAGTTCGCACAGGCGCATCGGGGCCAGGAAGTTGATCTGGAGGTTGCGCAGCCACTCTTCGCGGGAATGCTCCCCCGAAGGCGACCACTGGGCCATGACTCCGGCGTTGTTGTAAAGGATGTCCACGCCGCCCTGCTCGCGCACGAAGGCT
>JBDKGV010000288.1:0-4039 GCA_039798005.1 Fibrobacterota bacterium
TCATGGATTTTCGGGGCCAATTCCTCGATCAATGCAGCACTCATGGCGTGACACTCTCCTGACAGGTGGTGGATTCCCAAACGCGTGACGGATTCGAAATATACTCGGGTCCGTGGTCGTCGCAGTTTAAGGAGATTGTCAGAAAACGGTCAAAAAACGACTGTCAGCAGAAACGGTCGCCAAGCCCAAATGGCCCAACCCCTGAACACGGGGATTGGGGCCCGCGCTCATCAACGGCCCTGGGAAATCACTTCCTGAAGCGAACAACCAGACGAGGGGCCACGCCTGGAACCAGATCTTTCGAAAAGAACATGGCGGTCCGGCTCGAGGGGAAGGAACTGAGCTCCGGCCAGCGCAAAGCCAAGGCCCGTGCCACGCCGTTGTCCTGCATGTCCTTGATCGCCTGGGTCACATCAATGCGCACGGCACCGGCCTCGGATGCCTTCGGATAGAGGTACGGAGCCAGCTCCGGAAGTTGCGGCGCAACACTCGTGAACTTCTTGAACCCCTCACGCAATCCTGTCGTACTGCTCCACGTCGCCCCATCGGCAAACGTCGGATTGCGCGCCCATGCGGGCGGGATGAAATCCGTCCAATTGGTGTAGGCCCGAGCAAAGCCGTTCTGCGCAGCCCCGTCGAACCAATACCAGTCGCCACTTCCCTCACGCCAATCCCGCGAGACGGTGCCCAAGTCCAAAGGAACTTCCATGGTGCGGCCAGTCTCACCGTCAGGGCTTGTGAGCCCTTGCCATCCGGTCAGGACGAGTTCGGCCCGAGCAATGGCCTTCCCCGCAAGTTGAGAGGGAAGATCCCCGAAGTCAAGCAAGGCCATCGAACCGGGTTGATAGAATCGCAGCTCGCTGTTCAAGCCCAGGTTCACGTCCTGCACATCCACCGAGACGTCCTGGACCGGCCCCAATACCAAGGAATCCCCTTCGGACGCTGGAAGAGCATCTCCCAGCTCGATCTCCAGACGCGGACCATGGCCAGCGCCATTGAACTCGCGGGAGAAGAAATACGCCTGGACGGAGGATAGGCCGCTACCGCCGCCCCCAAGGCGCAAGGCAAGCGCCTTCGCGTTGCCGCTGGAAACCATCGATTGCACGGCACGGGTCACGTCGAAATCCACCGGAGCGGTTTCCTCAAGCCTCGGATAGCTTCCGGAGCTGTTGGCTCTCAGGTAGACCTTGGCCGAACCGAACCCTGCCCATGAGGCGAGCACATCCGAGGCCGCGCTCCAATGGATTCCATCGCGCAAGGCCGGGTTGCTGGTGCCTTCCGGGAGCGGGAGTCTGGCATGGTTCGCATACGCCTGGTCATAGCCATTGGCCTTGGCTTGGTCGAAGTAGTACCAATTTCCCGTGCCTTCAGTCCAGCCACGGGAAACGGTCCCGATGTCGAAAACCAGATTGCTGTCAGGGGCATTGTTCCAACCGTTCAGATGGAGTCGAGCGCGTACGATCCGCTTGCCTTGCAGGGCCTCGAGATTTCCGAAATCAAAAAGCGCCAGACCATCCTTGAAAGCCAACCGCACGCTGCCGTCACGCCCCAGGTTCCAGTCCTGTTCGTCGATGCCGGCATCCGCCACGGGAACAAGCACGACCGACTTGCCGTTCACCACCGGCAGGGGCTTGTCAGCGGAGTCCACGACGGATTCCGTCTTCACCGAGATCTGCACGGTCACGGTGTACCGGGTCTTGCGATCCTTGCTGTGAAAGACCGCCTCGATGCGGCAGGAGGTGTCTGCCGGAAGGTTTTCCAGATGAACAAGTCCGTCCGCGAACGCCATGGCTTGGGTCAAGGTCGTTGTCATCGTTCGGGTGGTGCCATCACCAAAGGTGGCCGTTGCCGTGACGGAATCGCAATTGGCCAGGACCTCGGCCTTCAGTGCGCTCGAGAGTCCAAACGCCACCCCTTTGTCGGAAGAGGCTGGCAGGTTGGTCGGTGCCGGATCGACCGCCGTGGCTTGGTTGCAACCCGCCAAGGCAAGCGGCAAGACCGTTCCGATCAACAGGATTTTGCGGGCGTTTTTCATCGACGAACTTTCGAAACTGGGATGGCATCCGTACGGTTCTGCAAAAAGCATAAATTTCGCATCGGAGGGAATGGGTCAAGGCGACAGGGAATGTGTTCTCCGTGTGTTCTCCATCACATTTCGATTCCCCACCCGCTGCCATCAAAAACAAAAAAAGCCGGAACCTCGAAGGATTCCGGCTTTTCGACGTCTCCGGGATCAGCCCAGTTCGGCCAAGATCCCTTCCAGCATCTTGGCCTTCGGGTCCTCGGCGCCGCGCCAGGAGTGCCAGATGCCCAAGGCGCCCGTGTAGATCTGCTTGGCCTTGTCGATCTCACCCGCCCGGCGATGCTGGTAGCCCATCAATCCGAGCACTTCAGCGATCTTCGGGGACCGTGGGCCATGGACGCGCGCCACGAGTTCGGCATAGCCGCCCAAGGCGTTCAGCGCCTCGTTGGATTCCAGGTTCTGGATCATCAGTGGCATGCGGATCTGCTCCACCTCGATGATGAGTTCGGGGTCCGCGCCCTTGGACAGGATCTGCACGCACTTTTCCAAGTGCTCCAAGGCCTTGTCCTCGTTGTCCTGATCCACTTCCAGCTGGGCCAAGTAGCGGTGGGCACGCACGACCAGTTCGTTCTCCTCGCCGACCTGCTCGGTGGCCTGCTTGAGGATGACCTCGAAATGCTCGCGAGCCTGATCGTACTGCTCGACGGCCAGGAACACCGCACCGGCAAGGAGGACCAGATGGGCATGGGCCTCGCCGACCTTCTCCTGGAAGCGCTCGATCCCCTTGGCGCACAGGTCCAGCGCCTGCTGGTGCTGTCCGGCCTCGAGGGCGATGTGGACCATCTGCAGGATGGTGCGGAACGAATCGGGATTGACGGGATCGCCAGCGGTGGCATCCAGCTGCTCAAGCACTGCGCCCGTGAGCCCGAAGGACTCCTCGAAGCGCCCCTGATTGCGTCGGAGGTTGGCGACCAGCACGCGGGCGTTCAGGAAGATGCCGGCGCGCTGCTCGTCGTCCTCGGGAACCTGCTGCAAGGTGGCGATGGCCTCCTCGGCCTTTTCGGGTTCGCCCATCAAGGCAAGGACGCGGGCAAGCAGGAAGCGGCTCTGCACCATGCGGGCGTGGTAAGCGCCGATCACCGGCTCCTCCGCCACGATCATCTCCAAAAGCGCGATGCGAGCTTCGTCGAGCTTGCCTTCCTGCAGAAGCTGGCTGATGCGCTGCTGCGCAGGCGTAAGCTCTTCTTCCGGAGCGGCGGCGGCGTTCTGGGGGTCCTGAGGCTGTTCCATGCGTGACTCCGTAATGCGTGGCCCGGGCGCTCGAGTGCGCCGTTCGGGCAGTGAGCGGGGAATCTACCTAAAGCGATCCGTTTCCACGGACAAATTCCGTCACAAGCGCCTGAACAGACAGTACAGGTAAGGCCGTGGATCCCCTTTGGGGTTGTGGAACAGGTATTCCTCATGGCCGATCATCTCAAAACCGTCCATTCGCCGGCACATTTCCTCAAGGCTGTACCGATGAACCTCAAGACCCGCGCACTTCAAGGCGCCGGCACTCGAGAATTCGGCAAGGAGCACGTGCCCTCCCGGGCGAACCAAGCATCGCAAGTTCGCGAAGTACCCCAGGATCTCCTCCTCGTGATGCAGGAAATGCAACACCGCCCGATCCACCCAAAGGTCCACCGGAACCAGATTCTCCGGGAGCGGCTTTGCGACGTCCTGGCAGACCCACTCCACGGCAGCATCCACGGCCAGACGATCCCTGACCTGCGCCAAGGCCATCGCCGAAATGTCGTTCACGACAAGCGCATCACCGCGAGCCAACAGAGCCTCGACAAGCCCCGTGGTCCCGGCTCCCGCCACGAAGGTGCGTCCTCCCGCAGGGACCTCTTCAAGCCACTTGAGCGTCTGGGACGGATCGGACTCGTACCAACCCAGCGCGCAGGCGTCCGTACGCGCGAAGAGGTCGTCCCAGTGCTGAGCCAATTCCGACATGCCCCATTCCTTCCGATACCA
>JBDKGV010000289.1:0-4023 GCA_039798005.1 Fibrobacterota bacterium
CCCGCCGGTGGCACATATACAACAGCACAGGAAGTCACGTTGTCTACGGCCACTTCTGAAGCATACATCAGGTTTACCGTTGACGGCACCACCCCAACCAGTTCTTCAATGCTCTATTCAGGGGGAACGATTCCAGTAGGCGCATCTTACACCCTAAAGGCCATCGCAATCAAAAGCGGGATGACAACAAGTTCCGTTTCGTCTGCAACCTACGTGATCAACGCTCCTGATATTTCCTGGCAGTCAGGAATTACCTACGGAAGCATGACGGACGCGGCGGGCAAGACATACAAGACGGTCACGATTGGCACCCAGAATTGGATGGCCGAAAATTTGAACTTCAAGGGCATTGGCACCGATACCCTTGGAGTGTGCCTACAGGATAAAGTCGAGAATTGCAAGCAATATGGCCGGTTGTACACTTGGTCTGAAGTCATGCAGGGGGTATCCTCCAGTAGCACAAGTCCCAGCAATGTACGGGGCATTTGTCCCACTGGATGGCACGTACCCTCCGACCCAGAGTGGACGACACTTGGAAATTACATGGACGCATCCGGCGCGGCCTCGGCAACCAAGCTCAAATCAATCTCGGGCTGGAACACAAATACCGGGACCGACAGCTACGGATTTCGCGCACTGCCAGGGGCATCTCGCTACACAAGCGAATACGATGATGCTGGCGCTAGTGGCCTATGGTGGAGCGCAACGGAGAGCGACAAGGCTAATGGTAAGCTAAGGCTCATTGACTTTCATCCTGCCATCGTAAGCACCACTGGCGCCAAAAATTCACAATGGGTATCTCTCCGCTGCGTTCAAGACTAAGTTTGCCATGAGATATCTCTATAGGCAAGGCAACGCATTCTGGTTGACGTATCATGATCGAACGAAAAGGTTGGCTTTTCACGGTTGCCTCCAGAATTAGCACCCACTCACTAATCCTGTCGAAGGCAACTCACCCTAGGTTGCCGATTGCAAATCACACGCAGCTCCAACAGAAAGCGCGCTCCACATGTTTACACGAAAAGCCTTCGCAAGCCTTGCCTTGGTCGCCACACTGGGCCTGTTGGCTTCCTGCGATTCAGACAGTGGCTCGGCAACCAATAGCGAAAGCTCCACAAAAATCCCGAACGACAGCGTTCCGACCACTCCAACCACGACCGTTGGCGATGTCAAGGCTCCCGTATTCAGCCCCGCTGGCGGAACCTACACCACCTCGCAGATGGTGGCCGTATACAGCCTCAATCCCACTCGCACGACGATCTACTACACAACCGATGGCACCACACCCACGGTCGCATCCACCAAGTTCACCATCGCAATTACGGTAAGCGAATCAAAGACACTGAAGGCGATTGCGGTCGACAGCACCGGGAAGGCAAGTACAGTCACCAGCGCGGCCTACACGATCCCTACCCTCAATGCTGGCACCGGAACCGTGACCTTTGCCGGTCAAACCTACAAAACAGTCAAGATTGGCACCCAAAATTGGATGGCCGAGAATCTCAACTACAAGGGGACCGGCGCTGACACCGTTGGCGTATGCTACAACCATAGCGCCGATTCCTGTGCCAAGTATGGACGCCTTTACAAGTGGTCGGAAGTCATGGCAGGGAAGCTCTCCAGCAAAGCGATCCCCAGTGGCGTGCAAGGAATTTGCCCCACAGGTTGGCATGTACCCAGCGATACAGAATGGACAACCCTCACCGCCTTTGTGGGAGAGGCGACCTCAGCCACAAAGCTCAAGTCCATCCTGGGTTGGAGGTTGCCTGGCACAAACGCTTACGGTTTCAATGTTCTCTCTGCAGGCTACCGCTCCACCAGCGACAATTTCAGCTACGCGGGCAACACCAGTTGGTTCTGGACAGCCACCGAATATGTTTATACCACAGGAAGCGCATGGATCCGAGATTTCACCGATGGCAATGTGTATGTGCGCCCCAAAGACTTGAACAAGTCCTTCGGCATCTCGCTTCGTTGCATGCAAGACTAAGTCGGGAAGAATCAATGAATGCCATCGAAAGCTCGCTGCGATGGCAATTTTGTCGAATCACCAAAAAACGCCTATCGGTTCCCGGTGCGTGGCAGGCATATTGAGCGCATCTTCACTCTGAATCCATATCCATCTGCTCGTGGGCGTGAAACTCTTCTAACGGGATTGTCGCAAAGTTGCCGTGACAATGCCAGAATGGCATGGACATGCATACCATCTTCGATTACCAGGACTATCGCGACCTCATGAAAGAGGTCTTCGAGGAGCGCAAGGCGAACTTGCCCCAGTACGGGTATCGCATGATGGCCGAGGAGCTGGGAATGGACACCAGCAACATCTACCGCATCCTGGAGAAGGAAGCTCACCTCCCGGCACGTTGCCAATCACGGGCCATCGAGTGCCTCGGCCTTTCGGGGCGTTCCGCCGAGTACTTCGTCCTTCTGATCGCCTATGGCCGGGAACGCAACGCCAAGGCGCGCCAGGAGATCATGGAAAATGCGCAGGCGCTGCGGGATGTGGCCCGTCGCCAGATCGTCCAGGATGAGCTTTCCTATTTCCGGGACTGGTGGGTCGCCGCGCTGCGATCCATGCTCGAAGTGGTCGATGGCCGCGTCATCCCCCGGGAACTCGCCAAGAAGCTGAACCCGCCCGTGCCGGAGGCCGAGGTCGTCCGCGCCCTGGAGCTGCTCCAGGAACTGGGCCTTGTCAAGAAGGCGAGCTCAGGAAGGTTGATCCTCACCGACGCCCATCTCACCGCCGGAACCGAGTCGGAGAAGGTGAACGCCGTGCGCCAGTACCAAAGACAGATCCTGTCATTGGCATCGGAATCGATGGAGCGCTTCTCCCCCGACCTGCGGGACATCTCCACCCTCACCCTGACCGTGGACGCCCATTCCTTCGGAGAGGTCCGGGAGATCCTGCGCGAGTGCCGTCGGCAGATCCAGAAGTGCGTGGGCGAGGTCCGCAGCCCCAATCGCGTGATGCAACTTTCCATGGCGTTCTTCCCCGTATCCGACATGGAGAAGCCTTCGTGAAATTCCGGATGCACATTCTCGCTGCCGGATTGTCCGGTCTCCTGTTGCTGCCGGGTTGCGGCAACGACCGGATCGCCGGCAGCACGACCGAGACGGAGAACATCCTGACCGGTGTGGTCTTTTCGGTGGACTCGCTCCTGGCCGAACAAAGTCCGTTCAAGCGTCCACCGATGGTGGTCACGTTGCGTTTGGATTCGTCCATCGTGGACTTCAAGAAAACCGACTCCCTCGGACGCGATCTTGTCGTCGAACAGATCGACAGCACGCCCCTTCCCTTCTCGATCGTCTACTGGGACAAGAAGGTCACCTTGGGTCGCATCCACGTCCGCTTGGATTCCTCGCAAATGCTTTCCGGATCGAAGATCCGGCTGCGGTGGAAAGCCCCGCTGCTGAACCGCGGCAATGCCGCGACGGTCTGGCAGGGGGTCCCGGATTTCAAGGTCCTGGCCCTGAATTCCGTGCTCGTCGACGACTTTGAACGCGCCACGACCCGTTCGCCCCTCCCCGACTCCGCCTCATGGTACAGCGTCGCCACCGACTCCGCCACGGTCTCGATCCCCAAACTGGATACGGCCGGGCTCGGAAGGACCGGACACGCGATCCGCATCGGGTACAACGCCCCGTCGATCAACTACCAATACTCGCTCCTGGGCATCGCTCTGGGAACCTCCCCGGTGAACCTGCACAGCCTGGACTCGATGGTGGTCTGGGTCCGGGGAACCGGAAAACTGTCGATCGCCTTTGATCGTCTCATCCCCGGCAGCCTTGGCAAGGCTTGGCTGCACCGGACCTTGACCTCGGGCTGGACGCGCATCCGCATCCGCCCGCAGGACTTCGACAGCGCAAGCACGGTCGGAAACAACATCGGATGGGAAGCGGTCCGGAACTCGGTCACCAACCTGACGTTCCTCGTGTCGGGCGGAAGCGATCTCTGGGTCGACGACGTCCGCTTGTACGGGATCGACAAGAACGATCTGCAATAGGTCCTGAGCATGAGGT
>JBDKGV010000290.1:0-4015 GCA_039798005.1 Fibrobacterota bacterium
TTCGCCAAGAAGTGAGCTGCACCTTTGGGGACATGCAGAGCCTGGCCCGCCTTCCCGGTCACCTTGGTGCCTTCGATGTCGATTTGCAATTCACCCGAAAGCACGTAAAACAGTTGCGTGCTGCGAGCATGCTTGTGGACATGATCCTTGGCTCCCGCCGGCATGCGCTCTTCGATCACGGCCAAGTCCGACTGGGACAAAAGGCGCCAACCATCGCACACATCGGCCCAGATGTAATGCTCTGCGTTGTTGCGATCAATGGGGTTTTTGCTCATGATTGGCCTTTCGGAAATTGAGTGGACTTTCAGACATGAAAATAAAACTCTGAAGGAGAAAAAAGCCCAACCGATGCAGTTGGGCCGAAGTTCTCCGACTTGTGATCACATGTGGACGGCTTTGCCGATCGCCGCCGCCGTGGCATCGGCAATCACTTCCGAGAGTGTCGGGTGTGCATGCATGGTTCCCAAGATATCCTCGAGCGTCGCCTCGAGATTCATGGCAAGGTTGAGTTCAGCGATCAACTCGGTCGCTTCGGAGCCGACGATATGGGCACCCAGCAATTCGTGATGTTCGGCTCCATACAGAAGCTTCACGAACCCATCCGTGTCGCCTGTGCCTACGGCCTTGCCGTTTGCGATGAAGGGGAACTTGCCCACCTTGAAGGCCACGCCCTGTTCCTTGAGCTTCTTCTCGGTCGCACCGATGCTTGCCACTTGCGGCTGGCAGTAGGTGCAACCCGGAACGAGATGGGTCTTCTGTGGCACCTTGTTGCCGTACAGTCCATCAATGCACTGACCGGCTTCCCAGCTGGCCTGATGCGCAAGCCAAGGCGGGCCGATCACATCGCCGATGGCGTAGATCCCGGGAATGTTGGTCATGTAACTGTCGCTGGTCTGCAAGAATCCCTTGAACAGATCCAGCTTGAGATCGGGCCCCAAAAGCCCGTCGAGACGAGCCTCGACACCCACTGCGACCAGCACCTTTTCGAAGGTGTTGCCGGCCTTCGGACTCTTCCCGACGAAGGTCGCCGTGGCCCCTTCGGCCCCGAGCTCAAGACCCGTGACCTTGGTCTCGGTCAGCACTTCGATGCCGTAGCTCTCGAATTTCCGCTTGAGCAGGATCGAACTGTCCTCATCCTCGATGGGCAGGATGTTCGGAGCGAACTCGACAAGCGTCACCTTCGTCCCGAAGGCATTGTAGAAATAGGCGAATTCCACACCGATGGCACCGGCACCGATGATGAGAATCGACTTGGGAACCTCCGTCAGCGCCAAGGCTTCACGGCTGGTCATGACGGTCTGGCGATCCAGGACCAGTCCCGGAAGGGTGCGGGGCTTGGCGCCCGTGGCGATCAGGATGGTTTCCGCGTCATAGAGATCGACGCCGCCATCCTCCTTGGTCACCTTGACTTGGCCAGGGCGATCGATGCTTCCCTGCCCTTTGAGCCAAGCGATCTTGTTCTTCTTGAAAAGATGGTCGATGCCGGCCGCCATCTTGTCGGCGGCCTTGCGCGACTTCGCCACGACTTGGGCAAAATCAAAGGAAACTTCGCCGACTGTGAAGCCGTAATCTTCGGCGTGCTTGAGGTGGATCGCAAACTCCGCCTGCTTGAGCAGCGCCTTGGTGGGAATGCATCCCCAATTGAGGCAGGTGCCACCGGCACGCTCGACCTCAACCATCGCAACCTTCTTGCCATACTGTGCGGCCTTGATCGCGGCCACATACCCTGCGGGTCCGCCTCCGATGACCATCAAATCATACTTATCAGCCATTGCAGTCCTTTCCCATGGAATGTCGGTTTGCGAAAGATACGCAATCTTGCTGCGCCCGACCGCAACGCTTCATCATTTCATTTCTGCGATCGGATTTCCAATTCCAATTGATCCAGGAAGGAAAAGAGATGCTGCTTCAGGGTTGCGAAGTCAGCCGCTCGATCGAGAAATTGAGCCGGTGCTTGGACGAATGCGCCATCGAAGCGATCTTGAGCATCGACCAAGCCAATCAATGCTTCAGGGGTGAATTCAAGGTGGCATTGCAAGCCGACCACACGGCCCAGCCGAAAGGCTTGATTGCGGCATGCAGGCGAGGCATAGCCATGGATCGCCCCGGGCGGAATCGCAAAGGTGTCTCCGTGCCAGTGCATTGACAAGAGCTCCACCGGAAGCGCCGCAAACAGGGCATCACCATCCGCCTCCGGGAGTCGCCGGACCGGATGCCATCCGATCTCCGTGTACTTCCCCTTGGTCACAGGTCCACCCATGCGGTCTGCGAGCAGCTGGGCACCCAAGCACACTCCAAGGCACCATGTCCCGGCCTCGATCTGAGCATCCAAGAGTTTCTTCTCTTGGAGAAGCCAAGGATAGGCATCTTCCTCGTAGATGTTCATGGGACCACCCATGACCACCAGCAGATCCGCATCGATGGTCGATGGTCGCTCTCCGAGATGCCAAGCCGTCACGGAGAGGGAATGCCCCCTGGAGACGATCCAGTCGGCGATGCTCCCCAAGGTTTCGGTCTCATCATGCTGAAAGACGTGGATCTTCACGGGCAGCTCCTGGATTGGCATCCGCAGCGCGTAGCCACGGATGCAAGGTCTCAAGTTTCGGTGACAAACGCCTTGTAGATGGCCCCCAGAGCGTTCTCGTACTGATCCTCATCGACACCGACGATGATCGAAAGCTCCGATGCCCCTTGGTCAATGAGCCGTACGTTCACTCCTGCACCCGCCAAGGCACCGAAGAGCCTTGCGGCAACACCGGGCCGATGGCTCATGCCGTGCCCGACGGTGGCGATCAAGGCGATGCCGTGCTCGACTTCGACGGAATCGGGGTCGCAGACATTGCGAATCTCGGTCAGGATCTCGGAGGCGACCGGCTGAAACTGGGAGCGTTCAATGACGACGCACATCGAATCGATGCCCGATGGGGACAGCTCATACGAGACGCCCTTGGTCTCCAAGACCCCGAGGATCTTGCGGCCAAAGCCCTTCTCCTTGTTCATCAAGGCTTTTTCGAGAAGCAGGAGCGAGAAGCCGCGACGGCCCGCCACACCTGCAATGGGGCGATCTGCGGCCTGCACCTCAGGCACGATCAGGGTGCCGGCATCCTCAGGACGATTGGTGTTGGCGATGCGAATGGGGATGGATGCGTCGCGGCAAGGCAGGATCGCCTCTTCGTGAAACACATTGGCGCCTGCATAGGCGAGTTCCCGAAGCTCGCGGTAGGTGACCTTCTCCATCGGGAGGGCTCCGGCGATCACCCGAGGATCGGCCATCAAGAGGCCCGACACATCGGTCCAGTTCTCGTAGAGGTCGCAGGCGGCGGCACGTGCCAAGATCGCTCCGGAAATATCCGAACCACCCCGGCTGAACGTCTTCACTTCACCGTCGGAACCGGTCCCGTAAAAACCCGGCATGACATGCAGGCCTTCTCCGAGCTTGGTGGGAAGGACGTCCCAGGTGCGCGGATCGACCAGGCCTTTGCCGGTCAGGAAGACGGCATTTTCAGCTTCCACAAGTGTTGCGCCCAAGAAGGCCGCCATGATGCGCGCCGACCAGGCTTCACCGCGTGAGGCGATCCAGTCGCGCCCGACGCCATCTTGGATTCGCCGACGAAGTTCCTCGACCAACCGTTCGATCCCGGCATCGACGGAAAGGGCTTGTTCGATTTCCTGGAAGCGCTGGCGAACCAAGTCGATCTGAGGGGTCGGATCCAGGCCACGCAAGGCAAGCTCGTGGGCCGAGAGCAGAATGTCCGTGATCTTGGGGTCGGCCTTGTGACGTTTCCCTGGAGCGGAAACGACCACGAAGCGACGACGGGCATCGGACTTGACGATGCCTGCGACTTTGCGAAACTGCTCGGCGTCGGCAAGGGAGGTTCCTCCGAACTTGCAAGCGATCCTGGACATCCTTATTCTCCTGTTTGATCAAACGAATGGTTTCTCAGGAAAAGATAGTCGGATCGGGAGGCCGGGCACATCCACGGAAAAGGGGGGTGGGACTTCCGTGGTAGACCGG
>JBDKGV010000291.1:0-3916 GCA_039798005.1 Fibrobacterota bacterium
TTGGTGCTCGAGGAGCTTGACGCCTTGATTCCCGATGCAGGTGCCGCCCAGGTGACCTTGAGCCTGTCCGTGCCCGAGGGAAGCACCGTTGAGCCCGGTACGGTGATCGCCCGCTACGAAGGGCCCACAGCCGCGATCCTGCAGGCCGAGCGTGTAAGTCTCAACCTTTTGCAGCGCCTGTCTGGCACCGCCACCACGGCCGTGCGCTACCAAGCCGCGGCAGGCAACGCCTGCAAGGTGCTGGATACCCGCAAGACCACCCCGGGCTTGCGACAACTGGAGAAGTACGCCATCCGCACAACCGGAGGGCACAACCACCGCATGGGCTTGTGGGATGCCATCCTGATCAAGGAGAATCACGCCCGCGCGGCCGGCGGGGTCAGGCAAGCTGCTCTGACTGCCCTGGACCGCAGGTCACCGGAAACCCCGGTGATCGTCGAGGTCACAAGTCTTCCCGAACTCGAATCGCTGTGCGACCTGCCCCTGACCCGGGTGCTCCTGGACAACTTCATCCCGGCAGACATCGAACGTGCCGTCACCATGCGCAATGCCTGTCGCAGCGGGTTCGCCTTGGAAGCCTCGGGCGGCATCACCCTTGAGACCATCGGCGCCTACGCCAAGGCCGGTGCCGAATACATCTCCGTGGGTGCTCTCACCCATTCCGTCAAGGCCCTTGACCTGAGTCTCCTGCTGGAGGATGCATGAGCTCTTGGTTTGAGGTCGGTGCGAGACTTTTGCAAGACGGGAAGCTCGTCGCCTTCCCGACGGAAACCGTCTATGGGCTCGGGGCACGCGCGGACCAGGACGATGCGGTCGCAAGGATCTTCGCCGCCAAGAACCGCCCCTCCTTCGATCCTCTCATCGTGCACGTCCCCGATGTCGATTCAGCGCGGCGGTGGGCGGAGTTCGACGATCGCGCCCTCTTGCTGGCTCGCTCCTTCTGGCCCGGGCCTCTTACACTGATCCTGCCACGCCGTCCGGGCGTGAGCGACCTCGTGACCTCCGGCCTTCCCTCGGTCGGGATCCGGATCCCCGACCACCCGATGGCTCTGGAGCTCCTGCGCCGTGCGGCCGTGCCGGTGGCCGCGCCCAGTGCCAACCCGTTCGGCTATGTCAGCCCCACCACCGCCGAGCATGTACGCACCGGCTTAAAGGATCGTGTCGATCTCGTGCTGGATGGCGGCCCATGCCGCGTCGGTGTGGAGTCCACCATCGTCAGCCTCTGCGAGCCGGGCTGTGCGCGGCTGCTGCGCCCCGGAGGCATCGCCCGCGAGAGTCTGGAAGCCGTCCTTGGCCAGCCGCTTGAATACGCAGGCCACCAATCCCCCGTGGACCACCCCGCCGCACCAGGCATGCTGGAAAGCCACTATGCGCCCGGATGCCAGGTGGAATGCCATGAAAGCCGCGAAAGCCTGGAGGCTCGCGCAGCTTCGCTTGAAGGCAAATGCGGTCTCATTGGACAGAATCTGTCCAATATCCCGGCAACCCGCCATGTCGCCCTCGGGACCACGGACGCCGAGATGGCCACCGGACTTTTCCGGGCGCTGCGCGAACTGGACCGCCCCGATGTGACCACGATCCTTGCGCTGCTGCCCGCGCCGACTGGCCTGGGCCTTGCCGTGCGTGATCGGCTGATCCGGGCCAGCGGCTCCCGGGCCGTCATGCCCTGAAACAAAAAGTCCCTCCCGGCAGGTGCCGAGAGGGACTCATGACAATTTCTGTCAAACCCCTATGCCGGGGTGGCCATGAAGTTGTCCTTGTTGCGGACGTACTTCGCGGCCATGGCCTTGTTCGCATCGCGCTCCTCGAGAGAGGTCTCGCGGATCACCTTGCAGGGCACGCCTGCGACCAGCGAATTGGGCGGAATGACCTTGCCGGGGGGCACCAAGGCGCCCGCGCCGACGATCGATCCCGTTCCGATGTGGGCCCCGTCCATGACGGTGGAGCCCATGCCGATCAGGCAGTTGTCCTCGATGGTGCAAGCGTGGACCACGGCGTTGTGGCCGATCACCACGTCCTCCCCGACCTTCACGCCGAGCTTGTCGGCGAGATGGATCGAGGCGTTGTCCTGCACGTTCGAGCGCGCACCGATCTCGATGGAGTTGATGTCCCCGCGCAGGACGGCGTTGTGCCAGATGGACACATCGTCACCCAACTTCACGCGACCGATCACCTTGGCTCCGGGAGCGATGAAGACACGCTCCCCGATCACCGGGCGATGTTCGAGGAAAGGAAGGACGCCGTCCATCTTACTTGCGCTTGCTGAAGGCGCCGAAGACCTGCGAGATGGTGACCGAGCGCTGCACCTGACCGATGGCTTCCACCAGCGGGATGTGCTTCGGGCATGCCTTCACGCACTGCTGCGCGAGACCGCAATCCTGGATGCCGCCCTCGTCGGTGACCGCGTCCAGACGCTTCTGCGCATGCATGGCACCCGAGGGGTGCATGTTGAACAGCTGGGTCTGGCCGATGACGGCCGCACCGATGAAGTTGTTGTCCATGGTGAACTGCGGGCACACTTCCATGCAGCAACCGCAGGACATGCACTCGGAGAACTTGTAGGTCAGCTCCTGATCGATCGGGCTCTGACGAGGACCAGGACCGAGGTCGTGGTAACCGTCCACATCGACCCAGCCGTTGATCTTCTTGAGATTCTCGAAGATGCGCTGGCGGTTGACGCGAAGGTCGCGCTCGACCGGGAACTTGCTCATCGGCTCGAGGCTGATGGGCTGGGCAATCTGGTCGACCAGAGCCGTGCAGGCCTGGCGAACCTTGCCGTTGATGACCATGGTGCAAGCACCACAGACTTCTTCAAGGCAAGAAGATTCCCAGTTCACCGGTGTCACGGCCTTGCCCGACTTGTTGCGGGGGTCGCGGCGGATGGACTGCAAGATGGAAATGACGTTCATTCCCTCTTCGTAAGGAATGGAGAACTCGTCCCAATAGGCGGGAGCCTTGGGACTGTCCTGACGCTTGATGCGAACTTCGACGGTCTTAGACATGCTTCGTTCTCCCTTTTACGCCTGGCCCTGGGCCGTGCGGGATGCCTTGAACTTCGCCCAGGCCTTCTTGCCCACGCCGGTGTAGTCACGGGGCTCGGGCTCGAGGTGGCGGGTATCGACGGGCTTGAAGTCGATCACGGGGAGCGACTTGGAAGGATCGTGCTTGGCGAGCGTGGTCTTGAGCCAGGTCTGGGTCTGGGCCAGGAACTTCTCGTAGTACGCCGTCCATGCCGGATCTTCGATCGGAGTCTCCTTGGAGGGAGCCTCGTTGTCGAAGGCAGGCTTGTAGTGGGCACCGCGGCACTCGTCGCGCAGGATGGCGCCTTCCACCACGGCCTTGGACATGCAGATCATGCCGTCCAGCTGACGCAGGAACACGGCGCTCATGTTGCCCGAGCCGGACTTGTCCAAGCTCGAAGCCTTCTTGAGGCGCTCTGCGTAGCCTTCGATCATGCCGCGCAGCTGCAAGAGCTCGTCGTTGTGACGCTCGATCAAGCAGAAGGCGCTCATGGCGTCGCCCAGCTCCTTGTGGATCACGAACGGATTCTCGGGACCGTCCTGGGCCACGAGCTTCTTGTAGTTCTCGGTCTCGAGCTTCTGCTCGGACTCGAGAAGGGAGGAAGCGGCCGGAGCGGTCTTCGAGTTCTTGGCCAAGGCCACGACGGACTCGCCGGTGACAAGGCCTGCGAAGATGCAGGACATGAGGGAGTTCGCACCCAAGCGGTTGGCGCCGTGGTACTGATGATCCGCTTCGCCCACTGCGTACACATTGGGGATGTTGGTCATCTGGTTGAGCGGGCTGTCCTTGAGAAGACGTCCGGTGCCATCCGCCTCGTAGCCGGCATAGAGGCCGCCCATCGAGTAGTGGTAGGCCGGGTAGATCTCCATGGGGACCTTCTTGGGGTCGACGCCGC
>JBDKGV010000292.1:0-3902 GCA_039798005.1 Fibrobacterota bacterium
GCTGCTGGTTGGCCACGACAAGCACGCTGGCATTGTCCCAGACATGTTGCCACTGCAGGTTGGCATTGGCCGTCTGGTCCAGGACTTCTGCCGCGGTCAGCGCGTTGTCTTGACGTACGGTTCGGCTGGACACGAAACTGCCATCGCCCTTGATCGTGCTCTTGCCGGGCTTTTGCAGCAATTCCTGCGTGTGCTGGTATTTCATTTCCCACTGGGACCCGGCCTCGCCGAACTGCTGCAGATGTTGAGTCCAGTTCAGTTCGCCATCCAACCAGTAGCGCTTCTTGTAGCGGGTATTGGCCTTCATCGAGGCTTGATCGAAGCGGCCCGCCTGACCTTCCACCAGATCACTGGAAAGCTGGGCGTCGGCATAGTCGCTCACAGCCCAATAGACACCCGCGTTGCGGATGAAGAACCCCTGCACCTGATCGCCGCCGAACTTGGGCGTGAGCAGGCCCGAACGCCGTCCTTTCCCCAACGGGAAATAGGCAAGAGGAAGCGCGACGACAGGGACGTTCTCCACGTTGAGAACCACCGGCGCCGCAACCGCCGAGGCGTTGGGTTCGATCTCCATGGCGCCGCTTGCGAAGTAGTAGTCGGGTTCGTTGTCCCCCTTGCACTCGCAATAGTCGGCATCCACGACCTGCAAACGCTTGTCCCGCAAGCGCCGCACTTCCTCCCCACGGTAGTGCTGACCATTGTCGTCCGAGGCGCCCTTGAGAACCTGCCCCGAGCGATCCTTGAGGTTGTAGCGCATCCGCGCCCCAAGGAAAGGTGCGACGGTCGGATCTTGAAGCTGGGGTTTGCCCGCCGCCTCGAGCAGGCCGGCGTTCATGTCATACCAGATGCTGTCGGCCGTCAGCACCGTGCGCTTGTATTCCAAGCGAGCCGTGCCGGAAAGCAGGAAGATGCGGGCCGCATCATCGTAATCCAAGCTGCGGGCACTGTACCGAAGGGTGTCCGCAGCACCTTTGGCCGTGTCGTCGAGCCCACCACCCAGCGAGGCCATGGCACCGACACTGGCTGGGGTGGCCATCGCAGGAACCGGGGCGGCATCCTGCGCATGAGCCGCGACCAGCGCGCCAAAGAAAAGAACCGGGAGAGCCCGAAGCACCATAGAGTTGCAAGAGTAGCAATCCGGGGTCCCGCTGCGCGCATTCTGCCGCGCGCTCCTTCACCTTCCTTGCTGGATTTCCCGTCGAGATATGCTAGAATCAAGGTTGGAAGGAGAAATCAAGATCACAAGCCAACCGACGATCGTGCTTGTCCATACTCAATTGGACGGCTTTTACCAGAGCTTGATCTGGCGTGGAGTCGCCGCGGCAGCGCGACTTCACGGCGCGCGCCTGGTTTCCGTGATGGGAAAGGCGATCGATTCGCCGATCGAGGACGAGGCCGCTCACAATGCGGTGTTCAGCCTGATTGCCAAGTTCAATCCCGATGCCCTGATCGCCAGCACGAACACCTTGGGGAATTTCTGCGGCCCCGCCGCCGTATCCAAGTGGGCCGCCTTGCGGTTCCCCGACGTACCCACCATTTCCATCGGAGCCCCCTTGCCCGGGGCGACGCAAGTCATCGTACGCCGCGACGGAATGGGCAGTCTCGTCAATCACCTCGTGATCGTCCATCACTGCCGCAAGATCGCCTTCATCGGAGGGCCCGCGAACAACCCCGATGCCATCGTCCGGTTGCAAGAGTACACGCAGACCTTGGAGGCCAACGGCATCGAGGCCGATCCGTCGCTCATCGAGGTCGCGGACTTCATGACAAGCCGCGTCCCTGCCGCCCTGGACAGGATCCTGGCTCGGCATCCGGACATCGATGCCGTCGTCGCGGCCAACGACCCCATGGCGATCACCGTATGCCGGGAACTGGCACGCAGGGGTCATGCGGTCCCCCGCCAAATCAAGGTGGTCGGATACGACGACATCGACGAGGCCCGGCACCAGGCTCCCAGCCTCACGACGATTCGCGCTCCGGTCTTCCAGATCGCCTTCCATGCCTTGGAACTTGCCTTGGGAGCCGTACGGCGCACGCACCCCGTTCAAACGTGCTTCGAGACCCGCCCGATCTTCCGGGATTCCTGCGGATGCCTGACCAGCGACCACAAGGATTTGCGCCCGGATCATCATGTGATCCAAAGCCTCACCCAGCGCCTGCTCGATCCGGACCTTGACGACGACTCCTTCCTGCAGGATCTCATGGACTGCCTGGGCCGGGCCACGGACGGATCGCACGAGGAATGGGCGGAATTGCTGCACCAGGCCCGCAGCTCCATCGCCACGCACTCCCCGGAGCGGCTGGGAAAGCTCGGCCCGGTGCTGGAACAGAGCCAGAAGATGCTCTTCCAGCTGGCTCAAGGCCTGCATGCACGCGCCCATTTCGACCTCCAAGGCCATATCAAGCTCCTTCTGCGGCACGCCCAGTGGATCTTGCTGGAAAACACCCATGCGCGCATCGCGACCCGCTTGAACGAAACGCTTCGCCTGTGGAACATGCATGCCCGACTGTGGATCCTGAACCCGCAAACCGCAGGGGGGGCCCATGTGGAATGGGACCTTGAGAATTTTTCCCACGCGTGGGGATTGGGCGCGGAGACTCCCGTCGCCCTTGATCCCCATGAATCTTTGCTGGGAGATGCCGCTCCGGACGCGGATGCTTGGGTTTGCCTTCCGCTTTGCACCGGACAGGAACAGTACGGCTTCATCCTGCTGCGCGGTGAGCCTCCTGCGGAAACCTTCTTTGAAGGCATCCGGTTCATGGTCACGAACGCATTGCGTGCCGCCCATCTGCTCAATCGCGAAAAGCGATTGTCGGAGGAGCTGCGCGACCTGTCCCTGCGCGACCCGATGACATCCCTGCTCAACCGGCGGGGATTCCTTGAGCATGGCGGGAAGATGGAAAGTCTGGCCAAGCGCGACGGCCTCACCCTGGGCGTCCTCTATGCCGATCTGGATGGCCTGAAGCGAATCAACGACACGTGGGGTCATGCCGAGGGCGATGTGGCCATCGAGACCCTTGGCAAGGCCTTGGCGGCATCGTTCCGGGAAAGCGACGTGGTGGCTCGGCTGGGTGGCGACGAGTTCGCCGTCCTCTATGCGGGCGAGAGCGACAGCGCCGTGCTGCAAGCCAGAATGGACGCGAAGTTGAAAGAAATGTCCCGAACCCTGAATCGACCATGGGGGGTCGAGGCGAGCTTCGGCTGGCTGACGTGGAACCCCCGGGAAACCCCGCTGGTGGATGCCTTGGAGCGCGCCGATGCCATGCTTTACCTGACCAAGAAACGACGCAAGCTCAAGCTCGAGGAAAACTTCCAGCTCAACCCAAGGCCTGACCGGAACGATGCGGATTAGTAATATCCAGAACATGGATGTGAAAAATCTCCAGGCAAGACTGAAAGCTCTGGTGAAAGTCGGAGTTTCGCTTTCGAGCATCGGAACCTTGGACGGGCTTCTCTCCGAGATCGTGGATGTCGCCCTTTCCCTGACTGATGCCGATGGAGCATCCCTGTATCTGCGCAAGGGAGATCGGCTGGAATTCCACATCAGCCGCAACCTCACCTTGGAGGCGCGTCTTGGCAAGACCGCCATGCAGGACCTGTTCGAGCGGTTTGAAATTCCGGTGGATGAAAATTCGATGGCCGGCTGGTGCGCCAAGACGGGAATGATCCTGAACATCCCCGATGTGCAGAGTCTCCCCCCCGATGGGGTGTTTCACTACAATCCGGCCTTTGACGAGCGCAATCAATATTCCTCACGATCCATGCTTGCCGCCCCTCTGCTGGACCGCCAAAACGAAGCCGTCGGCGTCATCCAGCTCTGGAACGCGACGGCCGAATCGGGCATCATTCCCTTTGACGACAATGCCCAGGATCTCATCAGCAGCTTTGCAAGCCAGGCCGG
>JBDKGV010000293.1:0-3875 GCA_039798005.1 Fibrobacterota bacterium
GAGCAAGCATCACCCAATCGAACTGGACCGTCGATTACGCCTGGCAGGCTTGGGGGCCGCTGGGCAGCGTCCATTTCCTCACCTTCGGCATCAGTTTTGGCCGACCACCCCGCAGTCAGGAGACCACGACACCATGAACGCACTTCCGACCCAGCTCGATGGACTGATCCTCGTCGAACCTCGCGTCTTCAACGACGATCGCGGCTTCTTTCTCGAGTCGTACCATCAGCCCCGCTACCAGGCCATCGGAATCGACGTCGAGTTCAAGCAGGACAACCATTCCTTCTCCCGCAAGGGCACCCTGCGCGGCCTGCATTTCCAGACATCCCCCGGCCAGGCCAAGCTCGTGCGGTGCGTCCGCGGCACGATCTGGGACGTGGCCGTGGACATCCGCCCGGACTCCGCGACCTTCGGAAAGTGGCAGGCCTTCGAACTGGATGCCCACAAACATCATCAGCTCTTTATTCCCATTGGCTTTGCGCACGGATTTTGTGTAATCTCGGAGGAGGCCGAGGTCCTGTACAAGTGCAGTTCCATTTACGACGGAACCACCGAATCGGGCTTGGCTTGGGATGATCCGGACCTGGCAGTCGCCTGGCCCGTGACCAATCCCGTCGTTTCTGCTCGCGACCAAGGCAATGAGACCTTCGCAGCATACAGAAATCGCCTCAAAGGAGCCTGACATGTCCATCCCCAAGGCCTACGAGAATTCCGAATTCCTCCATTCCAGCCAAGCCCGGGAAATCCGGATCCTGGCGGAGTTCTCGGAACCTCGCTACCGTCTGAAGCGCCACGGCGTCGAGGGAACCATCGTGTTCTTCGGGTCGGCGCGCACCTTGAGCGTTGCCGATGCCAAGGCCAACTTGGAACGCGTGGAGCGCGAGGGCGGCAATCCCGCCCAACTGCGCAAGGCCAAGGGCCTGGTCAAGGTCGCTCCCTACTACGACGACGCGCGGGAACTTTCGCGCCGTCTTTCCCTTTGGTCGAAGGAAGGAAGCCACGGTCTGACCTTGTGCTCCGGAGGCGGTCACGGCATCATGGGAGCCTGCAACCAAGGCGCCCATGACGCGGGCGCACCCAGCGTCGGATTCAACATCAGCCTCCCCTACGAGCAATCCGCCAACGAGTGGATCACCCCGGAATTGGGCTTCCAGTTCCATTACTTCTTCCTGCGCAAATTCTGGTTCGTGAATTCGGCCCGCGCCATCGTGGTGTTCCCCGGTGGCTTCGGCACCTTGGACGAGTTCATGGAGGTTCTCACCTTGGTGCAGACCCACAAGCTGGAGCGCCCCCTCCCCATCATCCTTTACGGACGCGAATACTGGAAAAAGGTGATCGACTTGGATGCCTTTGCCGACTTCGCCATGATCGATGCCGATGACGTGAATCTGTGGCATTGGTCCGATTCGGTCGACGATGCCTTCGAGCACCTGACGACCGCACTGAAGGATGTTCACTTGCGAATCCCCAAGGTGGGCCAGGAATCCCCGACCATGGGAATCTCCCCTTTGGACGAAAGCGCGCTTTCCAGCCGTAAATAATTACCTTGGCGGTTCAATGACTTCCCTGTTCGTAACTCCACCAGTCTCCAAGCTGGGCCATGTGCTCAGGCTTGGGGAGAGCCTGCTCCTCATCTCGAGCATGTGGTCGCTGCGCCTGATCTGGCCCGACAACCTTGCCGAACGCGACCTTTTGGTCGCCTTCCTCGGTGTCGGGCTCTATTTCTTCTTCGGCGAGATGAACAACCTGTTCCATTCGTGGCGAGGGTTCCCCATCCTGCTCGAGTTGCGCCGCATCCTCGGGGTTTGGCTCGCTGTCGGCGCCTGCCTTGTGGTCATGCGTTTTGCCTTGGACATCGAGTCCGTCCTGGACAAACGTCGATTCCTCGCATGGTTCCTGCTGAACTTGGGACTGCTTCCGCTTGGCCGCATCGCCATGCGCAAGATCGTCGGGATCTTCCGCAACCATGGGCGGAACATCAAGCACGTCGCTCTCATTCCCTCGAATGAGATGTCCGCGCGCGTTCGGGAGATCATCGACTCGACCCCCGAAGCGGGAATGCGCCTGACCGGACTCTATGAGGACGACGACGGCAAATGCCCGCCCGAGCTGTTCCGCGGAAATCTTTTGAAGCTGGTGGAGGATGCTCACAAGGGGGAGTTCAACCGCCTGTACATCACCTTGCCGCTGTCGGAGACGGCGCGCATCCAGGCCCTGCTCACCGCCATGGCCGACACGACCGTGTCCGTCTACCTCGTGCCCGACATCTTCACCTACGAGCTCATCCAGTCGCGCATGGGTTACCTCGGAAATCTGACGACCATCGCCCTGTCGGAACTGCCGTACAACGGCCCCGACTGGCTGGTCAAGCGCATCTTTGACATCTGCTTCTCGCTTGGGTTCCTGTTCTTTGCCGGCATCCCGATGCTGCTCCTTGCCGCCGCGGTGAAGCTCACCTCGCCCGGCCCGGCCATCTTCAAGCAACGTCGCTATGGCTTGGACGGAAAGCCCATCGAAGTGTGGAAATTCCGATCCATGCGAGTCATGGACGATGGTGCCGTGGTCAAGCAGGCCACGCGTGGCGATTCGCGCATCACGCCGCTGGGCGCCATCCTGCGCAAGACCTCCTTGGACGAGTTCCCCCAGTTCATCAACGTGCTCAAGGGCGACATGTCGATCGTAGGACCTCGGCCCCATGCCGTGGCCCACAACGAACAGTATCGCGCCTTGATCCATGGCTACATGATGCGGCACAAGGTCAAGCCGGGCATCACCGGATGGGCACAGGTCAACGGCTGGCGCGGCGAAACCGATACGCTCAACAAGATGCAGAAGCGCATCGAGTTCGATCTGGAGTACATCCGCCGCTGGTCCATCTGGCTGGACATTGAGATCGTGGTGAAGACCTTCGTCCACCTGCTCTTTCCCAAGAACGTCTACTGATGCTTGGCACCTTGTTCCTTCTCCTTGCCAGTGCATCCCCAGTCCAAGCAGTGCAAGAGGAATTGCGCGCCTATCCTTGGCGATACACCCCTTCCGCCGCCAGTGCCACCGCCAGCCCCGCATCGGCACCGACCCCGACTGCTCCTTCGCCCACCTCCGTTGCGCCAGCCGGCGCTTGGTCCGTCCAAGTCGCGTCCTTGTCGTCGGAGGAGGCCGCACTCAAGCGCAAGCAGGAACTGGAAAGTCAGCTTGGCAAGGGCAGCATCACGCTCACCTCCTCTGCAGGCGCTTGGAAGTTGAGGTATGGCAATTTCCCGGACAAGAAGGCCGCCCAAAAGGCCAAGGACGAGCTGAAGAAAAAAGACATCGACGGATTTCCGATCGAGCCTTGACATTCTCAGAACATTGCCCTATCTTTGCCCGCAAGCTAAACGGAGCCTTCGTCTAGCGGTTAGGACACCGCCCTCTCACGGCGGGTGCAGGGGTTCGATTCCCCTAGGCTCTATTAAAGGACCGAGATAATTCTCGGTCCTTTTTTCTTTTATTCCTTGGCGCGCCCTTCTTCCCCACCCTGCCGATTTCTACAATCTGGAACCAACGCCCCCTTCAGGGTATTCTTGGAACCGATTTGATGACCGGTTCCGGCATCGCTTGCCAACGGAGAAGAACAAATGTCCTTGAACGATACGCACGCCAAGACCCTCGAACGCCTGGGACTCACCCTTCCTGACATCCTCCTGCCCAAGTCCGGCACCGACCTTGCCAAATGGGCCGTGGTCGCCTGCGACCAGTACACCTCCGACCATGGCTACTGGAAGGCCGTCGAAGCGACTGTCGCCGACGCCCCCTCCACCCTGCGCATCACCCTGCCCGAGATCTTCCTGGAAAGCCCGGACGTTCCCAGCCGCATCGAGAAGATCCATGCCGCCATG
>JBDKGV010000294.1:0-3843 GCA_039798005.1 Fibrobacterota bacterium
CGCCACCCTTGGGCCGTCCTCTGAATCCCCTGAGATGCTGGAAAAGCTCTTCAAGGCCGGAGTGAACGCCTGCCGCCTCAACTTCTCGCACGGTTCGCACGAGGAACACGGACGTCGCATCAAGACCATCCGTGAAGTCTCGGCCAAGCTGAACTGGCCCGTCGCGATCATCATGGACCTTTGCGGTCCCAAGGTCCGCACCGACGTGCTGACCTACGAGATCGCCGTCGGAGAGACCTGGCGTCTGGTGCCCACGGAAGGCAACCCCGCTGAAAAGCGCATGGGTATCCAGCACCCCACCCTCTACAAGGCCGTCAAGCCCGGCCAGATCATCCTGTTCGATGACGGCAAGATGGACGTGATCGTCACCGCCGTCGAGGGCGAAGAGATGGTCTGCACGGTCCGCACCGGCGGCACCGTCAAGCCCCGCAAGGCCGTGAACACTCCGGGCGCCGACAACGGCCTCGCCATCTTGTCCGAGAAGGACAAGAAGGACGCCCTGTTCGGAATGACCCAGGACATCGACTGGGTGGCCGTGTCGTTCGTGCGCCACGCCCAGGACATCCACGACTCCCGCGCCTACTTCGAGAGCATCGGCTGGCACAACGTGCCGCTGATCGCCAAGGTCGAGACCCCGTTCGCGGTCGAGAACCTCGAAGAGATCGTCAAGGTCACCGAAGGCGTCATGGTCGCCCGTGGCGATCTCGGTATCGAGTGCCCCACCGAAGAAGTGCCCATCGTGCAGAAGCTGGCCATCAAGCTGGCTCGCAAGCACAGCCGCCTTCTGGTCGTGGCCACCCAGATGCTCGAGAGCATGACCTCCTGCCCCCGCCCCACCCGCGCCGAGGCCTCCGACGTGGCCCACGCCGTGTTCGACGGAACCCAGGTCGTGATGCTTTCCGGTGAGACCGCTGCCGGTGACTACCCCGAGGAAGTGGTCCGCACCATGGACCTCATCGCTCGCTCCGCCGAAATCGCTGGAGACGCCACCTTCTCCGCTCCCGACGTCGCAAGTCAAGGCCAGGAGATGCTTGCCGGTGCCATCCGCCTGCATACCCATGCCAACGCTCCGGTCATCGGCATCTTCTCGGACGAGACCGAGATCATCAGCCACGCCGCCGCGTTCCACAGCGACGCGATCATCGTGGCCCTGACCACGAACAAGAAGACCTTCAACCGTTGCGCCCTGATGTACGGTGTGGTGCCGGTCATGATCGAAGCCTACACTCAGATCGACGCGGCCATCCCCTCGGCAGTCAAGGAAATCAAGGCGTTGGAGCTGGTGGAAGACACCGACCGCATCGTGTTCCTCTACGGAACCCCGGTTGGCCAGACCACCCACAACACCATCCGCTTGGTGCCCGTCAAGGCCTAAGCCTTTCCGGATTGAACTTCAAGCCCGCCCTTCTTCGGAAGGACGGGCTTTTTTGTTGCCTTGGGGAAACGCACATCCCCGTTGTTCCTTGTCATGGTTGAACAAAGAAGGGAGCCTTGCGGGCTCCCTTTTCAATTCACCAATGTCGCGAGAGGATCAGCGACCGAAGAGCCGCTTGACCTTGCCCATCAGTCCACCTTGATCGGAAGGCTGGGAAAGACGAGGATCGGTGTTGCGTTCGCCCCCTTGAGTGCGTTCGCCGGAACGTCCCTCGGGACGGCCCGCTTCGGAGCGGCCTTGGCCATTGCCGGTGCGGGCACGGGTGCGACCACCCGAACGGCCACCGTTGCCACCTTGACCGGACTGTCCTTGACCGCCTTGGCCATTGCCACCTTGGCGAGCACGGCCATCGCCGCCCTGTCCCTGCGGGCGAGCCGCCTGTCCGTTGCCCGTGCGCTGTCCACCGGAAGCTTGGCCAGGACGACCTCCTCCCTGGGGCTTGCGTCCTTCGTGACGTGGGCGATCCGCACGACCGGAATCGCGGCGATCCAGACGCGCCTCGACTTCCTCGGGCAGCGGCTCTTCGAAGCCATCCGGATTCTTGGCCACCGGAATGGTGCGCTTGATCAAACGCTCAACCTGGCGCAACTCGTCGCGCTCTTCAGAGGAGCAGAACGTGATGGCGGCGCCATCGGCACCGGCACGGGCGGTACGGCCGATGCGATGCACATAGGTCTCAGGCACATCAGGCAGGTCGAAGTTGATGACGTGGGTCACGCCATCGACGTCAATGCCGCGCGCGGCGATGTCGGTGGCCACCAGCGCCCGCAGATTGCCTTCGCGGAATCCGGCCAAGGCCTCTTGGCGGCGGTTCTGCGACTTGTTGCCATGGATGGCTGCGGCGGTGATGCCGGCCTTTTCCAGGTTCTCGGCGATGCGGTTGGCCCCGTGCTTGGTGCGGCTGAACACGATCACACGGGCGATGCCTGCATCATTGAGCAGCAGATGGCGCAGCAACTGGTGCTTGGCCGTCTTGCCCACGAAGTGCAGACGCTGCGCGATGCGCTCGACCGGCGTGCTCACCGGAGTGACTTCCACGCGCGCAGGGTTGTGCAGGATGCTTCCCGCAAGGCCCGCGATGTCATCGGGCATGGTGGCCGAGAAGAACAGGTTGTGGCGGTTCGGGGGCAGGAGCTTGACCACGCGACGGATGTCGTGGATGAAGCCCATGTCCAGCATCCGGTCGGCCTCGTCCAAGACGAAGACTTCCAAGCTCGAAAGCGTAAAGGCGCCCTGGTTCAGCAAATCCAAGAGACGACCCGGAGTCGCGACCAGGATGTCCACGCCACGCGCCATGGCGACCTTCTGGGGCTGCTCGCCCACACCACCGAAGATGCAGGTGGAACGCAGCGGAAGGTGGCGACCGTAGGTCTTGAAGCTTTCTTCCACCTGGATCGCCAGCTCCCGGGTGGGAGCCAGGATCAAGGCACGGGTGGTCTTGGGCTGGCGGGCTCGGCCCGATTCGGCCAGACGCTGCAGGATGGGAAGGGCGAAGGCAGCGGTCTTGCCGGTGCCGGTCTGTGCGATGCCCAAAAGGTCGCGACCTTCGAGCAGATGAGGAATGGCCTGCTGCTGGATCGGAGTGGGGGTTTCGTACCCCTCTTCTTGCAGGGCCTTGAGCAGGGGCTCAGTCAGAGCCAGATCTTGAAAACGAATGATACTCTCCTTGAACAATCAAATGCGGGTAACGCCACCACAAGGTAGCATTCCGGCGCATCCGACCACCGGAATCACCTCAAATGGCCTCCAAAGAGCGTTCCCACCCCCAGCAAGCGACGCGCTGCGCGCGCCAAGGATGCCGCGTTCGCATACCATCGCCCTCCCCGGCCCTCCCATCCGGGAGGGGGAAGGCAAGCAACGCGCTGCGCGCCAAGGATGCCGGCCTTTGGCCCAAGACCCCACAGGAATGCCTTCGCACGACTTCGGACGGGCGGCACTCAGAGCCGCCCGAGCCGTGAAGGCAGTCCGAGGAGGCTTGGCAGGCAGCCTGACCCCGGCAAGGCCGGGGAGGCGCCCAATGCTCAAATCCCCAGAATTTTTCCGGCTCGGGGGATCGCGGCCGCCACGCATTCGCCCACTCCGATTCCGTCCCACGCATTTCCGGCAAGCCAAAGTCCCGTTCCCTCAAGACTTGCCTGAAGGGTGCGCACTCTCCCGGCATGGCCCACTTGGTATTCGGGAATGCCCTTTTCCCATTTCACCACATGCTCGAAGACCGGCTGCCCGTGGACGCCAAGGAGTTCGGCGAGTTCGCTGCGCACCAGCTCCACCAAGTCAGCGTCGGGAAGCGCCGCATGTTCGGGCTGACGCCCTCCTCCCACGACCGTCCGCAGCATCACCTTGCCCGCCGGCACGGTATGAGGCCACAGGGTGCTTGAGAACAGGGTTCCGAGGATGGTTCGGTTCTC
>JBDKGV010000295.1:0-3823 GCA_039798005.1 Fibrobacterota bacterium
AGAATCGGAACCAGAAGTACTTCAGGGCCAGATTCACGCTCCAGCCGTTGGCCGTCGCCAAGGACTGGTTGCCCTGGCCAGCCAGGACGATCGGGAACGAGAGCTCCGCCTTGAAGTCACCGAACAGGTCGGCATCGACACCGGGCACCACCGACATGCGGTAGCCGCCTTCGGCCTTGGGCAGGTCGTTCTCGGTGTACTCGCCGCGCCCTTCGTACTGGAACGCCAAGTAGGGGCGGTATTTGCGCTCGACGAACTCACCCTGCATGCGGAAGTATCCGGACCAGTTGTGCTGCTGATCGATCAATCCGTTCACGGCGGGCAGATTGTACCCGTAGACGAAGTTTGCCATCACGGTCCACATGCTGTTCCATGTGTAGACCTCCATGAGACCGACATTGATCTGTCCGTCTCCATGGGTGAAGGCGTCGGAACCGACGGGCAGCATGAGACCGAAGTACCCACCCAATCCCCATGGCTCGTAGACCGACTTCACGCCCAAGGACAGGTCACCGACGGCGCTCCCCACGGCGGAGGTGTCGTTGTCGGCAGGACGACGGCGTTGGGCCGCGCCGCTGGCCATGTAGAAGGGCAGCTCCGCCACCGCTTCCGTCGAGGCCACGAAGCCGTGCCGCACCTTCAAGGAGAACTGGTTGACCGATGCGGCGTTCTTGAAATCCACCACCTCGGTTCCGGTCATCTTGCCCGTGTTGACAGTGCTCGTATCCTTGGCCTTGGCATAGTAGCCACTGGAGGATTGGTGACTGACGCCAAGATCGAACTGCAAAGCCGAATTTCGGATAGGCAGATAAGGATCCATCGAAGCCACCGGAAGCAACCATTTGGGGTCTTCGGCAAACGCCATGGAAGCGGCCAAGACCGGGAGGACCAATGCAGCGGACAAACCTCTCATCACTTAATCTCCTGCCTTGTACGGCTTGCGGGACGTCAATCCCTCGGGCGTCACTTCAATCCACAATTTTTCGCCACCCGTCGTGGTTGCCGCAAATCGGAAGAGTCCCTCGGTTGTCTCGGGCTCTTCCAGACTCTGGAACCATTGAGCTCCCGTGAGGGGCTCTTCTCTCTGGATGTCGACGTAAGTATAACGGCCAAGCTTGTCTTTCGCTTGGATTAAATCACGGCCTTCAAAATGAAAGACCTTGTTGCCCAGCCCATCGAACAACTTCGACAGGATCTCATCGCCACCCTTGGCCTTGATGAGATTGCAACCTTCCTTTTGGCAGGCCTTGAAGGCCGGCTCCTTGTTCACCGTCTGCAAAGGTCCGATCGAATCGGCTTGCAATCCCTTGCCAAGAGCCTTGCCCTTGCGCACTTCGACATTGCCCCACTGGCCGTCGGCGGTCTTGCCCCACAGCGCACCGAGATCGCCCGAGAAGTAAAGGCCCTTCACTTCGGAAAGTGCGCCGGTCGAAACCGGGCGTCCCTTGTCGGCATCGATCCAAGTGCCGTTGGAGAGCATGTAGACATACCCGTCACCGGCCGTGTAGTCCGTGATGACCGAACTCTGCCAAGCTTCCGAAACCGGCTTCCCCTTGGGAAGCGCGATCACGTTCTGCTGGCCTTGGGCATTGGTCGCGAGGTACATGTAGCCATCGCTGAACTTGCGGATCTTGCCGATCTTCGCAAAATACTGCCCCTTGTACTTGCCACCTTCCGAGACGTCGATCCAAGCGCGGCTTCCCTGGCTCTTCGCCTGCACGAAGACGCGCCCTTCAACAGCCATCGGGTAGCCGAGATCCTCAAACCAAGTGTCGAACACCACCTCGCCCTTGACCGGATCGAGGAGGTTCATGCCCTTGGAGGACTGGATCACCACGTTGAACTTCTTGGCACCCCGGATATGCCCCTTGACCTTGAAGTCCTTGAGCGAATTCGAGTATTTGTCCAAGGCCTTCCAGAGTTCTTCCTTGAGCGCATCGCCCTGGTAGTCGCGAAGGACGATCTCGCCCTCGTCGTAACTTCCGTTGGCGTTGCCATCCTTGTATTCAGCCCCGGCATAGCCGAGGAACTTGAGAAACTGGACAGCTTCCTCCGAGGCCGCACGCGACATCGGAGCGAGACTGAAATCCTTCGCGCCTGCGGTTGCAGCCAGAGCTGCGAGCAGGGAGAGCGAGATGCGCTTCATGGATTATCCCTCCAGGACGATTTCGACCTTGACGTTCTTCTTGCCTTCCGAAACGGGGATGACGTTGCCGTCGACGACCACGCCGTCGACCGTCATCTTCTTGACACCCTTGCAGATGCCGTTCGGATTCGTAACAGTAATATCATAAGTCGTGCCGCGGAACTTGCGGGTCGCCTTGAATCCGGGCCAAGCCTTGGGAATGCAAGGATCGATCGAAAGACCGGCGAAGTCCGGCTTGATGCCGAAGATGCCCTGCGAGACGACCACGAAGGTCCAGGCGGCGGTGCCGGTGAGCCAGGAGTTCTTGGCCTCGCCGAAGCACGGAGCGTCCTTGCCTGCGGTCATCTGCGCGTACACGTACGGCTCGGAGCGGTAGGTGTCGATCTGCACTTCCTTGGAGGAGGGGCAGATGGAGTGGTAGTACTCCATGGCGCGGTCGCCCTCGCCCAGCTGGCACCAGCCCAGGTGGATCCAGGTGTTGTTGTGCGAGAAGATGCCCGCGTTCTCCTTGACACCGGGGGGGTACGAGGTGACCTCGCCAAGCTCCGTGTGGTAGACGCTGTAGGCCGGCTGCTGCAGCACGATGCCGTTCTTGGTGAAGAGGTGAGTGTGCACCGACTCCATGGCCTGACGGGCGCGGCCGTTGTCGGCACCGGCACCGCCGAGCACGCACCAGCCCTGGCTCTCGATGAAGATCTTGCCTTCCTCGTTGGACTTCGAGCCGATGACCTTGCCTTCGAAATCGTAGGCGCGGGTGTACCACTCGCCGTCCCATGCCACGGCCTCGACGATGTCGAGCATGATCTTGCGCTGAGCCGCGATGCGGTCGGCGTCGGCGCTGCGGCCGAGGAAGGTGTAGAGGCTGGAGAGCTCACGCGCGGCGTACAGGAAGAGACCGGCGATCATCACCGACTCGGCCTTGGAACCGCCCACATCGCCCGCGGTCTGGAAGGACTCGTTGGGCTCGGTGGAGTGGCAGTTCAGGTTGAGGCAGTCGTTCCAGTCGGCGTGACCGATGAGGGGCAGGCCCTGGGGTCCGCGCATCTTCATGGTGTAGGCGATGGAGGTCTCGAGGTGGTGAAGGAGGGTTTCCTTCTCCGCGTCGGAGCCGTAGGTCTTGTCGGCGTAGCCGCAGGGAGCCTCGAGGATGCCCTTGTCGCCCGACTCCTTGATGTAGGAAACGGTGGACAGGATCAGCCACAGGTGGTCGTCATAGAAGTCGCCGCCGACTTCGGCGTTGCCCTTCTTCGTCAGAGGCTGGTACTGGTGGTAGCAGGTGCCGTCGGAGAGCTGGGTCGCGGCGATGTCCAGGATGCGCTCGCGGGCGCGGCCGTGGATCATGTGCACGAAGCCCAAGAGGTCCTGGTTGGAGTCGCGGAAGCCCATGCCGCGGCCGATGCCGGTCTCGTACATGGAGGCCGAGCGGCTCATGTTGAAGGTGGCCATGCACTGGTACTGGTTCCAGGTGTTGGCCATGCGGGTGGCGTGCGGGTCCGGGCTCTCGACCTGGAAGTTCGAGAGGTTGGTGTCCCAGTAGGCCTTGAGGCGCGCGAAGGCGTCGTCGATGGCACCGGGCTTCTGGTAGCGGGCCAGGATCTCCTTGCCCACGGTCTTGTTGATCACGTAGGTGGAGTCGAACTTCTCGCCCTTGAAGCCGACCAGGGAGTGATCGACGTA
>JBDKGV010000296.1:0-3807 GCA_039798005.1 Fibrobacterota bacterium
CTTCCGGCCCCCAAGAGGCACAAGCCGCCGATCAGGGGCCAGAGCCAACGCGCCTTGGTTCGTGGGGACTTGAGGGACCCGAGCACAATGGCTGAAGTCGATGTCGTGGATGTGCCGGCCTTGGTCATGGCCCAAAGCTAGAGCCAAGGCGGGCAATCCTTGTCACAGCCACAAACCGGGAACATTTCATCCAGATTTCAGCCTTGATCGGAGTCGTGATCTGAACAAACGCACCGTCGGAGTCAGTGCGCTTTCATACATTCGTTTGCTCTATGCCTCAGAATATCGTCGTGCTGGGAGCCACCGGCTCCATTGGCCAGAGCACCCTGTCCGTGGTGCGGGAGCATCCCGATCGGTTCCGGGTCGTCGCCTTGGCGGCTCGAGGACGGGTCGAAGACTTCTGTCTTCTGGCTCAGGAGTTCCCTCAAGCCAAGTTGTGTCTTTTCGACCCTGCCGCCGCACGGCGTGCATCCGAGGCGCTGGGTCGTCCAGTGCTGTGCGAAATGGATGGCTTGCTTGAACTGATCCACACACCCGGCGCCACCACGGTCGTCAACGGGCTGGTCGGCTCAATCGGTTGCCTGCCGACGATGGAGGCCATCCGGTGCGGGTTGCGGGTCTGCCTGGCGAACAAGGAAACCCTCGTGATGGCGGGGCAGCTCATCAACGAGCTGCTGGATGCCAATCCGAAGGCAAAGCTGCTGCCTGTGGACTCCGAGCATTCGGCGCTGCATCAAGCCTTGGGAGGGCGCCCTGCTGAAGAGGTGGAGGCTTTGATCCTCACCGCCTCCGGCGGCCCGTTCCGTACCTTGCCGACCGAGGAGTTCCACGGCATCACGGTCGAGCGTGCGCTCAAGCACCCGACATGGTCGATGGGTCCGAAGATCACGATCGACTCGGCCACGCTCTTCAACAAGGGCCTCGAAGTCATCGAAGCCCATGTGCTGTTCCGGATCCCTTACGAAAACATCGAAGTGCTGGTGCACCCGGGCAGCCATGTGCATTCGCTGGTGCGGTTCTGCGACGGTGCGTTGATGGCTCAACTGGGCACTCCGGACATGCGACTGCCGATTCTCTATTCCCTGGTGGCTCCGGATCGCATTCCCCTTTCCGGCAAGCGCCTGGATTTGGCAAGCATCGGCACCTTGCATTTCGAGGGACCCGACCTCGTCAAGTTCCCCTCCCTTGCCCTGGCATACGATGCAGGCAAGCAAGGCGGAACGGCACCAGCCATCCTCAATGCCGCCAATGAAGTCGCCGTATGCGCCTTTCTGGATCGCCGCATCAAGTTCCTTGACATCCCGGCCATTGTCGCACGCACTTTGGGAGACGCGCCCAAGACGGCCCGCCCCGACCTCGATCAACTTCTGGACGCAGACGCGTGGGCCCGCCGCCACGCTCAGACCCTTGTGGAGAACGCATGAACTGGATCGCTCTTCTCTGGCAAATCCCCATCGGACTTGCCGTACTTTCACTCCTGGTGCTCGTGCACGAACTGGGGCATTTCATCGTGGCCCGTCGGACCGGCACGACCGTCCAGACCTTCTCGATCGGATTCGGTCCCGCGCTGTGGAAGACGGTCCGCAACGGGATCGAGTACCGGATCTCCGCCATTCCCTTCGGTGGTTATGTCGCCATGCCCGGAGAGGAGACCGGCAAGGACGCCGCACCTTCCGATCCCAATGGCTACGACAAGAAGTCCATCGGAGTGCGCGCCGCGATCGCGATCGCCGGCCCCTTGGTCAACATCGTGTTCGCCTTCCTTCTGCTTTGGATCCTGGCCATGGTCGGTGTCCAGGAGCCGGCACGCTTGCATCCTGTGATCGCAGGGGTCGAACCCGGATCCGCCGCCGCATTGGGTGGACTCCAGGGCGGAGACACCCTGATCTCCATCGACGGCACCGTGATCCGCAAGGCGGAATCGGCCTTGGAGCACTTCGCCTTGGCCAAGAACCGCGATGTGGTCGTTGAGGTCCAGCGCGCCGCGTCCCGTCTTTCCCTGACCATTCGCCCCAAGGCCGGGCCCGGCAAGCTCTCCGAATTGGGATGGGCCGGACTGCAACTCGGCGGGACCGTGGTGGTTCAATCCCTGGTTCCCGATCACCCGGCGCAAAAGGCCGGCCTCCTGCCGGGCGACACGTTGATTGCCATCGGTGGCGTTCCCCTGCCTGCCGCCGACCTCCTGCCCAAGATCGTCAACTCCCTCGCCGGTGCCCCCCTGCAACTGCAGGTCGGTCGCCCCGGGGCCCGACTGGACTTGGAAATCAAACCCAAGTACAATGCGGCCGAGAAGCGTTGGATGCTCGGACTCATGCCCGCCGATGTCGTGACGATGGTTCATCATCGCTACGGCCCGGTTGCCGCGGCCCAGCGTGCCGGCAACGAATGCCTGAACTACGCATCGACCATCTTCCGGTTCCTGAAGGCGCTGGCCACCCGTGCGGTTTCGCCAAGCAACCTCGCCGGTCCGGTCGGAATCATCCAGATGGCCGGGCGCGTTGCACATGAAGGCTACCAGGCCTTGTTCGAATTCGCCGCCATGCTCTCGATCAACCTGGGAATCCTCAACCTGATGCCGCTGGTCATCACCGACGGTGGCCGGTTGCTTGAGCTGGCCATCGAGGCGGTGCGCGGCAAGCCCGCCCCGCCCAAGCTGATGGAATACCTGACCAATGGCGCGTTCTACCTGTTCCTGGCCCTTGCGCTCTATGTCACATTCCATGATCTGGGCCGCATCCCCATGTTCCTGAGGTAGGCTTTCCGTGCATCCCGCCGCCTCGCGCATCAGTGGTCGTCGCGTCTTGATCGCAACTCCCGACATGCCGTTGCGCAGGGCGCTCAAGCGGGCCATGCACTTGGAATTGGGACTCCCGAGCGACGATGTGGGCCATGGCGGGAGAGCCCTCGAGGCCTTGCAGAACCGCAGCTTCGGAATGGCCATCCTCTCCACGGAACTCACTGGAATCAGTTGGACCGATCTGGTGGGATTCATTCGGGAGCACCGACCCGATACGCGGGTGCTGCTCTACACCTCCCAGCCGGTCGAGGAGCATCTCGAGATGGCGCTCGAGTACGACGTGGCGACCATCCTCAGCCGCAACGGGCATCATCCCGTGCGCGACGGGGTCGAAGCCACGGCGGCACTGCTCACCGAGGACGTTTTCGGCCTGGAGCGATGGCTCGGGGGCGACGGATCGATCTTCGGTCGCCAGTTGCGCTCCTCCTCCGAGATCCTTCCCCTGGCCCGCATGATCTCGCTGTTCTTCAAGCCCGAAGGCAAGGACCGCATCTTCTTCCGGGTCCTTACGGAAATGTTGACGAACGCGGTCTACTACGGCTCCTTGGGCGAGGACGGGGCACGCAAGGCGGAATGGGCCGAAGATGTGACGCTTGAGCGGGATCAAGGCGTCTACGTCTTCTGGGGCCGTTCCGAACGGGGTTCGGGCTGCTCCATCCTCGATCGGGGCGGGAAGCTCGAGAAGCGATCGGTTCTCGAATGGCTGCACCGTCAGCAGCAGCAGTCCGTGGGCGGCCTCACCCTGGGGAACGCGCTCAACCACGGCCGGGGGCTCTCCATCACCCGACGCAGTCTCGATCGGCTGATCATCAACACCCGCCGCAACGATCGCACCGAGATCGTCCTCCTGAACCTGCCGGAAGGTGTGATCGAGAAGACCCGCCCCTTGCTGATCCACGAATTCTGATGCAACCCTTGCTTGATCCCCGCTGCCTTCCTCCTTCCGGAACGGTCGTGCTTGTCGCCGCCCTCAATTGGGGCCTTGGTCACGCCACCCGCTGCGTGCCCTT
>JBDKGV010000297.1:0-3794 GCA_039798005.1 Fibrobacterota bacterium
CGCAGCCAATTCATCCGCGGTGGGCAGGTTGCCGGTCCGGGCCTGCATCTCGCGCTGGACCCGAAGAACCTTGCGGATGACATCGAGCATGTTGGCAGGAACGCGGACGGTCTTGGCCTTGTCGGCAATGGCACGCGTGATGCTCTGCTTGATCCACCAGGTCGCATAGGTGCTGAACTTGTACCCCTTGGTGTAGTCGAAGTTCTCGACGGCACGCAACAGGCCTTGGTTGCCTTCCTGGATCAGGTCGATCAACTCCATTCCTCGCAGGGTGTAGCGCTTTGCGATCGAGACGACCAGACGCACGTTGGCTTCCACCAGTTCGGACTTGGCCTGATCGCGGACCATCTCCCATTGCACGACGGAAAGGACGTCCTCGCTTGCCGACGCCTTCCCTTCGACCAAAGTCTTCCACAAGCGCACAAGGCGCTCGACCTGGCGGTGGTTCAAGCCGAGGGAAAGAGCAAGCTCGGCCCCCTTGGTTCCACTGCCCTTCATCCCCGATCGCAACTGCTCCAAGGTCGCAAGGACCCGGAGGCGCTCCGAATCGTACAGGCTCGTATCGCTCCACGCCTCGTTGTCGATCTGGCAGATTTCCTCGACCCGGATCTCGGCCCGCTCGACCTGCTCGCAAAGGTCGACGACCTCCGAGAGGACACGCCGATCGCGGAACAGGATCGCCTGGACCTTGCGCTGGACCTGATCGATCCGCATGGCGATCTCGACCTCCTCCTGCCGCGTCAGCAAAGGCACGCGCCCCATCTGGTTCAGATAGACCCAAGTCGTGTCGTAATACCGCCCGGTCCCCGGCGCGACCTTGCGCACAGGCTTCGCAGCACGGGTGGCGGCGCTGGGAACGCGCGCATCGGAGATCTGGATTCCCGCTTCGCGGAAATGGTCTTCCAGAACCTTCGAATCCTCGTCGCTTCCGACCAGTTCTCGGATCTGGGACACGGACAGGAATCCCTGCATCCGCGCCGTCTTTTCCAGTCTCTTGTGGATCCTCTCGTCGAATCCGCTCATCGTTGGGACTCCGTTTCTCGAAGGTGCTGCTCCTGGACCAGCAAGGCGGAGAAGTCCCCCAGGACTCCCCCCGTCTCAGCCGAAGCCTTTGCTGACAAAAGCATCCTGGCACGTTCCTTTTGGACAGTTTCTGTCCTGAAGATAGCCAAGATTTGCGCGATGTACTTGCGTGCGGTCAATTCGTCCTTCAAAGCGAAGAAGCGAAACAACTCTTGCGCAAAGGAAAGTGCTTCCGGTCCAAGATACTCCAGAACGGCGGCCGCATCGGGAGTTCCTGCCTCGGCTTGTGCAATAATGGCGTCCAAGATCTCCTGGGACACTTCGCCACGCAGTTGGGATGGATGAATTTCCTGGCAGATGTCCAAGGCAAGGAAGGAATGGGTGAGCAGGGTGTGCAGGAACTCGGCCTCGGCCCGTTCGCGCCCCTTCCACTCGCCACGGGTCGGCAGGGCGGCGGCCCTGCGATTTGCCGGAGCCTTGCGCAATCTCAGATCCTCGGGGCGGAGTCCTGCCATGGCAAGGCGCGGATCGAGCTTCTGCCAGGTGGAGCGACGCACCACATCGTCGGGAATGAGATCCATGAGGTGGTGGAGCTGGGCCAGAAATTCGCTGATGTCCTCGGGAGAGCGGGAGGCGCGCAAGCGTGCGAAATCCTCCACCATCCATGCTTCCCAATGCGGTGCGGCATCGAAGCAGGCGCGCAGGGCATCGGCCCCTTGGGCCTGAAGCAATTCGTCCGGATCCTTGAATCCGGTCGGGCCCAGGGAACAGAATTTCACTTCGAATCCTTCTCCCAAAAGGACCGGGAGCGATCGTTGCGTCGCGGCCTGTCCCGCCTTGTCCCCGTCGAACAGGCAGATCACCTTGCGGCTGAACTTGCGAAGAAGCGCCGCCTGGTCCTTCGTGAAGGCCGTCCCGGAGACGGCCACCACATTGCGGAACCCGTGACGCCACAGGGCGAACCAATCCATGTAGCCCTCGACCAGGATCGCTTCCTGGTGCTTGACGCACTCGGTACGCGAATGGGAGAGACCGAACAGGTAGCGGCTTTTGTGATAGTGCCGGGTTTCCGGGGAATTCAGGTATTTGGCCGAACGCTCGTCCCGGCGCAAGATTCGTCCCGCAAACCCGATGGGGCGCTTTCCATGATCCATGAGCGGAATCATCAGACGGCAGCGGAACCGTTCGCGCCACCCCCCGTTGTCGTTGCGCGCAATCAGCCCCGCCGCCTCAAGGACCAATTCGCCGTGCCCGGCCTCCACGGCCGCACGCAGGAACACGTTCGCCTCGTCCGGGGCGAATCCGATCTGGAAATCCGAGAGTTCTTCCGGTGTGAACCCTCGTTTTCTCACATAGTCGAGAACGGCAGGAGTATCCCGCATCCTCTGATGGTACCATATTTGCGCCCATTGCAAAGCAGATCTTGCTTTTCGCCCTTCTTCCTCCGCTGGAGAACTCACCACCGGTCCCGTGGGCGGCTCGATCCCGGCCTCTCTCCCCAACTGCTCCAACGCCTCGCGAAACGAGATCTTCTCGTGTTCGATGAGAAATCGGAACACATCACCACCTGCCCCGCAGACAAAGCACTTGTAGAAGCCCGGGTGCGGGGTCACATGCATGCTGGGGGAATGGTCGTCATGGAACGGGCATCGCCCGACCATCTGCGAACCTTGACGCTTCAAGTTCACATGGCGCCCGATCACCTGCGAGATGTCGGTGCGGGCGCGAACCTCTTCCTTGTAACGCTCCCAATCCGTCATGGAACAAAGATACCCAAACAAAGATCCTGCCCCTAGGAAACTCCACGCATCAACGAATCATTATATATTGATGCGTACAAGAACTCTCTGCGGGGATGCGCAGAGTCACGGTCACCATCTCAACCTGGGAATCAAACATGGCGCGTCATCTCTTCACTTCCGAATCCGTCTCGATGGGTCATCCCGACAAGGTGTCGGACCAGATCTCCGATGCCGTCCTGGATTTTTGCCTGTCGCACGATCCGGACAGCCGCGTGGCTTGCGAGACCCTCACGACCACCGACCTCGTCGTCGTGGCCGGTGAGATCACCACCAAGGCCCCGCTCACCCGCGTGAATGTCGACGCCCTCGTGCGCGGCGTGGTCCGTGACATCGGCTATGTGGACCCTGAGATCGGCTTCGCGGCCGACACCTGCCAGGTGGACATCCGCGTGCACAGCCAGTCCCCCGACATCGCCCAAGGCGTGGATGCCAAGGCCGCTGACGGCAAGGACACCGCCGAGCAGGGTGCCGGCGATCAGGGCATGATGTTCGGATACGCTTGCGACGAGACCCCGGAGTTGATGCCAGCGCCCATCGCCTGGTCCCACGCGCTGGTGAACAAGCTCACCCAGATCCGCCAGTCGGGCGAGCTCAAGTACCTGCGCCCGGACGCCAAGACCCAGGTCACCGTCGAGTACGCGGACGACAAGATCGTCCGCGTGTCCGCCATCGTGATCTCGACCCAGCACGACGAGAAGGTCAAGCACTCGACCATCCGCAAGGACATGATCGAGAAGGTCGTGAAGGCCGTGATCCCGGCAGACCTCCTGGACAAGAAGACCGTCTACCACATCAACCCCACCGGCAAGTTCGTCGTCGGCGGCCCGCACGGCGACTGCGGCCTCACCGGCCGCAAGATCATCGTCGACACCTACGGCGGCATGGGCCGTCACGGCGGCGGCGCGTTCTCGGGCAAGGACCCCTCGAAGGTCGACCGCTCGGCCGCGTACATGGGCCGCTACGTCGCGA
>JBDKGV010000298.1:0-3629 GCA_039798005.1 Fibrobacterota bacterium
CTGGCCGGTGGCCGACGAGTCTGCGATCGACGAAGGCGCCGAGAAGGCCTTTGCGCGCCTGATCGCGGTGGTGGAGGGCATCCGTGCCCTGCGCGGCCGCTACCAGATCGCTCCGACCAAGGAGCTCTCCGTCACGCTGCGTTGCGACAGTGCGGTGGAGCTGGCCGAGCTTGAAGGCAACCTCGTGGCGCTCGAAGGCCTTTCCTTCACGAAGTCCGTGCTTCAGGTGGGTGGCGCCAAGCCCGAGTTCTGCGGCACCGAGATCCTCAAGGGTGTGCAGGTCCACGTGGCTCTCGAGGGCATCCTCGACAAGGCCGTGGAGATCGCGCGTCTTTCAAAGGAACTTCAAGATGCTGTGAAGTTCGTGGGTCAGCTCGAGGGCAAGCTTGGAAACGAGTCCTTCGTGGCCCGCGCCAAGCCCGAGGTCGTGGAACTGGAGCGCGAAAAGCTCGCGACCCAGAAGAACCGCGTGACCCAGCTGGAAGAGGCGTTGGCAGGTTTGCAGGACTGATCTCCAACCGTTCGTCCTGAGGAGGCCGCAGGCCGTCTCGAAGGAGGATTGTTGATGACTGACGAACCCTCTCAGGCGTGGCCTGGGAGGGTTTTTCGTGCTGGGAAGGATGACCGCGTGACCAGCTGGAAGATGCGCTGGTCGATCCGCAGAACTGATGTGTTTATGGGTTTATTGGTGGGATGGAGTTCTGGGGTGCCTGCAAGTCTCTGCCTCAGCCGGTTCTTCCATCCTCCCACGAGTGGCCGGAGAAGGAGGGAAGGCTCATGCTTTGAACTACCTTTTCCTCCATGAACCGCGCCTTATTGGAGGATAGATGATAACGGTACGTTGGAAGCTGTGCCTGTGTGCAGTTGTGGCCTTGACCAGTATTTCTTTGGCCGCTAAGCCCAAGCCCAAGGATGAACTGAAGACCCCCTTGGTGGCTATCATCCCTCTGACTGGGAATGGCGTGGACGAGGCGACATCGGCCTCGGTGACCGAGGCTCTTTCCGATGAGCTGATGAAGACGGGCCAATTGCGGGTGATGGAACGCTCTCAGATGGAGAGAATTCTTAAGGAACAAGGATTCCAGAAGAGCGGTGCGTGTGATGGTAGCGAGTGTGCTGTGGAAGTTGGCAAACTTCTGTCTATCAACCGGATGGTGGTGGGGACACTGGGCAAGCTTGGCAGTGCTTGGACCTTTTCGGTGCGCGGTGTCGATGTCCAAACTGGCGAGATTGTTGGTTCGGCAAGGCGGCAGCAGAAAGGTGAAATCGAGGATGTGGTGCCGTTTGTGATGCCGGGTTTGGCCGATGAACTGGTGGCGGCCATGCTGGGGCAGACTGTGGTCCCGCGCAAGTTGACTGTTCCAACTGCCGCTCCTGTTGTGCCGGCTCCTGTCGTGGCTCCGGTGATCGTGACACCGAAAGTATCTGCAATTTCATCGGGGATGGTCTCGATACCTGCAGGTTGCTTTCAGATGGGAAGTACCGATGGTGATGGGGACGAGAAGCCCGTACATCAGGTGTGCCTGGATGCCTTTGCAATGGATGCGACGGAAGTGACGCAGGATGCATACCTGAAAGTTATGGGAAACAATCCAAGCTCATTCAGTGCTTGTGGGGGCGATTGCCCCGTGGAGAATGTGGATTGGAGCGATGCCAGCGAATATTGTGACAGGGTGGGGAAAAAGTTGCCCACAGAAGCGCAATGGGAATATGCAGCTCGTGCGGGAACGACGACGAAGTGGTTTTGGGATAACAATGAAGGAAGTGCAGGACAATATGCGTGGTATATCAAGAACAGCCGCTCACAGACGCATCCTGTAGGCAAGAGACGCTCCAATCCATGGGGTTTGTATGATATGACAGGGAATGTCTGGGAATGGACGAATGATTGGTTGGGGGCCTATCCAGACGGATCTCAACAAAATCCGAAGGGATTTACCTATGGAGTTCGTCGCGTGGTTCGTGGCGGCGGTTGGGATTTTCTCCCCACCGAACTTCGTTCTGCAAATCGTGGAAGCAATGCTCCTGATTTCCACTACGATGGCCTTGGTTTCCGGTGCGTATCCCCTTGAATTGACGCGGATGCAATGGGGCGTCCGCCAATTTGCGATCAGTCCAAGTCGACGGTGCGCAATCCGTTCTTGGCAGCCCAGCGCAGGATCTTGGTGTCGGCGGTGGCCAGCGGGAATCCAAGATGGATGGCCGTCGCGACCAGCATGCGGTCGGCGGGATCACCGTGCAGACCGGTGAGGTCTGCGGCATTCAAGGCGATCTCGGGGGAGAGCGGGGAGAGATGCAGTCCGGGAAGGGTGAGGACGCGGCGCACCCAGGAGTTCACGCCGCCGGGAATGGAGATGCGCCCCTTGGCGTGGAGCATGCCGATTTCCCACAGGCTGATGGCCGGCACGAAGAGTCCTTCGGCGACGGCGGCAAATTCCAAGGTGGCGACAGGGCCTGGCTTGAGGCGCTCATTGCCGGTGACCAGCCAAATCAAGGCGTGGGTGTCCAGCACGACCCCTGTCGTGACGGCATCTTCCCGAGCTTCCAGGATGGCTGGATCCCGGCGGGGCTCAGTCTTCTTGCGCATTCCAAGTGACATCGAAAGGGGCCATCAGGTCACCCTGAACTTGGAGAGAGCCCGCCATGCGGCCGAACAGCTTGCGCTTGGGTTCCTGGGCGGCCACGAGCTTGGCGACCGGTCGACCGCGCTTGGTGATCACAATTTCGGATCCCGTGGCTTCGACATCGTCCATCATGGCCAAGCACTGGGCCTTGAAGTCCCCGGCGGTGGCGGTGTTCATGGTCATTGAAGTCATGACCATAGTCTAATTGTCGAATTTTCGAAAGTCAAGTTCGATGGAGGAGATCAGTTCTCCGTCCCGTTGCCCCACGGGTTCCAGTCGACCCAACGGGGCTCGCTTCCCAGCCATTGGGCTTGACGCTTCCAGCCTTCCAACAGGATTTCTTGACACGGCTCTTCGGAGAGGGATTTGAGTGTGCCTGACTCCTCCATCCAGCGGATCTGCCGGCGGAAGGTCTCCTCCAAAGTCACGGTGGTGCAAAATCCCAAGTCGCGCTCGGCCTTGGCGTTGTCGTAGATGCTGGGGAAGCGGTAGATGAACCACGCGCCAAGGCTGCGGCGCGGGGCGACTTGACGCAGCCATGTCGCGGGGATATGGACCGGATTCGACGTGCCGCCTGCCGCTTTCGCGAGAGTCTCATGGACCCCGTTCCAGTCGGTGTGCTCGTTCGAGGTGAGGTGGTAGTCGTTGCCAAGGGCTTTGGGGTTGCCAAGGGAAGCGACGAATCCGCGCGCGACGTCTGATACGTGCGCGATGGCCCAAGGGCAGGTGCCGTCGTCCATGATGATGTTGGGCAGACCCTCGCGCATGCGCGACACGAGCGAATCGTCGAAGAGGAGTCCACCGGCGGTGGCGCCCTCTCCGGTGGTGTAGGAGGGGCGCAGGATGGTGGCATGGGTGCCGCGTTCGCCGTTGCGTTCCAGCAGGATGTCCTCGATGGCGCCTTTGTTGATGCCGTACATCCCGAAGGGGCGACGTGGCGTCGACTCGGTCAACGGCATCCGTGCCGCCGGCCCTCCGTAGACGCAAGTGGTGGAGCACAGCACA
>JBDKGV010000299.1:0-3625 GCA_039798005.1 Fibrobacterota bacterium
GACGCGGCGCCTTGAACACGGGGCGTGGTCCGGTTCCGGATCTGCTGGGTCGATCGAATCGCACGGGAACATGGACGAATTTCGTGGACGGACTGCGCCACCGGAAGGAACGCAAATGAGGATCATCAGTGCCATGGCCATCGCCGCAGCCACGATCTGCGGCGCACAGGAAAAGGTCCTTTCGGGCATCGTTCGGAATCCCGATGGCCAACCCAGATCCGGCGTGACGATCCGGCTTGCAAGCAGCGGTGCGGTGGCCACGACGGGCGCGGACGGAGCCTGGTCCCTGCGGGACGATGGCTTGGGGATCGCGACGGGTAGGACCGCGCCCTCGGTCGGGACGAGTCGCCTGATCGTGGAAAACGGGCGGCTGAAGCTGTCCTTCCAGGGACGTGATGCCGTGGGCCGTGCTGCGACGGCCGGGAGGGCGCTTGGCACGATGGCGGTCTTGGGTGCGTCAAGGCGTGCCGCCTCGGTGGATACGCTGCTCTACGCATTCGGTGACAAGGTCTTCCTGAGGGACACGGTTTCCGCGTCCCGGTCGGGATTCGTCCGGACCTTCGATACGACCTGGAACGCCTCGGTCATCTACGGCTGGCTGAAGGACGCCCGGGACGGCCAGGAATACCGGACCGTCAAGATCGGTGCGCAGGTGTGGATGGCTCAAAACCTGAACTACAAGGTCGACAGCTCCTGGTGGTACGCCAACAGCGCCGATTCCGGACTCAAGTTGGGCCGGCTCTACACCTGGGCGAGCGCCTTGGGCTTGAACGACTCCTGCATCACGAAGGTCTGCAAGGAGCAGGTGCCCGCAAGGATCCAAGGCGTTTGTCCGGTGGGCTGGCATGTCCCTGGCGACGCGGAATGGGGCATCTTGGACACGGCTGCGGGAGCCGGCTACAGGTCGGGGAAGAAGCTCAAGTCCGTGACCGGCTGGATGGCAGGCGGGAACGGGACGGACGAGTACGGCTTTCGCGTCCTGGCGGCGGGGGAGCGTTTGGAGGACGGGACAATCAACGGAGCTCGCATGAATGGCAATTTCTGGTCGACTTCCGAGCTCGATTACCGCTATGCATTGGGCAGGTATCTGAATTACAACTCCACCTATGCCTCACCGTACCACACCTTCAAATTCTTCGGGTATTCGCTTCGTTGCCTGAAGGACGACTGAGCCGGAACCCTGCCGTCCGTTCCTTGGGCCTTGAAGCTACACAGGCAGTGCGTGCACCGCCTGCACGAAGGCCTTGGCATTTTCGACCGGGACCTCGGGCGTGATGCCGTGGCCCAGGTTTGCGATCCAAGGGGCGCCGCCGTTGGCCGCGTGGATGGTCTTCACGCCCTCGATCACCGCTTCGGGTGAGCCCAAGAGCACAGCAGGATCGAGGTTCCCCTGGAGCGGACGGTTGCCCACCAGGGCTCGCGCCTTCGCCATCGGGATGCGCCAATCGATGCCCAAGCAATCGGCATTCGTGGTCTGGAACGGGTCCATCAGGAGCGAGGCTCCGTTGCCATAGAGGATCACGGGCACGCCGGTCTTCGCCTTGACTTCCGCCACCACGCGGGCGGTGTGCGGCAGGATGCGGCTTGAATAGGTGACCTCGTCAAACAGGATGGCCCACGACTCGAAAAGCTGCAGGGCCTGGGCACCGGCCTCGGCTTGGGCGCACAGGTAGTCGATGGTGAGATCGGCGATCTTGGAAAGGAGCAGATCAAAGAGCGCGGGTTCCTTGTGCATGAGCGCGCGGGTGCGCGGAAACTCCTTGCCCCCTTTGCCGTCCACGGCGTAGCAGGCCAGGGTCCACGGGGCGGCGGCAAAGCCGATCAGCGGAACGCGGTTGTCCAGCGCCTTGCGCACGCGGCGGATGGCTTCCAGCACGTAGCCCGTGCCTTCGGTCGGGTCCACGCGGCCAATTTGACGGATTCTGTCCGCATTGTCCAGAAGGTTCCCCAGGCGAGGCCCTTCGTTCTCGCGGTACTCAAGCGTCAGGCCCAGCGGTGGCAGCACCACCAAGATGTCCGAGAAGAGGATGGCAGCGTCCACGTCGAGGATGTCGACGGGCTGCACGGTGACTTCACAGGCGGCATCGGGGTTGGCCAGGAAGTCGGTGAACTTCGGGAAGTTCTTCCGCACCGCCCGGTATTCTGGCAGGTAGCGTCCGGCTTGGCGCATGATCCAGGCAGGGTTGCGCACGGGCTTTTCGCCCTTGAGGACCGACAGGAAGGAATGCTCAGTCATGCCACTTCACGATCTTTTCGAAAGGTTCGCGCTCGGTGCGGAACGCGTTCACGTGGGCGTCCTTGTCCTCGACGCCAAACGCGATGCCCGCCACCACGAGCACGTCGTCCGAGAGCCCAAGCACGCGGCGGATCACCGGCGCCTGGCAGGCCACAGAATACATGGGTGTGGACTCGTAGCCCACTGCCCGCAGCGCAAGCAGGAAGGAGCCCATGAAAAGGCCGCCGTCCATGAAGGTTCCCTTCTCGGAGACGCGGGGCAGGGTCAGCACGGCGAAGGCGGGAGCTCCGAACAGACGCGGGTTCTCGCGGTCGTGGGCCTGGCGGGCCGGCTTGTCGTCGCGTCCGATTCCCTTGTGCGCAAACAGTCCGAAGCCGCAAGCGCGGGCGCGGGTCATCATGGCCTCGGGCAGCGGGTCGGGGGAGTAGCGGTAGTCGGGGGCCAACGGCTCCTTGGCATCCGCGGAGGCAAGCAGGGCCTCGCGCAGTTCTTCAAGCTTGGCGCCCGTCACGATCTCCAGACCCCAAGGCTGGGTGTTCTTGGAGCTGGGGGCGCGTCCGGCGGCCTGCACGGCGCGAGCGACCAGGTCCTTCTCGACGGGGGCGGCGGTGAAGGCGCGGCAGCCGTGGCGTTCGTCGAGTACGGTCAGAAAGGCGTGGTCCATGAGAGTCCCCCGAAAAAGTGAAGATGTGCGGGACTCAAGCTAGAAAAGAGAGAGTCAAGTCCTGTATGGGCGCCTGCCGGCTGCACCGACAGCGAGGGGCTCGACTTCAGTGGTCCTTCCCCGCAGCGGCGGGGATGCATCGGCCTTTCATGGTGCCGGATGCGGGAGCTCGTTGAGCCGCTTCAGGATGTCGGAAAGGGTCGTCTTGCCGTCGATCTTTCCGCGCAGGTCGACCCCCTCCTCTAGGTACATCATTTCGGCCACGACCTTCTCCGGATTGCGCATCGGCGGAATCTTCTCGGACGGATCGTTGAGGCTTGCCAGCATGTGACGGAAATTGTCCTCAGGCAACAGCGTCCGTTTCCAGGTCGAATCCTTGCAGGCGAAACGGCAGATCATGGCAAGCATGGCTTCGGGCGTGGGCCGGGAATAGCGGCGCCATGGCTCCCATGCGGCGGAATTCGAGCCACGGCCTTCGTAGCGGGCAGGACCACCGTACTTGGACTCCCTGGATTTCAGGGCCAGCCACAGCAGGAAAAGCCCAACGACAAGGAACAAGGCCAGACGAAGCGGAAGGATGCGCATGGAAGGGAATTTAGGATTTCGGGCGTGCGCGGATTCGCGGCAGGGACACCGCCCGGCCAGGGCCAAGACCCGGCGTGGTTCTCTCACGCGTGCCGCGGCTTGGCAGGTGGCCCGGCCCCCGCTTTGGGGGAGCCGCCCAA
>JBDKGV010000300.1:0-3581 GCA_039798005.1 Fibrobacterota bacterium
ATATGCCGACATCCTGCCTGCCTGGACCCTTTCGAGGATCCCCAAGGCCAAGATCGTCGCGGGCTTTGCGGGCTTGCAGTCCGAGACCGGCGGTTGGGACTTCATGGGCGACATCCAGCTTTTGCCGTACGGCAAGGGCCAGATCATCTTCTATCAGTACGGCATCTTCCAGAAGTTGGGAGAAAGCGCCTTGGCCGATGCCCTGTTCGGCAACCTGGCCGACATGGTCCGCGGCTGATTCGACGTTGGAAAGGATGCACATGATCAAGGTGGGAATCCTCGGCGCCACGGGCTACACCGGCGTCGAGCTGGTGCAACGGCTCGAGCGGCATCCGGGAGTGGAGATCAGTTTCATTTCCAGCGAAGCCAGTGCCGGTCTGGAACTTGCCGAAGTCTTCCCGGTCCTGTCGGGATGCACCAAGATCGAGGGCTTGCGCCTGCGCACGGCCCAGGATTGCCAGTCCACCAAGGTGGACGCCGTCTTTTCCTGCCTGCCGCATACGGCCAGTGCCGAAGGGTGCGTCGCCTTCCTGAACAACGGCGCTCGGGTCATCGATCTGTCGGCGGATTTCCGGCTCAAGACCCCCGAGGCCTACACGAAGTGGTATGGAAAGGTCCATCCCCAGCCGGGCTATCTGCCCACGGCGCTGTACGGCTTGGTCGAGCACGCCCGTGCCGAGTTGCCCCAGGCGAACTTGGTGGCCAACCCGGGCTGTTATCCCACTTCCGTGCTGCTTCCGCTGTTGCCGCTTCTGGAGGCGGATGCGGTGGGCGAAGGCATGATCGTGGCCGACTCCAAGAGCGGCGTGACCGGCGCGGGCCGCAAGGCGACGCTTGCCAACAGCTTCTGCGAAGTCGACGGATCGTTTGCAGCCTACAAGGTCGGGCGGCGTCATCAACACACCGGTGAGATGACCCAAGAGCTGTACGACGCGGCCGGCGGTCCCTTCTCCTTCATCTTCACGCCGCATCTGGTTCCCATGGAACGCGGCATCCTTTCGACCCTGTACGTACCCCTTGCCAAGGGTGTCACGGCGGCGCGGTTGCGGCAGATCCTGTCCGAGCGCTACGAAGGCGAACCGTTCGTGAAGGTGCTCACCGAGGCGCAAGGGGTGCCCAGCACCGGCCATGTGCGCGGCACCAACCGTTGCCACATCGCGGTCGTTTCGACGGTCGAGGAGGATGTGGCCGTTGTCGTGTCGGTCATCGACAACCTGGTGAAGGGTGCTTCGGGGCAAGCCCTCCAGAACTTCAACGCCATGTTCGGCTTCCCGGAAACCACCGGACTCTTGTGAGCGATCGGCTGTCCGGTGCCTGACCTCGTCGGGGAGACGATGGCCACGCGGACAGCACGACCGTTGCATGATGCGAGCCTTTCGCTTCTGCCCCTTCCCGCGCTTGCCTTGACGAGTCTCGTCTGGTGGCAGTGGTGCGGATCGCTCGGTGGCATCGGGGTTCTGGCCACGGGGTTCAACGCGACCTTGGACCTGCTTTTCCTGCTCACAGGATGGCGGACGGCGCACGATGCCTTGGTGCCGGGGCGGACCAGCGCCTTGGTGCTCTTGCGCAGGGCGGCCTTGCGTTTCCTTCCCATGCACCTCGTGCTGTTGGTCCTGTCGGTGGCGTGCGCCTTGGCATTCCGTGCCGAAGGCTATTCCCTGATCGGTTCGGTTCCGTTCGTGGATGGACTGTCTCTGGCCGCCAATCTCCTGCTCGTGCACGGTTGGTTTCCGGCCGGGATGTTCCTGAACTTCTGGAATCCCCATCTTTGGATCTTCGGCGCAGGCTTGTTCTGGCTCCAGATCGCACCGTTCGTGGTGCGGGGATTCGGGCGTGGCTTGGCCCGTGGAATGGCGCCGTGGATGTTGGCGCTTGCCGTGTGGGGCGCCGCCTTGGCCGTGACGTTGGTGGCCTGGGTGCTCATTCCCACCGACATCATTGATGTGAAGGGACGGCTGTGGTTTTTCCTGGGCTTTCCCCCGATGCGCCTGTGGGAATTCTCCTTGGGGGCCTTGTTGCGGCTGGCAAGCGATGCGCCATTGCGTACCGGTGGTTTTCGGGATCGGCTGGAATCCAAGCGACTGCGTTGGATCGCGGTTCCTGCGCTTCTGGTGGCGATCGTGCTGGTCGTGGCCTCTCCGTTGGATTTGCTGGGCGGGGATTCCGGTTGGGTCGTCTCGCAACCCCTGCTGGTCGCTCCGCTCTGGGGAATGCTTCTTTTCGTGCTTGCCCGGGAAAATGTTCCGGTACCGCATTGGTTGGTGTGGGCCGGATGGGCAAGCGTGCCGGTCATGATCTTCAGCCCGTGGGCCTTCTGGTGCGCCGTGGCCTTGCGCCAAGCCGGGCTTGCGATCGAGCTTCCGATTCTCTTTCTGTTGGTTGCCTTCGGCAGTGGGGGCGTCTTGCATTGGGGGATCTTCATGCCGGTGCGCAAATGGTGCGACAGGAGATGGCCATGTTCCCGTACACATTGATTTCGACCCCCCTTATGCTGGTTTGCCTTGGAGGACTGTGGATGGGAAGTGCCATGCTTCCCAAGCCGCTCCTTGTTGTCCTGATGGTGGGCGTGCCGCTTTTTGGAGCCGGGGCGGTGGTTTCCGCCGTTGTGGATTTTTGGCGTCTGGATCTCCTGCATGCGTGGCGCGATCAAGCCGCTGTCCTTGCCTTGCATGTGTTCGGGGCGATCTTGGGAAGCCTCGTGTGTTGGCTGGTCGTCAAGTTTCTCGTGAACGGCATGGATCGCCTGTTCTGATCGCAGGCTTGGAGTGTTCAACAGACCTGCACATCCTGTGCTGAAACCTCCATGGCCAGTGCTTTCGGGAGTGCATTGAGGTAGATTGCGCCGATGTACTTGCCGATGACGCGTGAAGAGATGACGAAACTGGGCTGGAGCGAACTCGATGTGATCCTGGTCACCGGGGACGCCTACCTCGACAGTCCCTTCTGCGGCGCGGCCATGCTGGGCAAGGTGCTGGTGCAGGCCGGCTACCGCGTGGGCGTGATCGCGCAGCCCCGCTGGGACTCTCTCGATGACATCAAGCGTCTGGGCGAGCCCCGCCTGTGGTGGGGCATCACGGCCGGTTGCGTCGACTCGATGGTCGCGAACTACACCGCCACCGGGAAGCGCCGCCACGACGACGACTTCACGCCCGGCGGCGTGAACGACAGTCGCCCCGACCGAGCGATCTTCGTGTACACGGGACTGGTGCGCCAGGCCTTCAAGAACACCAAGCCCATCGTGATCGGCGGCATCGAGGCTTCGCTTCGTCGTGTCACCCACTACGACTTCTGGAGCGACAAGATCCGTCGCTCGGTGCTGTTCGATGCCAAGGCCGACGTCCTCGTGTTCGGCATGGGCGAGCGGCTTTCCGTGGAGATCTCCAAGCGTTTGGAGAATGGACAGGAATTGTCCGACCTCAAGGGGCTGTGCTGGAAGTCCAAGACCGTGCCGGAGGGCTACATCGAACTGCCTTCGCACGAGGAGTGCGTGGCGGACAAGCGCAAGTTCATCGAGATGTTCCACGGCTTCTACATGAACCAGGACCCGATCACCGGCAAGGGCATCGCCCAGAAGTCCGATC
>JBDKGV010000301.1:0-3573 GCA_039798005.1 Fibrobacterota bacterium
AAAGCCAAAGGTGACGATGGGAGAGTTCCTCCTGCACGGAGGCCCCGGACTCCGAACGCATCAGCCCATCGAATACCACAAGCAACGCCGGCAGATGCACGGCATCCAAGCGTTCGACAAATTCTGTCAACTCATGTTCCAAGCTGTCGTAGCTGTGCGGCTTCTTTTCTGCACTCCGAGCCAGAGCTGACTGCAGCCACCGACTCTCATCCTCGTCCGAGGGGAGTCCTTCGATCAGCGTCGAGAGGATCTCGCGGTCCACTTCGTCGGCGGTTTCCAAGTACCATTCACGCAGTTCCTGAAGCTGGGCCTTCGAGCCGATGGCACTCGCTGCGATCCATCCCCAACGCCCGATTTCACCGCGGTACAAGTCGGAGCGAAGGATCTTGGCAACGTCTTCCCATGTGCCGACAAGTCGCCCTTTCCACACCAACTGAAGAAGAAATTCCAGCACAGGGCCGCATCCCGAATGCCGGGCCAAAGCCGAACGTACAGATTCTGTCAAATCCTCCCGGGCAAAGCCTGCCACATGATCAAGCGTTCCTGGCCACTTCTCGCAATCGCCATCGGCGATACGTTCGCATATCCGTTCAAGTGCGACGCGTCTGGTCTCGACGGGAAGACTTGCGGGATCGCCGCCCTCCAGCAAGATCTCCGGCACGTGTTCCTGCACGGCGCGGCAAATGCGCCCGTCCAGATGGACAAGCCATGGGAGAATAGGTCGCAACACAGGCGCAACGATCGGATGTCCGTATTGCTCGCGAAAGAACAGTGCATTGACGCTTCGACGCGAGCTTCCCTTGTTCAGCAAGTCCGCGAACCATTCCGCCGCCAGATATTCACGGGCGGAGCGGTGATGGAAGCGGACGGTTCCGTAGGTTTCCTCGTCGAAAAGCGGACGGGAAAGAAGCGTTGTGCGATCCGGGCCGTTCCAATCCGGGAGGACATCTTCAATGGCGATGCCGTTCCGATGCCTCACGGAGTCAGGAACGAGAATCTCCTGGCATCTGCTCAAGGTCGTTGCGGCGGCCAATGTCTTTGCGGCTTGATGCGCCCTGTCACGATCAAGGAGGCGTACTTGCTCCCGATCCAAGTCGTGCTCCCTGAGGCGTCCCTTGATGCTTGCTTGAATCAGTTCATGACGCGACCCGAATCGTCTCTGGCTGCGCCAAAGCTCGAACAATTCCAAGAGATCCGCCGGGCGAGAGTGGTGGGTCGCACCACCGACATGATCCAGTGCCCTGAGGAATCCGTCCAGATCCTCAAGAGCGCACGCCTTGGCGAAGGTCATGACCTGTGCGCGGCTCAAATCCTCAAGGGTGACAAATTGAAAATTGACATCGCACTCCGGGGCTGTCGAAACGTTCGGATCCTGACTGTCGCTCGCTGCCTGGATTTGCGGCTGATGGAAGGGAATGTGAGTTTCGCAGAGGTGAAGATCCGAAACTGGCCGCCATTCACTGGCACGGCTGGTGAGGATGATATGCGTCCTTGGACCAGCATCACCAAGCTGCCTCTTGACCGCACGGATGGCTTTCTCAAAATCCTTGGGGGAGTGAAGTCTCGCTTCATCGACCGAATCCAAGAACAACCACGCACATTCGCCTGTCCGACGCCATTCTTGGAACTCCTCGAGAGTGCCCTCATCGAAAGCGTCCTCGGGATTGGAGGACATGTTCTCCAATCGCAAGAAGAACGCAGGCCGTCCTTCACTTCGCAAGCGCCGCGCCGCTTGTCGAATCTCCTTGGTCTTGCCTGACCCTGCCTCGGACAGGATGACGACCCGGGGCTTTGTGAGAAGTTCGTTCCAGGCTAACGACTTGCCGGATACGGAGGCAAGTTCAATGCGTTGACTGTCGTCCGAGATCTCACGATCAGGAAGAACCTTGAAGGTTCGTTCCAGATCGACGTATTCAGGGATTCGCAGTTGCGCCATCTTGAGCATCACGGCTCACGCCGCGAAGCGGCCTTCCTCTTCACGGATCTGCCCCAAGGCTTCCATGGCCTCAAGGAGAATGGCCACCGAATCAGGCTTGGCCCCTTGGAATCGGGCCACAAGGTCCTTGGCGGCGATGGCGCTCCCCAAGAAGGCCAGGGCTGTGCGCAAAAGATCGGGGATCGGCATGAGGGGGAAAGGTAGGTTCTCCTCGATTCGATCTCCCACAGGGAAGAAGCCCTTTCACTTTCGCGGCATCCAGCGCCACGAAAAAGGCCGGAACCCTTGTGTGGAATTCCGGCCTTCGCCAAAGCCTCTCGGCCTTTTTCAAGAGCCACTTGGCGGACTTGAACCGCCGACCCACGCATTACGAATGCGTTGCTCTACCAACTGAGCTAAAGTGGCATAGGGCGACAAATTTAGCACGCCAAGTTCATTTTGTACAGTCCCGATGCAAGGCCTTCTGCAAGGTGTCGGCGGCAAGGGCCAAGCGATGGCTGGTGGACAGCAACAGCTTGCTGGGGACCCGCAACACCCGGCCATTGCGCCAAGCCTTGAGGGTGCGCGCCTGCTCCGGAAACGGAACCGATCCGGCGTGCAGCCAATCCGACAGCATCAGCCAATCGGGATCGGTGCTGGCCAGCTCCTCGGTGGAGATGCGGGTGGACTTGTGCTTGCCCATCTGCGCCGCCAGGTTGCGGGCTCCGGCCACTGTCAGCAGCTCGTCCACGGTGTTCTTGTCACCGGCCGTGTAGCCATCAGACCAGTACAGGACCGACGGGGTATCGCTCTTGCAACCCGCCACCCGCGCCCGCACGACACCCAAGGTGGAGTCCATCCAAGCGGCAAGGCTGTCGCCCCCGCGCGCCGCGCCCAATCGGCGCGAGGCGCTTTTCAGGAAGAGCCGCACCTTGTCGATGCTCGACGGGTCGTCCAGCTCCAGAAGCGGGATGCCCGCCCCTTTGAGCGCCTTCAGGAAGGCAGGATCGTGGAACGAACCCACGATCACGAGGTCGGGCCCCAACGCCAGGATCTTTTCCAAGTTCGCCCCCAAACGAGGCTTGCCGGGAAAGCAACCCGCCGCTTCGTGGATGCCCTGGTCATCGGCCAAGGCACTGACGGCCTGAATGCGCGCAGGCGGGATCTTGAGCGCATCCAAGAGCACATCGCCAGTGATGGTGATGGAGACGATGCGTTGGGGAACGGGGTTGGCTGCGACCGGCGCCGCTTCCTTGCGGCAGCCCACCAGCAGAAACGAGAAAAGCATCAGCGCAAGGCCGATGCTTTTCTGTTGCCTCGAAAGGAGCCGTACAACACAAAAAACCAGGGTGACTGCGGCGCTCATTGGTGTAGTCCTACCGTTGCTGCCTTCCGGCCCTGGCGGATTCGGTCTTCCAATGCCGCGCAGGCCCTGGCACTCGTGAACCCCAACTAGGGGGTTGAGCGGAGAGGGAGGGATTTGAACCCCCGGTGGGTTGCCCCACAACAGATTTCGAGTCTGCCGCAATCGACCACTCTGCCACCTCTCCGTGGAGAAGCAAACATAGTGAAACAGTCCACGTCTTGGAAAGGGGGAAAATGGAAAAACCGGCACGGCACAGGATGGGGCCCTGCTCCCGCCCTGCTCGCCCATTCCA
>JBDKGV010000302.1:0-3571 GCA_039798005.1 Fibrobacterota bacterium
TTTCCCAGGCGACGAGACTCGTCCAGACCTCGGAAATCCCCCCGCAGACACCACTCCAGGCCACCGCTCAATTTCACGCCTCCCCGCCGGACTTCTCCGACGTGCGCGGCCAGGAAAGCGCCAAGCGCGCCCTTGTCATCGCCGCCACCGGCAACCACAACGCCCTGCTGTGGGGACCTCCGGGATCGGGGAAGACCTTGCTGGCACGGCGTCTTCCCGGCATCCTCCCTTTGCTTTCGGGAGAGGAACGATTGGAAGCGACTCGCATCCATTCGGTCGCCGGACTGCTCGAACCCGGCGCCGGACTGTTGCAGCATCGCCCCTTCAGATCCCCTCATCATTCCTCCTCCATGGTGTCCTTGGTGGGAGGAGGTTCGGTTCCTCGCCCCGGCGAGGTTTCGCTTGCCCATCACGGCGTGCTCTTTCTCGATGAGGTCGCCGAATTTCCCCGCAGCGTGCTGGAATCCTTGCGACAGCCCCTGGAGGACGGGGAGGTGTGCATCAGCCGCGCCCAGATGGCGGTGCGCTTCCCATGCCGCACCCTGGTCGTGGCGGCCATGAACCCCTGCCCCTGCGGGTATCTCGGCGCCCGGCTGCGCCGTTGCACCTGCAGCGAGACGGAGATCTCCCGGTACCGCTCGCGCCTTTCGGGGCCGCTCCTGGATCGCTTCGACCTGCACCTGGAGATCCCTTCGATCCTGCCGGAAGACCTGGAGGACTTGCAGGCAAGCAGTCAGAACTCCTGTGATCTTGCCGAGCAGGCGGAGACGGCCCGCACTTTCAGTCGCAAGCGCCAAGGCGACCTGCCCAACTCACGGCTGGGAGGAGCCCAATTGCGCGAGATCTGCGGATTGCGCTCCGGGAGCAAGCAGTTCCTGATCCAGGCGGCCCGGAGATTGGGGCTTTCGGCGCGCGCCCACGACCGCACCTTGCGCGTGGCCCGGACCATCGCGGACCTGGACCAGGCGCCGATCGTGGAGGAGCTGCATCTGGCCGAAGCGCTTTCGTACCGCAATGCGAGCCCGACGACCACATAGGACCCGAGATCGGGCATTTCCGCAATTTGCCGACATCTTGAATCTGGAATTGGTAGGATGAAGGGCGATGCAGGAGAACGAGTCGAGGCAAGCAGAGTTTCCGCTCAGGCCGGGAATGGAAGCGGAGGAGTCCCCCTGCTCCGTCACCGGTCGCACCCTCTGGACGCGCCCCGAGTGGAACCATTCCAACGACCACTACCTGCTGCGCATCGGAACCATGGACGGACGCATCTTCGTGGCCCGCGCCTTCGGACGCGTGAACCTCGACGACACGAACGCCTACTGCCAGCGCATCGAGGCGATCCTCTCCGAGTTCCATTCTCCCGGCCACCGCATCCTCATCATCGAGGAGTATTCCCATCTGAGCAAGGTGGAGAACCTCTCCCGGGACCGCTACACGGAGTTCTACTCGACCCGGCAGGACTGCATCGGAGCCATCGTCTTCACCGGCTTGCACCCGTTGATCCGGCTCTACGTGAAGCTTTCCCACCGGCTCACGGCACCGACCTTCCCCGTGGTCGTCCAAGAGAACTACCACGAGGGGCTGCGGTTCTGCCAGAACCTGGTCAATGCGGCGATTCCCTTGGCGACGGCCGCGACGACGGCCGGTGCGACCGCCACACCACGCCAAGCCCGGTACGACGGAACCCGTTACAGCTTGGAAGTGGAGATGCTCTCGGCCGGCACCTTGCTCATCCAGGAACGCGGCAAGCTCGAGATCTCCGATGTCGCGCCGGGCCTTGCCCTGGTGGAGGAGCTCCTGGCCAGCCAACCGGCCCCCTTGGGAGGGTTCCTGGTCCTGCACGACCAATCCGGGTTCCTGGGCTGCGCCTCGAACGCCCGACCGCTCCGCAGACACTCCGAGGAGCGTTTGCTGCGGCTCTTCATGATGCGGCAGATGGTTGTCATCGACCGCCGCACGCCCTTCCTGTGGTTCCGCCGGCTCCAGCGCCGTCTGCGTCCCAATGTCTGGACGGCCCTTTCCCGTGACGAGGCCTTGGAACTGCTTTCCCGGCTCGATGGAGACCCGGCCGCCGGTTCCCACGGCATGAGCCTGCATTCCAAGCGCGGCTCCCAAGAGGATGCCACCGCCCGGGACCTGCTTTCCACCATCGCCCACATTCCCTGGGACCGCAAGTCGCAGTACGTGAACCCGTACTCGATGCGCCATCCCCTGCGCGCGGTCGTCGATGCGCTCCTTGTGGTGAAGAACGACTTCGACGACCTGATGAGCGAACGCACCAAGCGCGAGGAGGAGCTGGTCAAGGCGCGCGAGCGCGCCGAGGAGGCCCTGCAGGCACGCAGCCAGTTCCTGGCCAACATGAGCCACGAGATCCGCACGCCCATGAACGGGATCGTGGGGATGGCGGAACTGCTCCAGAGCTCCAACCTTCCCGCAGAGCAGCAGCAGCAGCTGACCATCTTGAAGCGCTCCGCCGATTCCCTGCTCACCCTGCTCAACGACATCTTGGACTACAGCCGGCTGGAGTCCGGCAAGATGGACCCCGAAAGCATCGACTTCGCACTTGCCCCCTTGCTGGAGGATGTGAGGGTCCTGTTCGCCGGCATCGCCACCCGCAAGCACCTCGCCCTGCTGTTGCAATGCCAGCCGACCCTCCCCGAGGTGGTCTGCGGCGACCCCGGCCGTTTGCGACAGATCCTGACCAACCTGCTGGGAAACGCCGTCAAGTTCACGCAAAGCGGATCCGTCTCGCTCTCGGCCTACGCATCGGAAGCCAAGGACGGGATCCTCCATGTCACCTTCCAGGTCGAGGACACCGGAATCGGCATCGAGCCCTCCCAGATGAAGCACATCTTCGAACCGTTCCGGCAGGTGGACGGATCGATCACCCGACGCTTCGGAGGCTCGGGGCTCGGCCTTTCGATCTCGAAGCAGCTCGTGGAGCACCTCGGAGGAAGAATCGAGGTGGAATCGTGCCCCGGCAAAGGCACCGTATTCTCCTTCACCTTGCCGTTCCTGCCGGGAAAATCCCCCACCGAGACCTTCTCAGCGCTGCCGGTGTTCCGGACCCTCCAGGACAAATCCGTCCTTTTGGCCGAGGACAACGAAGTCAACCGCATGGTCGCCAAAGGGATCCTGCGCAAGATCGGGATCCACTGCGTGTGCGCGGACGATGGGCTCCAGGCCCTGAACGCCCTGAAGTCGCAATCCTTCGACCTGATCCTGATGGACATCCAGATGCCCGTCATGGACGGACTGGAAGCCATCCGGCGGATCCGGGCCGGGGAGGCGGGAATGGCCACGATCAACGTCCCGATCCTGGCTCTCACGGCCAATGCCCTCTCGGGTGATCGCCAAGCCTGCCTGGATGCCGGCGCCAACGACTACTTGGCCAAGCCGATCCGATCGGTCCAGTTGCGCGACGCGTTGAGCCGGCTCATCCCCTCCTAGGAGTCTGCGCGGTTGATCTCCAGCTTTGGTAGCATCGATTTCACCGTTTCCGTCGCGCTGAGTAGATTCACCAGCCATTCATGGGTTCTTTGCCTGCCTGAGCACGGCATCGCCCCGTCCA
>JBDKGV010000303.1:0-3563 GCA_039798005.1 Fibrobacterota bacterium
AAGGCTCGGCAGGGCGCGTGCCTTCCGAGAACTTCCCGTGGGGTTCGAACGACTTCCTTCTCAACCACGCCATCGTGCTCGCCACGGCCTGGAGCATCAAGCCCGAGGAGCGCTATCGCGACGGGGCCCTGGAGATCCTGGACCACGTGCTTGGACGCAACGTGCAGGATACCTGCTTCGTGACCGGCTGCGGCAACCGCTCCCCGATGCGCCCGCATCATCGCATCATGCAAGGAGACACGGTCGATGCCCCGTTCCCGGGATTCCTGGTGGGCGGCCCCAACGCCGCGCGCCAGGACAACGTGACCAACACGCCCGGAGGCGTGACCTACGCATCGCCCTTCCTTGCGCGCTCCTGGATCGACGACTGGCGCTCCTACGCCTCGAACGAAACCTGCATCAACTGGAACGCCTCGCTCGTGTGGATGCTGGGCTGGGCTCAAGGACTGGAGGCCGCGAAGGAGTGAGGGGGGCCTTGGAGGCGGATGTGTCCTTGGCGCGATGGCAAACGCAGAAGCTACCTTGGCTCTTGTGGAAATCGTACCAGGCACCCTCTATGTGGTCAGCACCCCGATCGGGAATCTCGAAGACATCACCTTGCGCGCCATCTCAGTGTTGCGCAAGGTCGATGAGGTCCTTTGTGAGGACACCCGCCATTCGTCACGGCTCTTCCAAGCCCATGCGATCGAAGTGCGCACCAGCGCCTACCACGACCACAACAAGGAGCGCCGCACTCCGGAGCTTGTCGAACGGCTCAAGAACGGCGCAAGCTTTGCCGTGATCTGCGACGCGGGCACTCCTGGCGTCTCCGATGAAGCCTTCTACCTCGTGCGCGCCTGCCGCCGTGAAGACGTCTCCGTGGTTCCCATTCCCGGTGCCGCCGCGTTTCTCTCGGCCATCGTGTGCTCAGGCCTTCCCACCGACCGTTTCTCCTTCGAAGGCTTCTTGGGTCGCAAGAAAAGCGAACGGGCGCGCCAGTTCGAGGCGATCCGCGGAACCAAGCGCACCGGCTGCTGGTATGTGAGCCCCTACCAGGTGCGCACCGCCTGTGAAGAACTTGCCGTGCTCTTCCCGGAAAGTCCGGTGGTCCTGGCCCGCGAACTCACCAAGCTCCACGAACAGTTCCTGCGGGGCACCGCCGCCGAGATCCTGGCGGGCCTGCCCAAGGAGCCCAAAGGCGAATTCGTCCTGCTCTTCCATCCCGGCCAAGACTGACCATCGTGCCCACCCTGCCCCGCTTGCACCCCGTCGCTTCCGCCCTGCTGGTCGGGTCCCTCCTTGCCTTGGCGGTCCCGCCTCTTCCCTTGGGCCCCGCGCTTCCCTTGATCTTGGCCCTTGCCTTCGCATGCCTTGCCCCGCTGACCCCGAAACAAGCCTTCGGCTGGGGCTTTCTCTCCGGGGTTCCCCAGTACGCCGGGAGCCTCTTCTGGATCCTGTCCGTGGGCCGCGTGGCTCCCCTGCCGCTCATCCTGATCGCCGTGTCCCTGCTCATCGCCTACATGTCGCTGTGGTCGGGACTTTGGGCATGGCTCTTTGCCCACAGCCACAAGCGACGCTTCGGGCTGTTCCTCTATCCCTTCCTTTGGGTCGGCGTGGAACTGGTCCGCTCAAGCGGCGAACTGGCCTTCCCGTGGAACCATCTGGGCTACGACCTCGGCAACCACCTTGCCTTGATCCAAGGCGCATCGCTGGTGGGCGTCTTTGGCTTGAGCTTGGCCTTGGTGGGATCAGGACTTCTGATCTGGCTTTCCTTGAGTTCACGGCTTCCCCGGCCGGTCTTGGCATTGGTTGCCGTGTTCTGGGCTGCTTGGATCGGATGGGGAGCATGGAACCTGAACCGCCCCCAAGTCGGTCCGAGCCTGCGGGTCGCCGTGGTCCAACCCGCCGTGCCGCAGACCAAGAAATGGAACGAGGCCTACTTCGCCGGGGTGATGGCCAAGACCTTCGATGTCGCCTCGCGCATCCAGGGGCCGGTCGATCTGGTGGCCTTCCCCGAAACCGCCATGCCGGATTTCTGGCCGCTGCGCCCGCTCCAATCACTGCGCCTGACCCACCTGAGCGACTCGCTCAAGACCGACGTGGTCATCGGCGCCTTGGATTTCGACCGCGACCCGGCGGCTCCCAAAGGCGCCTATGTGCGCAATGGCGCCTTCCTTCTGACCCCTGAAAAGCCCGTGGTCTGGCGCTACGACAAGATCTTCCTCGTGCCCTTTGGCGAACGCGTCCCCTTCGACTGGATCCCCCTGATCAACAAGGTCGAACTGGAGCAAGGTGGCTTCAGTGCCGGTCACGAGATCAAGGTCCAGACCACCGCAGGCGTCCCTTGGGCTCCCAGCCTGTGCTACGAGCTCATCTATCCGGAACTGGCTCGCATGGCCCATGAAAAGGGCGCCCGGATGCTTGTGAACCTCACCAACGACGGCTGGTTCGGCCAGTCCATCGGGCCATGGCAACACTTCAACATCCAGCGTTTCCGCGCCGTGGAAAGCGGCATGCCGCTGGTGCGTTCAGCCAACACCGGCATTTCAGCCGTGGTCGACCGCCATGGCCGGGTGCTGGCAAGTTCCCGCCTGATGAGCGACACCGTGATCGCGGCCAGCGTGACCTCAGGCCTTCCCGACGGCTCCTTCTACGTGCGCAACGGCCGCTGGATCGAGAACCTGCTCATGTTGCTTGGCCTGCTTTCTGCTGTCGCCCTGCGCTTCTTGCCAAAAATCCGCGAGACTTCTCCACCGCATTGAATTCCCGCCGAGCTCTCACCGGAGGTCCAATCATGCTCTCATCACTCCTGCTTGTCCTTTGCCTGAACACCCCTGCCGCCCTGCCCACGGAGGTTCGCGCCACGCTTGAATCCCAGCTCCCCGCCTGGGCCGCGCTCACTGGCAATGCCGCCGCGGCAAGCAGCTCCGAGGAACGCTTCGCAGTCGAACGCACTGAAGGGGCCGTGCTGCATGTGTATTTGATCGACCGGAAGATCCAAGCCACCATCCGCCGCGAGGAAGGGAAAAGCTGGCTCACCGAGGCCACGTGGTGCGGCCAAGGCGAAGGACGTTGCGATGTTTCCTGGTCCCGCAGCGACGACCAATGGCGCTCCGACAAGAACACCGCCAACCACACCGGTTACGCCGTGTTCCGCGATTCCCTGTCGCTTCCCGCCGTGAATTGGACAGAATCCGTCCCGGCGCTTGTGGCCGGAAAAAAAAAATGGGACAAAGGGCTGTGCCGCGATGGCCTGTGCTTCTTGGCCAGTGCCAAGGACTCAAGCGTCGCCTTTGTCGCTGCACGCCAGGACGCATCGATCCTCTGGTGGGACGCCAGCTACATCCTCGGTGGGGCCTTGGAAAAGGATCTCCTGCACGCTTGGAAGCTTCTCCTGGACAAGGGACGCGCCCTGACCGGAAAATGAGAGGGCACCACCCCTGACAAAGTCAGGGGTCAGGCTGCCTGCCAAGCCTCCTCACCATGCATTGGCGGGCGGATATGAAATCCGCCCCTCCGCCTCGTTTGCGAAGCATGGCTGCGGGGTCTTGGGCCTGTCGGCCGGCATCCTTGGTGCGGTTGAT
>JBDKGV010000304.1:0-3561 GCA_039798005.1 Fibrobacterota bacterium
GGCGCGGTTGTCTTGTTCTTGAGCTGCACCCAGGCTTGTTTTTGCACTTCCGTGCGGCCTGTCGCCCGGGGCATTCCCGGTTTCGGTTGCACCTGCGGTGCGGCCTGTCGCTGGGGCCTGCCCGGCCCCCGTCCCCGGGCCAAAGGGCCCTCACGACAGTCGGCGCCCTCCTGGCGCGTTGCGCGGTCGGGCGCGGCCCTTTGGATACCGCCGCCGGGGAGTTCCGGCTCCCCGGACCCCATACGGACAGGGGATTTCCAATTGTGGCTCAGTGGAAAAGTCAGGTTACTTGCTCCACAGCGAGCAAGCTCGCAACATGGGGCCCCGATCAGGGCAGTGGAAGGATGCTTGCAAAGACAAATTGCTCTTGAATTACCTTGCCACTCAGGGCCACGCGCTGCGTCCCTTCCTCCCGTATCCTGAAGGAGTCCCCATGAAACTGTCCCGATTTTGGAACGCTGGTGCCTGTGCGGCGCTGCTTTCCCTTGCCGTTGCCGCCCAAGCTGCCGATCTCACCGCTTCGGGAACGGTCTTGGGAACCGATGGCAAGCCTCTTTCCGAGGTCACCGTCAGTCTGGCGCTGGCCAAAATAAGTTCGACCACCGACGCTTCGGGCGCTTGGATTCTGGGTTCGACTCCTGTGGGAATCGCGTCGCATAATACAGTTCCGGTCGCGCCCGGTCGTTTGATGCTCGAAGACGGACGCCTTTCCGTGCGCTTCGAAGGCCGAGATGTTGCCGGTCGTGGTACGGTCCGCGGTGTGGCGGCCCCGCGTCCTTCTGTGGTGGTGGCCCGTGCGGCGGATATCCCCGATACGCTTCTGTACTTCTGGAAAGGGAAGGTGCGGTTGCGGGACACGATCTCGGTAGCGCGGACAGGAATTGTCCGGACATTGGATACCACGCTGAATCCCTCCATCGTGTACGGCTACCTGACCGATGAACGCGATGGCCAGACCTACCGGATCGTGAAGATCGGCACGCAGGTTTGGATGGCGCAGAACCTGAACTTCAAGACGGACAGCTCTTTTTGTTACGGCAACAATACGGCCAACTGCACGAAGTATGGTCGCTTGTACAAGTGGGCGGCGGCCATGGGTCTGAATGATTCGTGCAACACGAAGTCATGTGAAAGCCAGGTGGCCGCCAAACGTCGAGGTGCTTGCCCCAGTGGGTGGCATGTTCCCAAAGATGCGGAGTGGACCAAGCTGACCGACACGACCTTGACCAAGGAGACGGCTGCTATCGGACTGAAGGCCACGAATGATTGGTCTGATACCTTGAAGGAAGCTGATGATTATGGCTTTACGGTTCTGTCGGCGGGCTACCGCCTCGCCGACGGTTCGTTCAGCCACCTCGGTTTCAGCGCCTACGTCTGGTCTGCCTCCGTGTACTACGTAGGGTCGGGCGCGTGGGACCGGTACTTCAGCAACGGCTACGCAAACGTGTACCGCAGCTACGGCAACAAGCCAACCGGTTTATCTCTCCGCTGCCTCCAGGATTGAGGATCCGGTAGGACTTGCCGCGAGATTCCGGGTCTGTCTGTCGGCATCCCGGAAACGGTTTGGGGCCTACACGTACTGTCCGGCGCACCATCCGGAAGCCCTCTGCCCACTGCAGGTTGTAGCCTCCCAGCCAGCCGGTTAAGGAGTTGTGGCTGTTACACGTACTGCCCGGCACACCATCCGGAAGCCCAAGCCCACTGGAGGTTGTAGCCTCCCAAGGCGCCGGTCACATCGACCACTTCTCCGATGAAGTAGAGGCCGGGCACCTTGCGGGCCTCCATGGTTTTCGAGGAGAGCGCGTTGCAGTCCACGCCGCCGCGCGTGACCTCGGCGGTGCGGTAGCCTTCGGTGCCGGCGGGCTTGATGCGCCAGTCCTGGAGCCGCTTGACAATTTCCGTCACCTGCGCCGGGATCAGCGTGACCAGGCGGGCGTTGGCAAGGGGCTCGGGCAGGATGGCCTCGGCCAGACGCTTGGGCAGGAGATCCACCAACAGGTTGCGCACCTGCTTGTCGGGATGGCGGACCCGTCCCTTGGCAAGCAGGTTTGACAGATCCTGTCCGGGAAGCAGGTCGATGCAAACTTCCTGCCCAAGGCTCCAATGGTTGGATGCCTGCAGGACCACGGGGCCTGAGAGGCCCCGGTGCGTGAAGAGCAGGTTCTCGGTGTACTTGAAGTCGCCGACCGTCAGGGTGGCGGGCACCGCGATGCCGGGGAGCTCGGCCAACTGCTCCTTGAGCTGCGGCTGGAGCGTGAACGGGACCAGGCCCGCACTGACGGGCATGATGCTCAATCCGAACTGTTCGGCGATCTTGTAGCCCAGTGGCGATGCGCCCACGGTGGGGATCGAGAGGCCTCCGGTGGCCACCACCAGGCTTGCGCCTTGGAAAGAGCCGAGGCTGGTCCGGACCATGAACCCGTTCTCTTCGCGCGCCACCGATGCGATCTCGCAGTCGTAGCGGAACTCGACCTGGGCCTCGCGAGCCATCGCAAGCAGCATATCCAGCAGGTCGCGGGCCTTGTGCCTGCAAAAGAGCTGGCCGTGGCTGCGCTCCTCGAAAGGAATCCCGTGGCGGGTCACCAGTTCCAGAAAATCGCGCGCGGTGAAGCGCGAGAGGGCCGACTTGCAGAAATGGGGATTCCCCGACACGTAGTGCTTGGGGGTCACATGGAGATTGGTGAAGTTGCAGCGCCCTCCGCCCGCGATCAGGATCTTGCTGCCCGGGCCCGGGCGGTGGTCAAGCACCATCACCTTGCGCCCGCGCTTGCCGGCTTCGATGGCGCACATCAACCCGGAGGCCCCTGCTCCGATCACGATCACATCCTGGTCTGTCTGCATGGCAGGCCAAGGTACTTGGTGTGTGGGGCTCTTGAGCAGGTTTCCCGGGCGAGACCCTCGCATTGCTTGGTATGATGTCAATCTCTTCGGGTCTGATTCCTCGCAGCTTGCATCAACGGCCCGACGCTTGCCAAAGAAAAACCTCGCGGGCCTGCTGCTGGGTGGTTTATTGGTCCAATGGATCCGTTCAAGCAAAGGGGAGAGGTCATGGCAAGATTGGCGGGTTGGTTCACGGGGATGGTGGCGGTTGGCGCCTTTGCCGTTGCGGAGATTCCCGCTCAAGGGGACGGCGGCATGCCTTCCCGTGTGCCCCAGGATCGTCCGGTCCCGGGACTGTCTTGGAATGAAGACATTCGCTATGGCCAGTTGCTGGACTCAAGAGATGGGCACCTCTATCGCGTGGTCAAGATCGGCAACCGGACTTGGATGGCTCAGAATCTCAATTATTCCGGGATGGACAAGAAATTGGGTTCGTGTGGTCAGGGGGTGGACGAGGACTGCATCCCCTGTGGGCGCCTCTATTCGTGGAAGGAAGTCATGGGGGAAGGCGCGGATTCGACGCGCAGGACGGTGCAGGGCATTTGTCCAGATGGCTGGCGTGTCCCCTCCGACACCGAGTGGACCGCACTTCAGGAACATGTCGAGGCCTCGGGTACCTTCGACGGGACCCGGTTGAAATCCCAGAAAGGTTGGAAGAGCGGAGGGGGCGGGAGTGACCTG
>JBDKGV010000305.1:0-3553 GCA_039798005.1 Fibrobacterota bacterium
CGCATCCTGCGCAAGATCGCAGAGCAGGACGTCTCGAACTTGGGGGACATCTCAACGCTTGCCGATCCGGGGATCGTGGATCTCATCGTGACTCTCCGCCAAGGGATCTGAGCGCGGATGGTGCTCAAGGACGGGGAAGGTTCCCGTCCTTGAGAGTGACCTTCCAGATTCCCTGTCCAAGAAAGATGTCGAGAAGCTTCGGGTCCAGGGAGCGGCCCCGTTCTCGCTGCATCTGATCCAATGCATCCTGAAGGCTCAAGGCCGGCCGATGGGGGCGGTCATGGGTCAAGGCGTCCCAGATGTTGGCAATCGCCACGATGCGGGCCGCCAGCGGGATGTTTTCACCCGAGAGATTGTCGGGATAGCCCGAACCGTCCCAGTGTTCGTGATGAGAATGAACGATGTCCACATCGGCGCCTGTTTGGTCGCGTGCGATCAAAAGCGGCTTGGCCTGCGTGTGTCTTGCGAGCTCCAGCCTTTCCTGTCCGGATAGGCTGGAAGGCTTCAGGAGAATCTCCATCGGGATCTCGGCCATGGCGGCATCGTGGATCGCGGCGCCCCGGCGGATCGCATCGACCAAGTCCGGGGAAAGTTGGATGACCTTGGCCAGTTGCTCCGAAAGAATGGCGACCCGCTCGTGATGGCCGGCAAAGTCGAGGTGGTTCAATTCCCACAGACTTGCGATGTCCAAGCTGCGCGCTTCGATGCTCCGGATCAAGCTTTGGGATTGACTGGTCGTTCTTTTGGAGGTCACGATCGCCAAGGCCAGGACCAGGGCAAGCATTCCCGCCGGGGCCCATAGGCCGGTATGGACGATCTGCATGGCGTACAGGATGTCGTTGACGACGGCCGTGGCGAGGATTCCAAATCCCGCGAGATACAGCCCGGATCCACTTTCTCGTTTCAGGGTCGCACGAACCAATCCGGTGAGAATCACGGGAATGACCAGGAGATGGATGATCTGATAGTACCAGACGGAGGCTGAAATCAGGACCGGTGGGGCCATCAGCGTGAAGAACGTGTAGGCGGCGGCCGAAATTTGCAGGAACACCAGGATCCCACGGGGTAGATGCTTGGGATACAGGTCGAAGGTGAACCAGTAGATCCACAGGATGATGGTCCCGAATGTCAGATATTCGACGCGAAGGTGGATCTCCCAATCGATCCACGGCAGGTACTCCTCGATCGAGCAGGAGGTCGTGACAAGGTGCCGGGCCAGACTGAAAAGGCAAATCAGGGCGAAAAGGCCGGTGGAAAGATGGCGACGGCGGTTCCACCACACGACCCCGAACTGAAGTCCCAATAAGAACAAGCTGCCGGCAAGGAACGCGTTGAATCCTTGGATGCGAGTCTCGTTGGTCTGGACCGATTCGGCCGTACCCAGTTCCAAGGGGCGTGGGATGCCTTTTCCCCGCATATGGAAAAAAGCGGCTTCGATCACGAGGTCATGGGTGCCCGGTGAAACGGGCAGGAATACCGGCTTGGAGGTGAAGCGAGGCTCGGCACCAAGCGCCGATGTCCCGAAGACGCCCAACTCACCTTGCTCCTTGCCATCCAGAAGGATGCGCAGGCAATGGTTCGATGGGCGGATCGGGCGGATGGCCAGCAGTTCCGGGGCGTGGTCCGGAAGGATGAGCTTGATGTGGTAGGAGGCGACGCGCTCCCCTCCGGTGGAGTCGTTGGTGCCCCAGTAGCCGGGGACGCTCATCCAATGCTTGCCGTGGGAGCCCTTTGACATGGCAAGGCCCGTCTGGAAGTGCCAGAGACCGTCGAGCCGGACCGTTCCTTGTTTGAAGTCCCACTGCCGCAGGTCCAACGTGCCATCGGTCACGGTCGGTGTCGCTGCCTGAGTCGTGAAACCAAGCAGGAGGATGATCAGCATCAGAAGTCGCATCGGCAACGACAGTCTAGTTTTGTGGTCGGTTCGACCGCAAGAGGATATGCGGAAATGACCCAACTTCCGGTTTTCCTGAACCAATCGGGTCAAATGTCTTGAAGACCTGCCGTGGCCCCGGAATCACTCAAGAAACACCGGCAGTGATGCTGCCGGGAGGTGGAATCAGAACCGGTTGCCGATTTCGATATAGAAGCCAAAATCGAAGAACTGCAAGGTCGAGGGGATGCGGATGGCACCGTGGGCGCCGACTTCCCCCGAGATTCCCTTGAATCCTTCGGGTTCCCATCGTCCACCGGAGCGGGTTTCAAATCCCACATACTTCCAGAAGTCCTTGGAGTGGCCTTCTTCCTGGAACTTCTCGATGCCGAAAAGCATGCCGAAGGTGCTGACCATCACGATCGAGGTTGCGCCAAGTCGCTTCTGATAGCCTTTGCCGCCCATCACCTCGGCGACCCATGCGTCATAGCCGTCGACATCGGGATCGCGCAAACGGACACCTGCCCAGAATTCCGGATTGAGATCGGTTTCGGGTTCATGGTAGAAGATGGCGCGGATGGAGGTTCCGTAGCCCGACTGTCCGATGGTCTGGGAGGCATGGACCAGGGTGCGTGACACCGACTGCGGGCGGTTTCCGCTCAAACGCAGCGCATTGGTCCACGAATCGGGCTCCGGCCCCCGTTCTCCTACCTTGGGGAGGGGGGGCATGTTGCTCCAATCCTGGCCAATGATATAGAACAGGGCATTTCGCAGGCAGGATCGCAGCAGCGCAGCCTGATTTTCCGGGGTATTGGGGCCTTCCCGGACAAGGCTTGCTTCGACTTGCATGCCGCGCCAGTTGTTCTCCACCGAGATGACTCGAAGCCTGACCAGGGCTTTGGCGGAAGCCGGATTGGTGGTCGGGACGGTCCATGTCTCAAACGATGCGATTTCGATCCGGATCTCGGTCAGCTTGGCGGCGCCCGAATCAGGGAACCACAGATCCAGTTGCCGTTTGACATCCTGATCCACGGCCTCATCGGCCCAAAGCCATGTGCGTTCCTGGAATGGACCTGAACTGGTCGAGCCAAGCATGCGTGAATTGTCGATGCTGATCTGGCGCAAGTCCTTCACCGAGACCACGCGAAAGGTCTTGCCGACAACGGGGAGCGAATCGGCCCGGGAGTAGAGCGCTGTTGATTTGACTTGCGCATAGTTCGAGTGCGAGACGCTTTCCAGTGCGAAGGAAATGCCGTTCAGCAAGAGGATGGCCATGCACCACAAGCGGATGCTTCGGGACAATTGCGGCACGGTTGAGGCTGGATGAAAGACTCGCATGCAGTCAAGGTATTCAAATGGCGTGCCAGTCACAGCTGGAAGCTGGCCATTGATTTCTCGGCAACGGATCCGAGCGCCATGGCAAGAATGACCTGTTCGGGAATGGGCACTTCTTGCCGCCATGCAGACACATTTCTGGTCTATGGTCCCCAGTGTGCCACATCAAGCGTTTGGCAGGAAATGTGCTTGTATGACGGTTGTCCGATCTGCCCTGCGTCTTGGAAGTGACCAAGAGGGGGATGGAAACGATGTCAGAGCGATGGCGCAAGGATGCGCGGGAGGTTCAAGACCATGAGCACACGAAGCAACGGACAAGCCTGCGAGGTTCCATGGACGGGACGG
>JBDKGV010000306.1:0-3548 GCA_039798005.1 Fibrobacterota bacterium
GTGCGGGCGAACAGTACGATGCCGCTGGTCTCCTGGTCGATGCGGTGCACCACCCAGAGCTTCTCGCCGCGGGCCTTGGAGAGGATGTCCACCAGGCACGTGGGATCGTAGCGGCCCGGGATGACCGGTAGGCCGATGGGCTTTTCCACCACGACAAGGGCGGCGTCCTCGTGGAGGATCGCGATATCCTGGGCCAGGAATTCGGGCTTCGGGGCGATGTCGGAATTGTCAGAATTTGTCAAAAGTGCGTCCTTGGGAGGTGTAGATCCCGGTTTTCCCGGAGACCGAGAAGGCCACCAGGCAGGTGAAGAGAGCCCACGGCAGGGCGGCGGGTCCGAAGAGCTCGAAAGCCATGAGGCTGGCGGAGAGCGGCACGTTGGCGCAGGCGCCGAAGACCGCCACAAAGCCCATGGCCGCAAGGAACGACATGGGCAGGGAAAGGACGGCGGAAAGGGCGTTCCCAAGGCTTGCCCCCACGCAGAAGAGCGGCGTGACCTCGCCTCCCTTGAAGCCGAAGCCAAGGGTCGTGGCGGTGAGCACGGCCTTGGCGGCGAAGTCCCATGGCGGCAGGGTTTGACGGAAACTGTCCATCATGATCGGAAGGCCCAAGCCCGCGTAGCGAAGTCCGGTGGGGACGGCAAGCAGGACGCAGGCGACAAGGCTTCCTCCGATGGCGATTCGTGCCAACGGATTGGGCACGAACCGCTTGGAATGGCGGGTGAGGAGGTGGACGATGGTCGAGTAGAAACGCGCGGTGAGGCCGAAGGCAAGGCCGGCGACAAGCAGATAGGCGAGGGTGGATGGGGTGAGCGAGGGCCACTGCAAGACGGTGTACAGAGTGTGCCGGGCGCCGGTGAGAAGGGCGATGTGGTGGGCGATCCAGCCGCTGGCAAGGCAGGGGACCAAGGCGCTCCAGGCGATGCGGCCGGTGACGGCGACCTCCATGCCAAAGAGGCATCCGGCCCAGGGCGTGCCGAAGACGGCGGCAAAACCGGCGCTGGCTCCGGCGCGCAGGAGGGTGGGCCTGAATGTCGTGGGAAGGCGCAGGAAGCGCCCCAAGGTGTCCGAAAGCGATCCGGCCATCTGCACGGCGGTGCCTTCGCGACCGGCCGAGCCTCCGCCCAAGTGGGTGAGGAAGGTGCCGACCAGGACCAGCGGAGCCATCTGCCAAGGCACGGGCCGTGAGGGGGACTGGATCTCCTCCAGAAGAAGGTTGGTTCCCCTTTCGGAAAGGCCGCCCGTGCGCTGGTAGAGCCACGCCGAAAGTACCCCGAAAAGGGGGAGCCCCAAGGCAAGCCAAGGGTGGGAGGCAAAGAGTTCCCCGATCCGATCCAACACCTGCAGGAAGAACGAGGACGACAGCCCGGCCAGCGCGCCGATGCCGACAAGACTTGCGATCCAGAGACCGATGGAGCGCAGGCGTCCTTTCATGGCGCCAAAGATAGTTGGCTTCGGGTTGGCGCGTGTCCTGCGCCGGGGTGGCCTTGCGGGAATTACCATTAGGGGCATGACTCACGACGCCTTTCTCGCCGAAGCCCTGGAACGATCGCTCGAATGGGTCCGCGAAGCCGGACAGGGAATCCTGGGCCGCTACCGCTGCGGCATCGAGGTGGTGAAGAAGCGCGACAACACCCCGGTCACCGAAGCCGACCGCGAGGCGGAAATCTTTCTGCGTGCGCGCATCCACGAGACCTGGAGGGACCATGCCGTGCTGGGCGAGGAGTTCGGCGAAGACAACCCGGGCGCCGAGTGGCGCTGGGTGATCGACCCGATCGACGGCACCAAGGCCTTCATCCACGGCATGCCGCTCTTTGGCACCTTGCTTGCGCTCCAGCACAACGGGGTCTCCAAGCTTGGCATCATCCACATGCCCGCCCTTTCCGAGACGGTGTGGGCGACCCGAGGCAAGGGCGCCTTCTGGGACGGCAAGCCCACCCGCGTCTCCGATGTCACCGAACTTTCCGACGCCCTCCTGCTGGACGGCAGCTGCACCACGGTGGGCCGTTCGATCTGGGGCGAACCTTGGCGCGAACTGCGCGAGAAGGCCGGACTCCATCGCGGCTGGGGCGATTGCTACGGGCACCTGCTGGTGGCCAGCGGCCGCGCCGAGGCCATGCTCGATCCGGTCGTTGCGATCTGGGACGTGGCTCCCATGTCCATCATCCTGCCCGAGGCCGGTGGCGTGTTCACGGCGATGGATGGCACCAACGACCCCGAGAAGGGCAACGGCCTGTCGGGGAACGCGGCGCTTCACGGACAGATTCTGTCTTATCTCCAGCACGGATCGCAGGCCAAGGCGTGATCTTCGCGATCGTGCGCATGCTCTTCGTGCTGCCCATGCGCATCCAGAAATGGATCGAGCGTCTGCTTGTGGTGATCGGGGTGCTCATGTTCGTCTGGCGTCTGTGGAAGCGCATCGAGGACCACAAGCCCAAGGATCGGAAGAAGCCCGTGGTACCGGTGCTCCCGCCGCCATCGTGGGACCGGGTGGACGCCCCCGACGCGGGCGAAAAGACGGCCTAGTCAGCCTTCGGGCGCCTCCCCGCCATGGGCGGGGCCGGGCTGCCTGCCAAGCCTCCTCGCCGTTTGTCGAGACGCCCCACCGGGTCGTCTGTACGGCTGCGGGGTCTTGGGCCTCTCGGCCGGCATCCCTGGCGCGACGGGGCACCGAATCAGCGCGTCAGCACTTCCCATGCGGTGCCCACGAGCACCAGCAGGCTCACCAACGCATTGGCGCGGAAGAACCCGTCCTGCATCGAGAGGTCGTCGCCTTGGCGGAAGAAATGCATCCAGACCAGAAGGCCTGCGATCCCGGCCACCAGAGCGTTCCAGACCAGTCCCCAACCGGCCAGATGCCCGCACAGGTACAGAAGCACCGGTACAGTCGCGTGAAAGGCGGCCGCCAGGCGCAGGGCGTTCTTGCGGCCTAGCGCAGCGGGGATTGAATGCATCCCCAGGGCCCGGTCGGCCTCCTCGTCCTGGGTGGCGTAGATCACATCGAAGCCGCTCATCCAAAACCACAGCGCAAGACCCAGCAGTGCCGGAGCCGGTTGGAAGGTCCCTGAGGCGGCCATGGAGGCGGCAAGGGGCGAGATGCCGATGGCAAGGCCCAGCCAAACATGGCACAGCGAGGTGAAGCGCTTGGTCAGCGAGTAGCCCAGCACCAGCAACAGGGCCACCGGCGAGAGGATCAGGCACAGGCGGTTCAGAAGTCCGGCAAGCATCACGAAAAGCGCGGAGTTTGCCAGGACAAAAATTGTCACGGCTTGCGGCGTGAGCAGGCCTGCCGGGATGTGCCGCTTGGCCGTGCGGGGGTTCTTGGCGTCGATGTCGCGGTCGATCAACCGGTTGAAGGCCATGGCGGCGTTGCGGGCGGTGACCATGCAACCAAGCACCAGCAAAAGCGTCCACGGGTGGGGCAGGCCTTGTGATCCGATCAGGAGCCCGGCCAAGGCGAACGGAAGGGCGAACACCGTGTGCGAGAGGCGCACCAGACTGCTCCAGAGGGCAAGCTTTTCAAACATGGCGCAAAGGTACACGCGTGCGCG
>JBDKGV010000307.1:0-3502 GCA_039798005.1 Fibrobacterota bacterium
AGATGCACCACCACCTTGATCTGAGGGAAGATCGCCTTGGCCGCCTTCGATCCGCTCTGGATGAGACTTGCGAACCCGGCCATGTTCACCGTCGCCCGTCCTTCCTGCCACAGCATCCCGTCGTTGGTCTCGTTGCCGATCTGCACCCACTCCGGAGTCACCCCGCTGTCGCGCAAGGTCGTCAGGACCTCGCTCGTGTGCGCAGCCACATCCTTGACAAGTCCCGCCAAGTCGTGACCGGCCCACGCGGCCGGCTTGCCCTGGACCCCGGGGTCGACCCAGGTGTCGCTGTAGTGGAAGTTGATCATGATCCGCATCCCTTGCTTGCGGGCACGGATCGCCTTGGTCAAAAGGTCGGCCTTGTTGCACCAGCCTGAATCGGGATTCACCCACACCCTCAGACGCACGCTGTTGATTCCGTAGCTCTTGAGCAGATCCAACTGGTCGCGAGGAGTTCCGGCCGAGTCCCGAAGCACCCGGCCGTTGGCCTCCATCTGGGTCAACCAACTGACATCGGCACCTCGGGCCGGTTCGGCACAGGGTCGAAGCGCAAGGCAACTCACGAGCGAAAATACGGTCCGAAGCAGGGTCATTCCATGAAGCTATGCCATTTCCTGACGATACGCTGGCCCTTTACGCCCGCTCCCCCCACAGCACCGTGCCGCGCCGTGCCGTGATCTTCACCGACAAAATCTGTCCGGCCACCGCTCCCTCGCCCGGGTCCACGATCACCTTGCGCCACTGCGGCGTCTTCCCGATCCACTCGGTCGCCTCGCGCCGGGACGGCCCTTCGAGCATGACGGATTCTGTCAATCCCACCGATTCATCCAGCCGCTGACGGGTGTGCTCGTGCTGCAGCTCGATGATCTCGGCCAGTCGCCGCTGCTTTTCCGTCGCGTCGATCGATTCCTCCACCAGCGCCGAGGGCGTGCCGGGCCGCGGGGAATAGGCGAACATGAAGGCCTGCTCAAAGCGCACGGCCTCCATCAGGGACAGGGTGGCCTCGTGGTCCTCCAGCGTCTCGCCGGGAAAGCCCGCGATGATGTCGGTGGTGATCGAGACGCCGGGAATCAGCTCACGCAAGCGCTCGACCGTCGCCAGGTAGTGGTCGCGGGTGTACTGCCGCTTCATGGCCTTGAGGATGGGCGTCGAGCCCGACTGCACCGGCAGATGCACATGCGGCATCACCTTCGGGAGCTGCGCCATCGCCTCCACCACCGGCCTTGTGAAGTAGCGCGGATGCGGCGAGGTGTAGCGGATGCGCTCGATTCCTTCCACCTGCGACACGGCGTGCAACAGCTCGATCCAAGTGCCATCGGCGGCACGGTAGGCGTTCACGGTCTGGCCCAAAAGCGAGATCTCGACCACGCCCTTCTTGGCCAAGCGACGCACCTCCTCCAGCACATCGGCAAGGGAGCGGCTCTTCTCCGGCCCCCGCGTGGAGGGCACGATGCAATAGGCGCAATGGAAGTTGCAGCCGCGCTGCACCGCCACATGGGCCGCCGCCCCGGAGATCGCCTGCGCATAGGCGCCTTCGTAGACGCTTGCCCGCGAGGTGCCAAGGCTCGTGTTGCGCCCCGAAAGCCCCAGCAAATGGCCCAGCTCCTCGTAATGGTCGGGCCCCACAGCAAGGTCGAGCTTGGGGAGGCGCGTGAAGACGCTTTCCTTCTTGTTCTCGGCCATGCACCCGATCATCCCCAGCTTCATGCCGGGCTTGGATTTCTTGAGTGCCTGGAAATTCCGCAGCTTCTCGTAGGCGGTCTCCTCGGCCTTCTCGCGCACCGAGCAGGTGTTCACCAGCACCACATCGGCCCCTTCAGGAACGCTTGCCTTGGTGTAGCCTTCGGTTTCCAAGAGGCTTTCCACCAGCGCCGAATCGTATTCGTTCATCTGGCAGCCGTAGGTCTCGATGTAGTAGGTCTTTTCGTTCACGGGGCTCAAGGTACAAAGGCGGCTTCGGGCGCAACCCCGCTTGCGACAATCGTCCTATTCCATCCCAGCGGGGTCGGGCTGCCTGCCGGGCCACCGCCCTTCCACATCGGGTTACGGCGGCGGCACGAACCCGATCGTCCAGCCCCAAGGCTTGGCCAGCTTCTCCAGCGTCTCCAGGGTCGGGTTCGCCGAGCCGCGCTCGATGTCCATGAGCACGCGCGGAAAGATCCCTACTACCTTCTCGGCATAATCCTTCTGGGTGAGCCCGGTGAGCTTGCGCATCTCGCGCACGGTCTCCCCGATCGTCAGTTTCCCTTCGCGCACCTGCAGTCGCAGCGCGTTGCGGCGCGCCTCCAGGACTTCCGGGGCCAGACGCCGCCGCTTCATCGCACCGCATCCAGAGCCTGTGCCATCGGCTCCCACCGGGCGCGGCACCGTTCAACGACATCATGGGAAAGTCCCCAGTCCCGCTCCCCGAGCGATCGGACCCATGGCCCGAGCTCCCGCAGACGCTGCACCAGACGATCGCGTTCGACCCACTGGGCGAGGAAGCTGACCACCCGCTCCCAGTCCGGAGCGAGATGCCGCTCGCCTTCCCAGCGCACGCAACGCAGGATCCCTTCCGGATCAAGCTCCATCGGGGCCAAGTCGTAGAGGGGCGAAAGCCGGATCTCCTCCCCCTCCTTCAGGAAGGCCGTGTTGCGCGCGTGGTTGTCAGTGTTTCCAAGCGCGAGGTTCACCACATCGCGGCCCAGGTATTCCAGGAGATCCTCCTGCGGCTGCGACGAGAAGCGCGCAATGGCCCCGCACAGCTCCTCGTGCGCAAAGGTGTGCCCGAACTTCGCCACTCCAAGGGCCGAGCACAGCGACTCCAGACCCAAGCGATGCACCGTATCCCCTTCGACGCGGCGATCGAAGCGCGGCACCCAGAGGCAGTCGCGTTCCCATTCCAACGGCGCCCCGCAACGAAGCCCGAAGGCTCGCGCCACTTCAAGGCAGGCGACCTCGGCCTGCAGCACGACCTTGTCCAGATGCGACTCGCCGCGCGGATACTTCACCAAGAAGAATGCATGACAGAATTTGTCAGGGAGCGTCCCCTCGGCCCACCAGAGCCCCTCGCGATCCCGGGTGAGCAGATACTTGGGCGCAGCCCCCTGCGTGTCGGCGGCCGAGTAGGGCGAATCGTTGCGCGCGCCGAACTGCACCTCCTGCGCCTGCCGCATGAAGTCCAGGAACCGCCCGCCGTGCTCCAGCACTTCTTCGCGGGTGAACCCACGCACCAGTTCGGGCTTCCAGTCACGGGCATGAGCCAACCGCAGGTTCCCCACCGGAGCGCGACCGGCATGCAACAGAAGAGGCCAATCGGCGCCCGGTCCGTTGGGAAGCTCCAGGAGCGAAAGCCAGCGATCCCGCGCCGGTCCCGCCGGCAGCAAATCAAGAAGGAAGGCCGGCCAATGCGGCAACGCGATCGAATCAAGCGTCACGGGCAAGGCAAGCGACACCCTTCCCCCGATTCCCTGCAGATGGTCCAAGGCCCAGTCAAAGTCGTAGGTCCAGCGTCCGGCTCCGG
>JBDKGV010000308.1:0-3499 GCA_039798005.1 Fibrobacterota bacterium
TGTCGCCTCGATGCTTGCCGGTTGCTTTTCCATGGATATCCGGGACAACATCGACAACGCCGGAAAAAACCTGCAGTCCACCTATGGCGAGGCCTTGGACTGGGGGGAGTTCACCGGACCGCGACAACTGACTTGCCCGCAGGTCTGCGGTGATTCGATCCCGGCTTGGCGTGTGGATCTCTCGGATTCCGTGCTTTACTTGAGACTGCTGCGGGACGAAGCCTTGCTCACCGACAGCCTGCCGCCATGCTTGCCCGTCCCTGATGGGCGCACCATGGATCTGGTCATCACCGATGCGCCGATGGATTTCCATCCGTCCGATTCCGCCGGCAATTCCACGGCGCTGCTGCAGCTCAAGCTGCGACGCGGGGCGCCGTGGTCATCCAGCGCCTTGGCGATGCAGCAGGGCTCCAGCCTTCTGTTTCTGCGCCAAGATTCGGTCGTGCGGCTGCCGTTCAATATCCTGCGCCACCCCGTGCGTCCGAAGGATGTCCGGGCTGCGCAGATCCGGGCAGGCATCCCGCTGATTCTGACCATTCCTCTGGATGTCGTCACCAGTCCTTTTCAATTGCTGACCGCATGGATCTGGATCCAAGGGGTGAAGGGCCAGAAGCACTGAGCCGCCCTTGATTGTTTCAGGCGGGTTCCGGGGATTTCTCCCGGGTTGCAAGAATGCAGATTTCCCGACCATGCCCAATTTCACTGCTGCCGCCATCCTTCCATGCGCCGGAATCGGATCCCGTATCGGTGCCTCGCGACCGAAGCAGTTCCTGGATCTGGCGGGAAAGCCCGTCTTTCTCTGGAGCCTCGATGTTCTGCTCGCTCATCCAGGCATCGGGGAAATTGTCCTGGTGCTGGGTGCAGGGGAGGAGGATGCCCTGTGGGATCTGCTTGAAGTCAAGCATCAACTTGCCGTGAAGTCCGGAAGGATCCGGTTGGCTCAAGGCGGCGCGGAGCGGTGGATGTCGGTGCGCAATGGCGTGCTTGCCTGCGCGCAGGATCCCGATCTCGTGCTGGTTCACGATGTGGCGCGTCCCTTCCTGCAAGGGGAGGATGTGGATGCCGCCTTGGAAGCCGCTGCGCAGGACGGTGCGTGCACCTTGGCTCTTCCCGCGACCGATACGATCAAGTGGGCCGGTGTCGGGCGCGAGCCGGTGGTGGAAAAGACCCTCGATCGTCGTCGGGTCTGGCTGACCCAGACGCCCCAAGCCTTTCGCCGGTCGCTTCTCCTGGAGTGCTACCGTCGACCCGATCTCGAGACGATGGGTTTGACGGACGAGGCCGGTTTGATCGAAGCATGCGGCGATCCGGTGCGGCTGGTGCCCGGGGCCGACCGGTTGCGCAAGATCACCGGTCCCGAGGACTTGGAATGGGCCCGCTGGTTCGCGACGCGGGAGCGTTCAGGCGTGGCTTTCCAGATGTGATGGTACCTTTGCGGCACGGTGGCCTCGTCGGTGTCGACGGGGCCGTTGCAAGGGAGTGCTGCCAGTGCTTGAGATTTTCCAGGCTTTGCCGAAGGTTTCCGAGCGACGCCTGTCGTTGCGACTGACCCCGGCGGGGGAGAAGAAGATGCGGCAGGGCGGCCCTTGGATCTACGACACCTGGGTGCCGGAAGACCCCATGGGATTGCCGGGCGATCTGGCGGTGGTCTTTGATGGCAAGAAGCGCTTCGTGGGCATCGGACTTTGGGACCCCACCTCCTCGATCCGCCTGCGCGTGCTGCATGCGGGAAGCCCGGTGAAGATCGACGCGGCATGGTTCCACGGGAAGCTTGCCGGAGCCGCCGCCTTGCGGGCGACATTGATGGACGATCCGGCCCACAAGACGGACGGGTACCGGTTGGTCAACGGGGAGAACGACGGTCTGCCGGGCGTGGTGGTCGATGCCTTTGCCGACACCTGCGTGATCAAGCTGTACTCGCCGTGTTGGATTCCCCACCTGCCGGTGCTGTGGGAAGGGTTGATGGCGATCCACGGATGGGAGCGCGTGGTCCTGCGCTTGAACCGCGCGATGCAGTCCCAACCCAAGCACCTTCACGGACTGCGCGATGGACAGATCCTGTCCGGGCCCGAACTTTCCGGGCCGGTCCTCTTTCGTGAGAACGGCATCGTCTTCGAAGCCGAGCCCGTGATCGGCCAGAAGACCGGGTTCTTCCTCGATCAGCGCGACAACCGGGCACGGGTGGAGGCTCTCTCGCGGGGGCGCGATGTGCTCAACGTCTTTTCGTACACTGGAGGATTTTCGGTGTATGCGGCGCGTGGTGGTGCCAAGAGCGTCACCAGCGTCGATCTCAGCGTTCCGGCGACCGAGGCGGCTCGTCGCAATTTCGCCCACAATCGCTTCGATCCGACGGTGGCGCGCTGCCCCCACGAAGCGTTGGCTCAAGACGCCTTCGTGGCCTTGGAGGAGATGCGAAAGACCGGAAAGCGCTTTGGCCTGGTCGTCTTGGATCCGCCCATGTTTGCGCAGTCGCGGGCCGAGGTGGAGACGGCGCTTGCCGCCTATGCCCGCTTGACCCGGCTTGGCTTGTCAGTCCTGGCTCCGGGTGGCGTCCTGGTTCAGGCCTCGTGTTCGAACCGGGTCGATGCCGAAAGCTTTTTCGCCTGCATCCACGAAGCGGCCCGGCAGGCGGGACGGCCCTTGGAGGAGATCGAACGCACGGGGCATGCTCTCGATCATCCGGTGACCTTCGAGCAAGGCTCCTACCTCAAGTGCCTGTTCGCCAAGGCGGCGTGAGCTACTCCTCGACGAGCGGCAAGTAGCGGTCCCCCAGGACGATGAGGTGATGGTTCGCATGCGCGGCGGCGAACCATGCCACGGCGCGCAGGCTTACGACATGACCACCGACTTCGGCCTTCCGTGCCCAAGCCTCCTCAGGAAGGGAGCGCAGCAGGCGTTGGTTGGCGTTGCGGATCGCCTCGAAGTCGGCGACCAGGGTGGGGAGGTCGTGACGATCGGACTGGGCCTCCAACGCATAGCTCTTGTCGTCGAAGCCGGGCAGCGGCTTGGCGTCACCGCGCGCGATGGCAAGGATGCGGTATCCGAACACCCGTTCGGCATCGATGATGTGCCCGACGAGCTCCCGGACGCTCCACTTGTCCGGGGCGTAGCGCAGCAGGGAAGCATCGCCCGCAAAGCGCCGGGCCAGCTCCCCGAGATCGCGTTGGTTGCGAAGGAAGGCGCCGAAGATTTCCGTCTCCTCCATCTCGGCGAGGAATTTGGCGTGGTGAGGGGCGCATTCCTCAGGTATCGGGCGCCCGTGCAACGTGAAACTCATGGTGATCTCTCCTGATTCAGGGTTTGGAGAAAGCAACATCCGAAATGTTCGGGCTTCCACCCAGGATTGGATTTTGCACTGCGTGCTGCTGTTGTTCTGGACACTGTTGCTCTGGACCCTCCCGGTCCAGACCAGGGCCCAGGGCCACTGGCGGCCCTGGGAACCGCCACCCAGGGATGGCATCCCTGGGGACCCTGCATTTTCGCAGCCACTTCGCGCGTC
>JBDKGV010000309.1:0-3483 GCA_039798005.1 Fibrobacterota bacterium
CTTCGCGATGCAAAGGCACATCGCCTCGCCGATCGAGCAGGGAATCGTCGCCCAGTTCCAGGTGATCATCTCCGTCTACCTTGCCGTGAGCCTGCCCAAGTACGGGTTCCTCACCGCCCTTCTGGCGCTGGGTGTCGAGTTCGTCGTGATCCTCTCGCATGTGGTGACCGCCCGTGACTGGAGCGTCCTGCCGGGTCTTTTCGTGTGCCTGTGCGCCATGATCACGATCAGCATCATCTCCCTGTTCGGGCGGCGGCTGAACAAGAAGCATTTGGAGCTGCGTCGCCACAAGGACGAGCTTTCCGACCTCAATCGAGAGATCGCCCTCGCGGGGGAGCGGGCGCTCCACCTTGCCAACCACGATGCCGTCACGGGATTGATCAACGCCTCCTGCCTGCGCAGCCTGCTTGACGATTTTCATGCCGGACGCAGCGAGGAGTCTCCGCGCGATGCCTTGGTCCTGATCGAACTGGAGAACTTCAAGCTCATCAGTTCCATCGTGGGGCGCCGCAATGGTGAGGTGATCCTGCTGGATGTGGCCAAGCGCATTCAAGCGAAGGCGCAGGAACATCCCGCCGTGGTCGCGCGCCTGGACGGCAGTTGCTTTGCGCTGTTCGCCCCTTTCGATCCCGACCTCATCGAGGGCATTGTGCGCGGCATTCTTGTGGCCATCCATGAGCCGCTCGTCCTGGGCGAGGAGGTGCTGGAAATCCGTTCCTGCGCCGGGTACGCGATGGCCTCGGGCGATGCGGTCGATACCGATTCCCTGCTTCGCTGCGCGGACCTCGCCTTGGCTGCTGCGCGCGATGAGCGGCACAGCGGGATCAAGCGCTACGACAGTGCGATGGCGCGCGGGGCACGGCGTCGCGTCGACATGGCCAACGAACTGGAGATGGCCTTGGAGCGCGGGGAGTTCGAGATGTGCTACCAGCCCCAGGTGGACGCCGCCTCCGGGCTTGTGGTCGGAGCCGAGGCGCTGGTTCGCTGGAACAACGGCAGGCTCGGGGCGATGAGTCCCGCCGAGTTCATTCCGCTGGCGGAGCAGAACGGGCAGATCGTGCCGGTGGGCAACTGGATCCTGGAGCAGGCCTGTCGCGACGCGGTGGCCTGGCCTGCGGGCTGGAAAGTGGCCGTCAACGTGTCGGCAGGGCAGTTCATCAACCGCGACTTCGAGGACGAGATCGAGCGTGCCCGCGAGAATTCCGGGCTTCTTGCCAAGCGCCTGAAGCTTGAGGTGACCGAGTCGGTATTGATCGGGGGCGAGCTCAAGGTGGACGAGATCCTGCGCCGCATCCGCTCCCGGGCCATGACCGTGGCGCTGGACGATTTCGGCACGGGCTATTCCTCACTGTCCTACCTGACCAGTCTGCCTCTCGATGAACTCAAGATCGACCGTTCGTTTGTGATCGCGATGGAAACCGACTCCCGTCGGTTCGCGATCGTCGAGACCATCCTGCGGCTGGCAAAGCTCTTGGGCCTTTCCACCACGGCGGAAGGCGTGGAGACCGAGTCCCAGGCCGCTCTCCTGCGGGAGCTGGGTTGCGACCGCTTCCAAGGGTATCTCTACGGCAAGCCGGTCACCCAAGCCCAGTTCCTGGAGCGCTTCTGCACCCCGGGACACGCCTTGCGCTAAAAGCTCGTCCAGAGCAGGCCGACATTGAAGAACGGAGCGATGCCGGTCGTCTTCTCGCCGTGCGGTGCACCGCGCAACTCGTATTGGTGCCAGGCGGTTGCCACGCCCAGTGAAACCCGCCACGCGAAATCGCGGGAGCCCGGGAAATAGGCGGTGCGTTCCACGGCAAGGGTGTTTCCCAGCAGCTTGGATTCCAGGTAATCGCACCCGTGGATGCTGTCGCATTCGATGTTGCTGCCGATGGCTGAAACCCATTCCCCCATGACCCAGCCCAAGCGCAGGGCCCAACTGTCGTCCCCGTCGCGTGTCCAGTGCAGGGCCACTTGAGGCGTGGCGAGGATCGTGCCGTGGCCCAGCCAGTTTCCGTAGCCGACGCCGAAGCGGCCGCTTGCGAAGACGGGCCAGCCGCGCCGCTTGGCCATCAGCTCGATCTGCGGCAGGAAATTGTCGGGAATTCCCGCGTTGGCCGACAGGGCGAACTCGAGATAGCTGGCACGACGATCATGCCGGGTGCCGGAATCCGGGACCTGAGCCAAGGCGGGAAGGGTGGACAGTCCGATCAGGGTCGCGATTCGCAGGTGCTTCATGGGTGTGCAAGGAAAGATGCAATATCCGCCGAAAACGGGCGGACATCCGGTTTCTGCCATGGGCATGTTGTCCAGAGACAACGGAAATGCCGCGAGGCGACAGCGCAATGCCGGTGCAGGTGGTATCCTCATCTGTGATGGCTTGACGTGTCGTGGAGGCCATTCACAGTCGATGGGGGATTCGGATGAAATCGTCGCTTAGCAGTCTTGCGCTGGGAATGGTGGGAGTGCTGCTGCTGCTGTCCGCAGGAGCCCATGCGCAACGCCGGATGGAAAGTCTGGATCGTGGCACGGTCGCGGTTCCGGTCACCGGAGGCGTGATGGTCAATTGGCGCATCACCGGGCCGGAATACGCCAACAAGGCGACCTACAACCTGTATCGCGGGACGACGAAGATCGCATCCGGTCTGAACGTGTCGAACTACACGGATGCGGCAAGCACGGGTGAGGGTTACAGCGTCGCGGCCGTCATCGCTGCCGTGGAGCAGGACCGTTCCGCCGCCGCAGTGCCATTGGCGAAGCAATTCTTCACGATTCCGGTCCGGGCGATCAACGGAAGCCATGCCGCCTACGAGATCAACGACGCCTCCGTGGGCGACTTGGATGGCGATGGCGAATACGAGATCGTCATCAAGCGGCTGTCCTTGGATGCCACTCCGACGGCCACCACCTACCACTACCTGGAGGCTTACAAGCTGGACGGCACCCTCCTGTGGGCCATCAATCTCGGGCCCAACATGATCAACAAGGTCGAGGTGAACTTCCTGGTGTACGATCTGGACGGGGACGGCAAGGCCGAGGTCGCCACCCGGACCTCCGACGGATTCACGGACGGAGCCGGAAACACCATCGGGGACCGGGACGGGGACGGGAAGACCAACTACCGCTCCACCGCAGTGCTGAACTCCAGCTACTACCGGATCGACGGGCCGGACTACATCTCGGTCTTCGACGGGAAGACGGGCAAGGAACTGGCCTGGAGCAAGTACATCGACCGCGAGGCGATGTCCCAGTGGGGAACGCCCGGGATGAGCGATGGGCAACTGAGCCATCGCGCTGAAAAATGCATGTGGTCGGTGGCCTATCTCGACGGCGTGAATCCGAGCTTCATCATCACGCGCGGCATCTACCACCGGATCAAGCTGGAAGCGTGGAACTTCCGCAACGGAGCGCTTTCCAAGCAGTGGGCCTTCGACAGCGACCCGAGCGGGGTCGCCTCGGCCTACACGGGTTCCGGGTACCACAACTTCATCGTGGGTGATG
>JBDKGV010000310.1:0-3454 GCA_039798005.1 Fibrobacterota bacterium
CTTCCAGACCATCGGCTCATTCCCAGGATTGGTGCAAGATACTAATGGGCAAGCCGATGAGCACAACCTGGAAAGGCCAGACGGCAGCTCATCCCGGGTCGAATCGACCTTTTGGGAAACGCTGCGGATCCGGCCCCAAGGGCGCATTGATCGGCTTGAAAGCAAAAAGACCCCTGGAAAACTCCAGGGGCTTTTTGAGAGCGGGATAAGAGACTCGAACCCTCGACCTTCTCCATGGCAAGGAGACGCTCTACCAACTGAGCTAATCCCGCGTCGTTGGTGAGAGAAAGTATATGGCAAACTCGAAGCGCTTTCAAGGGTTCGCGTCAAAAAAAACGCATCTTTGTCAAAGAATGTTCATCCTCCTGCTCTTATGGACTTGGGTCACCCCTGCGGCCTCTGTGGATCTCATGCCCGATGGGATCCTCTCTTCCGGCCACGGCCTTTCTGCAAACCTTGAAGTCGGCGCATCCCAGACCACCGGCAACCGAACGCCCCGCGGCTTTCTCGGTGCACGGGGAGGCTTCGCCTACGCTCCGTCTTGGCAAAGCCTCCTGCTCTTTGAAGTCCAGTCGACGCAGCCTGCGGATTCCATGGTTCTTTCCCGTTCCCGACTCGGTGGTGCCATCAACATCTTCAATCGCGCCAAAGGCGAGCCACTGGGGATCCTGACCTCGGAACTGGCATGGTGGTCTCAAACCTTCCACCTGGACACGGGCTCCACCGCCATCGAAATCGTCCACTCCGGACTGGAAACCCACTTGGGAATGGGCATTGGCGGAATCGGCACCAAGACCTGCCAAGGCGCGATCGGCACCAGCGCCGGCATTCGCGTCGCCCTTGCGGGTCCGGAACAGGCAAGGCCCGAGTTTCTGTGGCGCGCCCAAGGCACCTTTCATCTAAGCCTGCAGGAGTTCATGAATCGTAACAGCAAATTCAGCCAAGGCCTCGGACTCTATCTGAAGATCCCGGTCCAGTGGTCTCCCTTTCCTCTGGATCCGGCGGCAGGGACAGGACGGCCCTTTGCCCTGCCACGCTGGGAGTACGGTGTGCGGCTGGGCTTCACCGCCTTGCTGTAACGGTCTCAACACAAGCCCCTCGTCCATCGGCCCCGCAGATGCGATGATGGAGTCACCAAATTTTTACCGGAGCGAATGAACGACTTTTCTATCTGATTCTTTCGGAGGTGCGCCCATGAAGCTTGAAGACATCCTGGAACATCCGGAAATGAACGATCTGTCGATCCGCAAGCTCGGAACTTGCACGGTCGACTCGCCGATGACCGGCCAACGCTTCGTGGAGGAATGGCAGCGCGTGATCCTGACCAACGAGGCGCGCCGCATTGAATCGTGGCGCGAACTGGATCGCAAGGTCCCTTCCTTGGAGCTTGCTGGCCCACGCCAGAAGCTCTTTCACGACCCGGCATGGACCCGTGCCGCCATCGTGACCTGCGGCGGCTTGGCTCCCGGCCTCAATGCCGTGATCAAGGGCCTGGTCCAAGTGCTGTGGTTCGACTACGGTGTGCGCAACATCTTTGGCATCCCTTACGGGTACCGTGGACTCAATCCACAGTACCGCCTCTCGCCGATGAGCTTGACGCCGGAGCATGTGGACACCATCCACGAGGACGGCGGAACCATCTTGGGCAGCTCGCGCGGCAACCAGGACCCCAAGGTGATGGTGGAGACACTCCAGCGCCTGAACATCAACATGCTCTTCTGCGTGGGTGGAGACGGCACCCTGCGTGGCGCCCATGCCATCGCCGAGGAGGTCGCCAACCGCGCCCTTCCCATCAGTGTGATCGGGATTCCCAAGACCATCGACAACGACCTGAACCTCGTGGACCGCACCTTCGGCTTCGAGACCGCCGTCTATGCCGCCTCGGAGGTGATCACCAACGCCCACATGGAGGCCAAGGGCGCCTTCAACGGGCTGGGCGTGGTCAAGCTCATGGGCCGCGATTCGGGCTTCATCGCGGCGTGGTCCTCGCTTGCCAACTCCGTCGTGAACCTCTGCCTCATCCCCGAGGTCCCCTTCGAGCTCGAAGGCGAAAATGGACTCTTTGCCGCCATGGAACGCCGCTTCCGCAAAGGCAAGACCCATGCGGTGATCGTGGTGGCCGAAGGCGCGGGGCAGCATCTGTTTGAAGGCCGCGAGGAGATCAAGGACGCCTCCGGAAATATCCTCAAGTACGACATCGGCCCCTTCCTGTGCGACCAGATCAAGCACCACTTCGACAAGGTCGGCGCTGAGGTCAACATCAAGTACTTCGACCCGAGCTACACCATCCGCTCCGTTCCCGCCAAGGGCACCGACGCCATTTTCTGCTACCAGTTGGCCGAAAATGCCGTGCACGCCGCGATGGCCGGACGCACCGACATGCTGGTGGGCAGCATGACCGGCAACTTCACCCACGTGCCCATTCCCTATGCCACCAGCGAGCGCAAGAAGATCGACATCGACGGACCGCTGTGGCACGGGGTCCTGTCCGCCACGCGCCAGAACGACTATTTCCACCCGGTGCACCGGGTGGGATAGTCGCATCCGGGATGTACGTGGACCATCTCCCACCCCGACCTTCCCATCCGGGAGGGGGGCAAGTGAGCGGTCGCTAAGCGCCAGGGATGCCGGCCGCATGGCCCAAGACCCCGGCGGAGCCGTGGCTTGGCAGGCAGCCCGGCCAACGGGACGGTGGGGGCGCCCTTTCGATTCACCTTGGGCGGAGGTGAGGTCAGACTCTACATTGGGTCCGTGAACCCGGGAATGCCACGATGAGCCAGAAACGCACGCGAGAGGTGGCCCGGAACCGGCTGGCGGAGCGACTCGAGGTGCTGCCGACCTCACCCGGCGTGTACCTGATGAAGGACGCCTCCGAGGTCATCATCTACATCGGCAAGGCCGTGAACCTGCGCAACCGCGTGCGCAGCTACTTCTCCGGGAGCGCGAAGGAACACCGCGCCGCGATGATCCTCCCCAAGCACGTGATGGACATCGACTGGATCCTGACCGGGTCCGAGCTCGAAGCGCTCATCTTGGAAGCCAACCTGATCCGCAAGCACCGGCCGCGCTACAATGTGCTGGCCAAGGACGACAAGCATTTCCCCTACGTGCAGGTGACCTGGGGCGAGGCGTTCCCCAGGGTGCGAGTGGTGCGCAAGATCGAGGAGAAGTCGAAGCACCATCACTTCGGACCGTACACCGACGCGGGCTCGCTGCGCCAGGCCTTGGCCGTGGTGCGAGAGGTCTTCAAGGTGCGTTCCTGCGACCTGAAGCTGCCCAAGCAAAAGATCGACCGCGCCTGTCTGGACCACCACATCGGGCGCTGCGACGCGCCCTGCGTCGGACTGCAGACGCAGGAAGATTACCGCGCCATGATCGGGCAGATGGAGATGGTGCTCGAAGGCAAGGAGGACCAGTTCCGCAAGGAGCTGGAGTCCGACATGCAGGCCTGCGC
>JBDKGV010000311.1:0-3409 GCA_039798005.1 Fibrobacterota bacterium
CCGTGATCGAGAGGCAGTTGGCCTTGGCACCGGCCGCCTTGGGCATCTTCTGCGGAGTCTTGAGCGCGAACTTGACATTCTGGCTGATCGGGCGCGTGCTGGGTCCCGCGGCCTTCCGGCTTCCGGGGCTGCGCGCGGCTGCCAAAGGAGGGATCTTGGAAAAGGCCAGGCTCCAGTTTGATCGCTCAGGATTTTGGGCCATCTTCATCTCCCGCTTTCTTCCCGGCACCCGTATCCCGGTTTGCACCTTGGCGGGGATCCTGGGAATGTCGTTCCCGCGCTACTTCCTGTATTCCGTCATCGCGATCCTGCCGTGGACGGCACTGCTTTTGTGGATTCCCGACCGGATCATGGAGCTTGCGAAATGGGGAGCGATCTGGTGGCTCCTTCCCGGAGTCGTCGTGCTCGGGGGATTGTGGTGGTGGCGAAGGCGTCTTGTCAGCAAGGAAGCATCATGACGGGTCTTGGTAGCGGAACAGGAAATCGATGGAAACCCGTCCTGATCGGCGTCGCATGCCTGATCTCGGGGTGCGCCATGCTGCCGGTTCCGCTTCGGCAGATGGTTCCGGTGAGTGGACAGAATTTGTCATCGGCGATCCCTCCGGGGGCCGGGATCAAGGGGCGTGCCGGATTCCTGCAGGACAGCTTGCGGATGCGCTTGGAATGGCTGGCGCCGCAGCTTGCCAAGGATGGCCCCTTGCTTGAGCGGTTGGCGTTTTCCCAAGCCTCGGACAGTTCGCTTCAGGTCGTGGCGGCCTTCACGGACGCCAACGGATGGAATTCCCACGGCAAGACGCCGATGGATTTGGCGTGCTTGGAGCGTGTCCGCTGGAGGCGGGCGGAGAAGAATTGGCCCGGGGTTCGCGTGCAAGCGGGCCTGGAGAACTGGCCATTGCATGTTGCGATCGCTTGGCGCAGTCATGATGTTCAGCGGGGCCGCAGCGAATGGAGTTGGGACACTTTGGGGATGGTGATCACGGATACGGTCCGTTGGCATCATCGAGGCTTCCCGCTTTCCTGCCCATAGGGAGGCCGGCGCGGCGCGGACGGAAAAACCCGAACCAGTGGGTGTGGTGATGCGCGGGTGCTTTGGTACCTTTGCCCCTTTCATTCACGTAGCGCGGAGGAATCCATGAGTGCACCGACAGGCGGATCCGGAGATTTTCTGACCAGCATGCTTCCCATGATCGTGGTCATGGGTGTGGTGATGTGGTTTTTCAGCATTCGCCCGCAGATGCGCAAGCAGAAGGAGCATGAGGCGATGATCAAGGCCTTGAAGAAGGGCGATCGCGTCCTGACCCAGGCCGGCTTCTTCGCCGAGATCATCTCCGTGGAAGACGATCGCATCATCGTGAGCCTCGGCGACAACGGTCGCGTGGAGATGGCCAAGGCCGCCATCGTCAGTCTGGACAAGAAGCAGCCCTGATGGCCGTGCTTCCTGTCCTGACCTACGGGGACCAGAAGCTTCGTCGCAAGTCGGTGCCGGTGGATCCTTCGGAGCTGCCCGGCTTGCAGACCTTCTTCGATGACATGATCGAGACCATGTACGCCGAGGATGGCATCGGTTTGGCGGCTCCTCAAGCGGGAGTGGCCAAGCGGATCGTCGTCATCGATGTGACTTGGGTGGATTCGCAGGTCAAAAATCCGATCGTGATGGTCAATCCCATCGTGGAGCCGTTCGGTCAGCCGGGTGACTTCGACGAGGGGTGCCTTTCGGTCCCGGAGGTGCGCGGCAAGGTCGTTCGTCCGACGCAGGCGCGTGTCAGTTGGCTGGATCGCGATGGCGTCGCGCATTCGGTCGAGGCCGATGGGATGCTTGCCCGTTGCGCCCAGCACGAGATGGATCATCTGGAAGGCGTCCTGTTCGTCGATCGCCTGTCGGCAGCCGGCAAGGCGTTGGTTCAAGGCAAGCTCAAGCGGCTCTCGAAGGGTCAATGAGAATGCTCCTGTCCCTGCTTGCCACCTTGGTGCTTTCCGGGTGTGCAGCTGGCACCAAGACAGGGCGGGCTCCGGATTCCTTGGTATTCAAGAAGCCTGTAACGGTCGGTCTTCTGCTCGCGCAGAAGGCTGCGGCGTTGCGGGCCGAGGAGGACACTTGGGCGGATGGCTTGGCCATTGCTCCCCAAGTGCTGACGGCTTCCCGGGCAGGGCGGCGCGTGGTGCTGCGAGGCAAGGACGGAGCGGTACTGGCCGAAGGACCGGTCCTGACCCTGCGCACCGCAAGCCCGAAGGGGATCGGTGTCGGGAAGATCCATGTGCGCGGCGAGGTGATGCTGGTGCCCGAAGGGGCGGCCGGAGTCACGGCGGTGAATCGGCTGGAGCTGGAGGATTATCTCAAGGGGGTCGTTCCCGGTGAGATCGGACGGAAATTGTCCAAGGACAAGCTGGAGGCCGTCAAGGCCCAGGCGGTCGCGGCGCGAACCTATTCGCTGAAAAAGCTCGGGCAGTATCCGGGTCGGGCTTACGACCTGCTTGCCACCGTCGCAGACCAGGTGTATTCGGGACTTTCCATCGAGGATACCCTCTGCACTCAGGCCATCGAGGCCACGCGCGGCCTATACATCACGGACGGCAACGGATATGCTGACGCCTACTTCCACAGCGCCTCGGGCGGCCGCACGAGCGCGATCCAGGACGCGTGGCCCAGCAAGCCGGCCCGTCCCTATTTGACAGGAATTGTCGATTCTTCGGAGGTGGGAGCCTGGTGCCGCAAGGCCTCCGTCTACCGCTGGAAGGAGGAGTGGCCGGAGGATGCCCTGCACAAGGCGGTGGCCAAGGACCTCACGGAAGCGTTGGGCAAGAATCCGGGGGCCAAGACCGTGACCGGACTGCGCACGGAAGGACGCGATTCCTCGGGTCGGGTGCGCAAGCTCATCGTGGAGATGGAAGGCGAGACGCTTTCGGTGAACGCCGACCGCATCCGCTGGGCGTTGCGTCGCGGACCCAATCGCGACATCCTGCGCTCGACCCGCTTCGTGCTCAAGCGCGAGGATGGACGCTACATCGCGGAAGGTTCCGGCAACGGCCACGGCGTGGGCATGGACCAGTGGGGCGCGATGGGACGCTCTCAAGCGGGCCAGGACTTTGCGACCATTCTGAAGGCCTATTATCCCGGAACGCGCTTGGAGACGCTGACCGACTGACGGGAGCGGGACCCGTGCGCGGGGGCATTCTCCATGTGTTGAAAAACGCACTTCGCCTGAACCCTCCATCGTCACATTGCGACTATTCTTGAGAAAGGTGGAGAGGGCATTCCCGCACTCCCCGCTTGGCCTGTCTCAATGGAGGTCTGCCATGTTCTGCTTGCCATTCCCACGCATCTTGATCCCCGCCGCACTTGCCTTGGCTCCCTTGGCCCAGGCGGATTACAGCTTCGTGTTCCCGACTTCCGCAGCGGATTCCGCGGCGG
>JBDKGV010000312.1:0-3405 GCA_039798005.1 Fibrobacterota bacterium
ATCGCATCCATGTGCTTCTCGGTGATCACGTACTCGTTGCCGGTGGTGGTCACGAAGATGTCGCCACGGGTCACGGCCTTGGCCATGGTGGTGACTTCGTAGCCTTCCATGGCGGCTTGCAATGCGCAGATCGGGTCGATCTCGGTGATGATCACGCGAGCGCCCTGGCCCTTCATGGCCTGGGCGCAGCCCTTGCCCACGTCTCCGTAGCCGGCGACCACGACGACCTTGCCCGAGAGCATGACGTCGGTAGCGCGCATGATGCCGTCCGGCAGGGAGTGGCGGCAGCCGTAGAGATTGTCGAACTTGGACTTGGTGACCGAGTCGTTCACGTTGATGCAGGGGAACAGCAGCTCGCCCTTGGCTGCCATCTGGTACAGGCGATGAACTCCCGTGGTGGTCTCCTCGGAGACGCCCTGGATGTTCTTGGCGCACTCGGAGAAGAATCCGGGGCGCTCGGCCACGGCCTTCTTGACCTGGGCGTAGAGGATGCGACCTTCTTCATGGCCCGGGTCGACGTCCAGGAAGGAGGCGTCGGTCTCGGCGCGCAGGCCCAGGTGGACGAACAGGGTGAGGTCGCCGCCATCGTCGAGGATCATGTTGGGGGTGCCGTTGTCGGCCCACTGCAGGACCTTCCAGGAGTAGTCCCAGTATTCTTCCAGCGTCTCACCCTTGGTGGCGAACACGGGCACGCCGAAGTCGGCGATGGCCGCGGCGGCGTGGTCCTGGGTCGAGAAGATGTTGCAGGAGCACCAGCGGATGTCGGCACCCAGGGCGGCCAGCGTCTCGATGAGCACGGCGGTCTGGATGGTCATGTGCAAGGAACCGGCGATGCGGGCGCCCTTGAGGGGCTGGCTGGCGCGGAACTCTTCGCGGGTGGCGATCAGGCCGGGCATCTCGGTCTCGGCCAGGTCGATTTCCTTGCGACCGAAGGCTGCCAGAGCCATGTCGCGCACGAGGTAGTCGGGCTTGCCGCCGGCCACGGGGGCCTTGCCGAGGGTCGTCACGTTGTCGAGCATGTGCACTCCTTGATGCGCCCCGAAACGGGGCCTTGTGTGTGCCCGTTGCCGGGCGAAACTCTGTCCCGCATCAATATATCAAAAAATCACGATGCGTTGATATGTTCCATTCAAGACCGGATTCGGGCGCCTCCCCGTTCCGGGGTCGGGCCGCTGCGGGCTCGCCTGCCGGCTCGGTGCTTTGCGCGCCCCGCTTTGCCCTGTCGCGCAAAGGCCCCCACCTGCGGTGGCCCTGCGCGTCCCTGGCGCGGTCAGCGACGGGTCAATTTTTCAGGCACCGCACAAATTGGCTGTTCTGCTTGCCCATCGCTTCAATTGAGACACTGCGCGACTCACTGCGGATCACCATTTGCATCGCACCATCCTTGGTCACCCCAAGCAATCCAGAGATTCCTCGCCACAACACTTCAGGGGTGGTCGTCTCTGGAGCAGGGGGCCCCAGCACCATGTACTTCGAGATCCTCAGGATGCGGAATCCAACCGAATCCGCTCCGCCATACCAATACCAGTCATCGAGGCCCGACTCGCTACCCCAACATCTCGCAGCCTTCAAGGCAAATGGCGAGGTCGCCACCGCAAGCGTGGTGTCCGTCAGTCGCTTCCACTCCTCGGAGGTCGGGATATGCCACCCGCTGGGGCACACTCCCTGCACCTTTGCCGGTACTTTGCAGGACATCGTGTCGCACGAATCTGCCAGTCCCAGCGCCTGCGTCCACCGGTAACTCCGTCCGAGCAAGGCACCACTGTCGGCGGACTTCTCGACCCAACAGGAACTGTCCGTCCTGTAGTTCAGGTTCTCCGCCATCCAGGTCTGAGGCCCGATCGTCACGGTCTTGTAAAGCTGCCCGTCGCGGCCATCGATCAATTCGCCGTGGCGGATCTTCGGGTTCCAAGGGATGTCCGTTGCGGTCGTGGAGGTATCGATCTTCATGACGCCCACATCCACGGCTGCGCTCACCGGCATGCGGGCTCGCACCCTTCCGTTCCAAGCAAAAAGCAACGTGTCGCTTGCCTCGCAGGTACGCGCGGCGAAGCTCGCTCCCACAGTCCTGGCGGGTGCATGGCTTCTGGTCAGCGGCTTCCCGGCAGCATCAACTCCCCCAGATCCAATCGCAACCGTCCCTGCTCGACGACCAGATGGCCGGACACGTCTCGAACCGAAAAGATCCCCCTCGAACCGATCCGATTGGTTCCCGCCCCGAATTGCCAAGCGCCATCCACGGTCGTACTGGTCGCATAGCCCGCCTTCGCAAGCAACACCTTGCCACCCCGCAAAGGATGGCCCAAGAGATCTTCAAGCGTCCCGCGATAGTTCGCAGCCAACGCCGAAAACGAGGTCAGCAGTAAAACTGGAAGAACGGCAGATTTTCGCATCGGCATTCCTATTCGACAGTGCTTGGGAGATCTTTCCAAAGCCAGGTTCGATCCTTTGTTCCGAAGTATACCCCCACCGACGCAAACCCATTGGGCATGAACGGCAGAACATCTCCGCGCGGCCCGCACGCACCATGACAGAATCCGTCAAAGGTTGCGATTCCTCCCCTCAATTCCGGAAGCGTTGCAGCATGAGCGCAAGGCTGGCGCGGGTGACGGGCTTGGTGACGTAGTCGTCCATGCCGGCATCCAGGCAGATCTGCCGGTCCCCCGACATCGCGTTGGCGGTCATGGCGATCACCGGGATCCTGGACTTGGGGCCAGCCAAGGCACGGATCCTGCGGGTGCCCTCCAATCCGTCGACCACCGGCATCTGCATGTCCATCAGGACCAGGTCGAACTCTGCGGCCACCAGCTTGCGCACCGCTTCCTCGCCGTCCTTGGCGATCTCCACGGAGTGCCCCAGACGGGACAGGATCCCCTGCGCCACCCTCTGGTTCACCGCGTTGTCCTCGGCCACCAGGATGCGCAAGGAAGGATGTTCCCCCAAGTCCGGGACGGGCTCCGGCACGATCGACTCGTCGTCCAAGGGGAGTCGGCTCGCGGTCATCAAAGGCACCCGGAACCAGAACACCGTCCCCTGGCCTTCCCTCGATTCGAAACCGATCCTGCCACTCATCATCTCCACCATGCGCTTGCAGATCGCAAGCCCCAGGCCCGTCCCGCCGAAGCGCCTGGCCGTGGAGGCGTCGCCCTGCGAGAAGGTACCGAAGATCCGGTCATGCGCCGCTTTGGGGATGCCCATCCCCGTATCGGAAACCCGCGCCGCCAGATACGGATCGCCTTCGTGGCTTTCCAGTGCAAGGGCGATCGAAACGGATCCCTTCGACGTGAACTTGATCGCGTTCCCCACCAGGTTCAGCAGGATCTGCCTCACGCGTCCGGCGTCCGACAGGCAGTCCTCGAACAGCTCCGGCGCGGCATCCAAGGAGAGGATCAATCCCTTCTCCCG
>JBDKGV010000313.1:0-3399 GCA_039798005.1 Fibrobacterota bacterium
CCTGTTCAAAATGACCTGAACGAAGCTGGCGGTCGATCTCGGACTCGTGTCCACCCGACAGGAAGATGATTCCCTCGCGGAACTCGCGCACCAGCTCCATGTCCACCCGGGGCCGCCCGTTGAAGTGCGACTGGGTGTAGCTGCGCGAGATGATCTTGCAGAGGTTGCGGTAGCCCGGCTCGAAGGATTCGCACAGGGCGACCATCGGCCAGGGCGTGGCATTGGGGTCCTTGCGGTCGTGGCTCACCCACAGTTCGGCGCCCAGAATCGGCTGGACCTTGGTCGGCTTCTCCTTGTCCTTCTCAAGGTCCTTGCACATTCCCTGGAACTCCACCGCCGTCATCATGTTGCCGATGTCGGTGATGGCAAGCGCGGGGAAGCCCAAGGAGGGCAGCTTCTTGAAGAGGGGCTTGAGTTTGATCGCCCCCTCAAGCATGGAATATTCGGACCGGACGTGCAGATGGACAAAGCTCATGCGACCGGCAAAGGTAGCACCTGGGACCGGGGCGGGGCGGATTCTCAGGGCCAGGGCGGGCAACCTCTCGACAAACAGGGCTCAAAGGGAAAATTGACAGGCTACCTTGGCATCCATGGAAGCAAGAGACGATCTGATCTGGGGAAAGCGCGCAGTCGAGGAGAAGCTGATGACCGGGGCCGCGCTTCGGCGAGTGCTGCTTTCCGATACGGCAAGACCGTCCCTGACCGGACGGATCCGGGAGCTTGCCAAGGCCTCCGGCGTCGAGTGCAAGCTGGTTCCCAACGCGAAGCTCTCGGAAATGGCCCACACCTTGGACCACGGCGGAGTGATCGCGCTCACGGCCTCGGTCGCCACCTTGGATCTGGCGAGCTTCCTTGCCTTGCCACCGAGTCGGCGGGAAGTGGTCTTTGCCTTCGATGGCGTGGAGAATCCCCGGAACCTCGGCATGGCGGCCCGGTCGCTGGTGGCGGCGGGGGTGTCCCATATCCTGATCCCTCAAGCGGGCAGTGCCCAGCCCGATGCCGTCTATCTCGAGGCCTCGGCGGGCACCGGCGATCGCATCGCGATCGTGCGGGTCCCCAAGCTTGCCGATTCCCTGGCCCAGTTGCGCGATGCCGGGTATTGGCTCTTCGGGTTGGATGGTGAATCCAAGCTCTCGCTATGGCAGCACGCGCTTCCCAAGCCGTCGGTGTTCGTGATGGGCGGAGAGGCCAAGGGCATGCGCCCGACGGTGCGCAAGGTCCTGCACGAGACCATTTCCATCCCCATGAAAAATCAGGTGGAAAGCTTGAACGTGGCCGTCAGCGCCTCCTTGGTCGCCTTCGAGGTCGTGCGCCGGGGCTGATTCTCAGAGCTCCAGGGCGCTTGCATCCGGTTCGGCCAGGACTTGGCACTTGCGCCAGGTGCCACCCCGGAAGCGCACCAGCCAGCAGATGGATGTGACAAACACGAAGCAGGTGGCAAGGGCCCAGGCGCGTTCAAGGCTTGAGCCGATGGCATCGAGCAGGAAAAGGCCTGCAAGAAAGCTGCCGGTGGCGCCCAGAAAAAGCTTGAGCGTCCACTGCGTATCGCCGGCGGCGGAAAGTGCGCTTGCCAGCACCACGTTGGCCGCATCGAAAATGCTGTAGCAGGCCACGAAGACCAGGATCCCTTGGCACAAAGCCGCGACCTGCGGGGAGGAATCGCCCAGGAACAGTCCGGTGAAGGCGGCCGGGACCGAGAGGAACAGGATCACGAAGATCAGCATCCACGCCTCTCCCAAGGCCAAGGCCTGCCATCCGATGGAAGGCACCTCGTGGTCCTTGCCGGCACCGCGCGCCTGCCCCACCAAGATGGAGGTCGCCTGCCCAAGGCCAAGCAGCGGAAAGAAGGCCATCCCGTTGATGCGAAACGCGATGCTTGAAGCCGCCAAGGGATCGGTCCCCAGGCGTCCGACGAAGAAGAGGAACGCCGTCCAAGCCAACAGTTCCAAGGCGATGCGCCCTCCTTGGGGAAAGGCCAAGGCGAGGAAACGACGCAGACCGGGGATGTCCAGGCGGCGCGCGAGCTTGTCGGAAAATCCCCCTTCACGCCAGAAGAGAATGCCCAGGGCCGTTGCGGTGAAGCCCTGGGCGCAGGCCGTGGCAAGGGCGGCTCCGGTCATTCCCATGGCGGGAAAGCCGGCGTGGCCGAGCACAAGGATCCAGGCAAGCCCGGCGTTGATGGCAAACGAGGAGAGTTGAATGGCGGTCAGGATGCGGGTCCGGCCCATTCCCGAGAGCCAACCCGAAAGGCTTGCGCCGATTCCGACGAACAGGGTCGTGCTGGTCAAGATCCGGAAATAGATGGCCTCATCGGTGGCGACCGCCGGCGCATGGCCCAGGTGGAAGAACAGGGACCCCATGGGCCAAGCCACCACGGCAAGGAGAATCCCGCTCATCCATGCCAGATGCAAGGCTCGCCAGGCTCCGCGCCGTATGCCGTGGGCGTCGCCTGCTCCGAAGGCGTGGGCGCAGAAGACGGAGGCGTATCCGACCGTCCCGAAGACCAGGGCCTGCACCAGGACCACCGCCATTCCCGAAGGCCCCATGGCGGCCACGGAATCTGCGCTGTGGTGCGCCAGCACGATGGCGTCGATGATCTGCATGGCGGTGACGGCGCAGTTGGAAAGGACCAGCGGGCCGCACAGCTTGAGCAGGCTCCGGACGTGATTGGACATGGAGCCAAGGTAGCAAGTGCGGACGGATCGGGATTGGATGACAAAAATTGTCATATTTGCGCGGTGGGGTTTCCGGTTCCCTGGGCCGGTCGGGAAGGCGTCTTTCCGATCCCTTCGGGTCCGGTTCCTCGACGCTTGCATCAACGACCCGAAATCGCTTGCCAAAGAAATGTCTCGCAGCACTGCGGCGGGGTGGTTTATTTGATATGGATTCAAAGGAGTCGGGAATGAAGTCGTGCTGCGCATTCGGTCTGTCCATCGCCTTGGTGGTCTGCTTGACCGGGACCTCTTGGGCGGGCGCCGGTCTCGACACCTTCGGGATCGTGCAAATGGTTCCGACCAAGGCGGGGACCAGGGAATGGAACTCGGCCCATTGGGCCAACGGCAAGGTGCGGACCTTCTCATGGGACACCGATCCGTGGGATCCGACGGGATGGACCGACGACCACAGCGGCGGCACCGACGGATTCCGCATCGATGGAGCGGGAACCATGACGATGTCGGGCAGCGGTCCGCGCTTCCACATCAATTCGACCGATTCCTCCAAGGTCGGGGCCCAGCGTTTCCTCAACACCGAGTTCACCGCCTACTACCTTCACAAGGGATCCGCCGGACAGAACTACGGAGGCATGGTCGTGGGTGCCCGCAGCGGCCCGCTGGGGCACGCCTCCAGTGGCGGGAACGACTGCGATGCGACCACCTACTATGCGCGCTTTCGCAAAGA
>JBDKGV010000314.1:0-3349 GCA_039798005.1 Fibrobacterota bacterium
TGCCACCCTTTCCGAGCGCGAGGTCCTCGAACTGCGCCGCAACGAGATCGGCTTCGTCTCCCAGTTCCTGCGCGTGATCCCCCGCGTAGGGGCGCTGGACCTCGTGGCCGAACCGATCCGCCACCGCTTGGGCCTTTCCTTGGACGAAGCGCGCTTGCAAGCCGGTGCCCTGCTGGATCGCCTGAAGATCCCCAAGCGGCTCTTTTCCGCCTACCCCGCCACCTTCTCGGGCGGTGAGCAGCAACGTGTGAATATCGCCCGCGCCGTGGCTTGGAAGCCATCCCTCCTGCTCTTGGACGAACCCACGGCATCCTTGGATCGCGCCTCCGCCGAGATCGCCTTGGAACTCCTTTCCGACCTGCGCCAGCAAGGATGCACCTTGATCGGGGTCTTTCACGACCCCGAACTGCTTGCTCGCGTGGCCGACCGCCACCTCCGCATCGGAGCCGAACCATGACAGATTTTGTCATTAATCACTGCAAGGCCGTCCTAGCCGATTCCGTCTTGGAAGACGCCTCAGTCCGAATCGAAGACGGCCATATCGTCGAGATCGTCCAAGGGAAGTCGCTTGGCTTCGGGGTCGAGGCGAGGGATGCCTGGCTCCTGCCGGGCTTTGTCGACATGCATTCCGATGCCGTCGAGAAGGCGGTGGAGCCGCGCCCGAAGGCCCGTTTCCCCGTGGAAGTCGCCTTGCGCGAGCTCGACCGTTCCCTGGCCGGATGGGGCATCACCACGATCTACCATTCGCTTTCGTTTGCTGAAATGGAGCTTGGTCTTCGCTCCAACGCCACGGCCAACGAGCTGATCGACGGCATCTGCGACATCGCCCCGCTCCTGCGGGTCAACACCCGCATCCATGCCCGCTTCGAGATCACCGACATCGAGGCCGTGCCCTTGCTCAAGCGGCAGATCGACAAGCGCCACATCGACCTGCTCTCGTTCATGGACCACTCCCCGGGCCAGGGCCAGTACCGCGACACCGATGCCTACAAGAGCTACTACGGGAAGGTCTACGCCAAATCCGAGGCGGAGCTGGAACAGATGCTCAAGCGCAAGGCCGATGCGCATGAGCGTGGCCTGGAAGATGTCGTGGCCGACCTCGCGGACCATTGCCGCAAGCGCTGGGTCCCGATGGCCTCCCACGACGACGACTGCTTGGAAAAGATCCAGTGGTGCGTCCGCGAAGGCGTGGCCATGAGCGAATTCCCCATCAGCATCGAAACCGCAAGGCAGGCCCGGGATGCCGGGATCAAGACCTGCCTCGGCTCTCCGAACCTTGTGCGAGGCGGATCCCAAGCCGGAAACCTCTCGGCCCGCACCTGCCTCGAGGCCGGATTCGGAGACATCCTCTGTTCCGACTACCTGCCTCAGTCCATCCTCCACGCGGTGTTCCTGCTCAAGGCCTGGGGTGTTCGCCCGTTGCACGAAGCGGTGGCCATGGCAAGCATCGTCCCGGCCCAGGCGGTCGGCATCGGGAACAAGACCGGATCGATCGAAGTCGGCAAGCACGCCGATCTCCTCCTTGTCGCCCAGCGACACGGACATCCCGACATCCTTCACACCTGGGTGCGCGGCCGCGAGGTCTACGCCTCGTGCTGAACCCGTAGACCGCCCGGAGCGTCGCATGCTGCTCTCGACCAACATTCACGATGCCCATCTCGACGGAGACCTAGGGAAGCTCCCGGCCGCGTTGGGGCGCATCGCCGCCGCCGGGCTTCACGGCGCTGAACTGAGCATTCCCGGGCTCGACGCCATCCGCAACGGCAAGCTCGATCGCCGCAAGGTTCAAGAAGTTTGCGCGATCTTGGCCTATTCGCCTTTGAGCATCTCTTTCCATGCCCCCGACGCGCTGGACCTGATGGACCGCGAAGAATCCCTCCTGCAACGCCAAGTGCTGGGGGCATGCCTTGAACTCTGCTCTCAGGTAGGTGCCAAGATCCTGGTGCTCCACCCCGGACGCTGGGTGAACGAAAACGACTTCGGCGTGAAGAAACGCTTCCGTCCGACGCCCGAAGAGGCGCAGGAACGCATGGAGGAGGAGGCCATCCTTCTCCGCGAGGCCGCCGACGCCTTCCCCGAGGTCACCATCGCCTTGGAGAATGCCCGCCCCTTCCTGCCCTATTCGCCCTACTGTTATGCGGAGTTCCCGCAGCAGCTCGCCCAGCAGGTCGAGCGTGTGGCCCGTCCCAATGTCCGTGCGTGCCTGGACACCGGGCACCTGCACATGGCCGCCCGTCTGCACGGGTTCGATGCGATCGACGCGGTGCAGCGCCTGGGCCACCGGATCGTGCACCTGCACGTCCACGACAACTTCGGCCGCACCGGCAACTGGTCGGAAAAGACCCAGACCCAACTGCTGCCCTTCGGCAAAGGCGACCTCCACATGCCCCCCGGCATGGGCGACATCGACTTCGCCGCGCTGCTGGGTGAGTTCTTGGGCAGCTTCGACGGAATCACGGTGTGCGAACTGCGCAACCGCTACCTCCACGACTTCGAGACCCACATGAACACCTTCCGCGACCTGATGTCCCGTCTGCGGCACGAGTCCCCCACGGCGTTCCTGGTCTAAGACGGATTCCGTCCAAGCTCCCGGGGTTTCAAGGGACGCTCACAGCCCTGCAACCGGCATGGTGCGAATCAATCCGTCAGCCCCTTGGAATCGCAGGACCAACTGCCGTAGGGATGATCCACGATCGCACCGCCGTTCTAAAAACCGGTCATCACCAGCATCAATGCCAAGCAGAGTGCGCGCATCGGGTTTCCTCCTTGGTCCGTTTCGTTCAATGACTTGGCTTGAGAAGCCAAGTCACTCCGGTCACGATTCAGGTCTTATTTGGCAACCCGACCCTTCGGATCGAAGCCCGCTCCGAATTCGAGGCGGTTCTTCGCAAGGTTCACTCTCAGGAACGATCGCGGCGGTGCAATCGTCGCCTTGGTGGCCGCCACGGACACCGGATCATCGCACGTCCCGGTGGGGCACCAGTGGTAGAACACGTTCTTGGCGTGCAGGTCATCCTCCACCAAAATCTGGTATTCGCCGTTCTTGCGCTTGAAGGCCTGGATTCCCCATGCCATGTCCACCCATCCCAAACTCCCGTAGGTGCCGTAGAAGGCGATGTCCCCGGCAATCTCGGGGCCGGGCAGGATCGTGCCGACAAGGTGCCCATCGGTCAGTGCATAGACGTAGATGGTGGTCGCCGGAGTCGAGTTGCAGGTGACGAAAAAGGCGTAGTCCCCTTCCACCCACACGTCTTTCAAAGTGGCGTCCCCAATGGGGGCGGAACGATTGTCCAGCGGCAGAACGATCTTCCAGGCAAGCGTGCGCGCGCCTTTGGTCCAGCCGTCGTAA
>JBDKGV010000315.1:0-3273 GCA_039798005.1 Fibrobacterota bacterium
GTTCAGAGGCCTTTTGGACAGAATCTGTCGCGGCTTCGGGGGCCACGGCACCTTGGCACAGCAGGCGCACGCCAAGACCCGGACCCGGGAAGGGATGGCGCCACACCAGTTCCTTGGGAAGGCCAAGTTCTTCGCCCAAGGCGCGGACCTCGTCCTTGTAGAGTTCGGCCAACGGCTCGATGATCAGGCCCTTCTCGATGAGCTCGAGGATGGCGTCCACGCGGTTGTGGTGGGTCTTGATGACCTCGGAGTTCTTGGTACCGCCCGACTCGATGGTGTCGGGGTAGATGGTGCCCTGCGCGAGCAGCCATTCATCGGGGTTCAGGCCAAGCTTGGCGGTCTCGACATCCTTGACGTCCAGGAACACCTGGCCGATGCACTTGCGCTTCTTCTCTGGCTCGGTCATGCCTTCGAGTGCCTTGAGGAAGTCGGATGTGGCATCGACCACCCGCAGGTTGTCGAAGCCTTCGCGGGCCATGTAGTCCATGACGGCTTCCGATTCGCGCAGGCGCATCATGCCGTTGTCGATGTGCAGGCCCAGCACCCGGTCGGGGCCCAGAGCCTTGTTCAGGAGTGCAAACGCAACAGTGCTGTCCACGCCGCCCGAGACGAGCAGGAAGACCTTTCGGCCTTCGGCTTGCTTGCGGATCGTCTCCATCAGCACGGGGGCATAGGAGCCCATGTTCCAGTCGCGACTGATGCCGGTGATGTCCAAGAAGTTGGAGATCATCGCCTCGCCGTCCAAGCTGTGGACCACCTCGGGGTGGAACTGGAGGGAGTAGAACTTCTTCTCGGTATTCTCCAAGGCAGCGTAGCGGCAGTCCTTGGTCCAGCCCACGGCCTTGAAGCCGGGGGCAAGGTTCGTGACCTCGTCGCCATGGCTCATCCACACGCGGCTGGGGTGGGGGATCCCCTTGAAGAGAGGACAATTCTTGTCATATTCCAGCTCGGCGGGGCCGAACTCATGGACCTTGCCGCGCTCCACCGAACCGCCCTGCGACTGGGTCATCAGGTGGTGGCCGTAGCACAGGCCCAGCACCGGCACGCCAAGCTCGAGCCAGGCGCCGTCGAAGTCGGGGCGGTCCTCGGCGTACACCGAGGAAGGGCCTCCCGAGAAGATCACGCCCGCAAAGCGGCCGTCCCGGGCCGGGGCGGAACCGGGCAGATGGATTTCAGAGTAGACGCCAAGCCCGCGAAGGCGGGTGGCGATGAGGTGGGCGTACTGCCCACCGAAGTCCAGGACGGCGATCTTCGACATGGCGGGGAAAGGTAGAAAAGGGGAAGGATGGCAGAGGATGCCATGGGCGGTTGATGGGTTGGCAGGACCCGCGGACCTCGCGTAGGATTTTTGCACTGCGTGCCGCCGAAATTTTATTTGTGCGCATTGCTCTGGGCCTTCCCGGCCCAGACCCGGGCCAAAGGGATGCCGCCATCCCTTTGGAAACCACCGCCAGGGGTTCCACCCCTTGGAACCCAGCAAAGGGATCGCTGGCAGTGAGCCTCGGTGGTCCGGGCAGCTTACGAAACCCGCTAGCGAAGTCGATGCGCCTTCGACGCAGGACCCACGGGCCGAAGTGGGAAGGCTGGCAGCGGACAACTGGCTTGTCCATTCACCTGTGCTCCACCGGCGGCATTCCCATTGGAGCGAAGCGTGGGCACAGCCCGAGATCTTAGCATTCCCCCGAATTGGGGGGACCCGTGTTGCGATCCTGATCGCGCGGGGTCTGCTGTGGCCGGTTGAGTCGCAAGGTTGCTGATCGCAGTGGTGGCAAGCCCCGCGAAGTGGCTGCGAAAATGCAGGGTCCCCAGGGATGCCATCCCTGGGTGGCGGTTCCCAGGGGCGCCAGTGCCCCTGGGCCCGGGTCTGGGCCGGGAGGGTCCAGAGAAACAGTTATAGCAACCGATCCCGATTCGCATGTTCCTCGGATCATCAAGCCCCCCGCATGGGTCATGCAAAATCGGCGACTGCTCAAATGTGCGTCACTAAAACATGACATTGATTTTCAAATCCGGATCGATTCTATTATCCTCAAGGCTATCGACTGAATGCATCAGGAGGGCGAATGAGGCGCATAGGCAGTTGAAAACCATCATCGTGCTCGGCGATGCTCCTTCCTTGACCGGCTCACTGACTCAGTACGAGCTGACCGATGTCATTCGGATTGCTCTGGAGAAAAAGGTGATCACCAATGTATTCCCGATTTTACTCAGCCCTCTTTGAGAACGGGGATCGACCCTGATGACCTGCTTCCCCAACATCCTGCTCGCTGACGACCACGCCGCCATTCGCATGGGGGTCCGGGCGTTGGCCCTGTATCTCTGGCCCAGTGCGCGGGTGGTGGAGGTATCCGATGGCCTGGCCTTGGCCAAGGAGCTGAGTGCCCGTGCCTGGGATCTTGTCGTCTTGGACCAGTCAATGCCAGGGTGCAGCGGTTTGGAGGCCTTGACATCGCTTGCCGTCCGGCCCAAGGTGCTGGTGTACACCATGCACGATTCCCCGGAGGTGGTGCGCAAGGCGCGGGATGCGGGTGCCTTGGGGCTGGTGACCAAGGCAAGCGGTCCCGGGCTGCTTGAGCATGCCTTGGTTGCGGTCATGGCAGGCGATCCTTGCTTTCCTGAAGAAGTCGGTTCCGAACTGGATCAGCTTTCCCAGCGCGAACGCGAGGTGCTGGATGCATTGCTTGAGGGCTTGGGGCCCAAGGATATTGCGGTGCGGCTGTGTGTCACTCCAAGCTCCGTGCAGACCCACATTGCGCGCCTGCTCACCAAGCTTGATTTGAAGTCCACGCGGGACCTGTTTCGCTGGGCCGCCGTGCGAGGGAGACTGGAATGACTTGCTTCGGGCCTTTGGGGCGCCGCCTTCTATTGCTGCTTTGCCTTGCCATTCCGGCCATGGCCACAGAGGTCGTTCAAGCCAGTAACGATGTCCTGCGCTTGACGCCGAACCGTGCCGCCATCCTGCGCTTGAAGGCCGCGGTCCCGCTGGATCCGCGTGCTTGGCCGGCGCTTCCCGATTCCTCTTTCACGCGGCTTGAGGGCAAGAATCTCTGGCTGGGCTGGAAACCCGGGTGCGTGCTCTTGCGGGTGCCGGTGGTCGCCCCGGAGTCCGGACGCTGGTGGATGCAGGTCGAATACCCGGGCCTGGATTCGGTACGGGTCGAAAATGCCGGTGAGATCAGTGGATGGATCGGCGATGACATCCCCAAAACACGCTGGACGACCCCGTGGCATGGCTTCTATCAGCCCGTCACCCTCTACAAGGGGCTCAACTGG
>JBDKGV010000316.1:0-3248 GCA_039798005.1 Fibrobacterota bacterium
CGTGGATCTCGGCAAAGGGCTGGTTGTCGGGAAAGGCTTCCGCCACGACTTGGTCATGGAACTGTTCGTAGAAGGCTTCTTGGCGTTCCGAACGCTGCCCGAGGGTGGTGATGCGCAGGATGCTGGTGCCGATGATCTCGAACGTGATCGTGCATCCGTTGTCCATGGGGACATGCGTCCATTCGGAGCGGGAATGGACGGCCCATCCGGTGACGGGACAAATCGCGGTTGGCACAAGTGGCATTGTTTCAAGAATACCATATTCCCGACGGACCGCGTCAAGTCGGATGGACAACCGGACAAGTGGGTTCCGATGTGTGTTGCCAAGTGTCAGTTTGGCGCGACCTTTGCGGTATATGTTCCTATGGGCATTTGCTCCAAGGAGGCAAGAATGGCGGAAGAACTGGATACGGGCACTTTGACAAGGCAATTCCAAGCGCAAACTGTCAATTCGGGAATGACAAATGTCATCAATCCGTCACGACATGGGCAACAATCCGCTGGTCTGTTCAAGGATTACCCTGAACTGCCGGCATGGGACGAAATGATGGCGGCTCACGGGGGGCCGCGCCTGCAGGCCCAATCCTTGTATGAAAAGATGGAGGCGGTGCCTCGCGAGGTCTGGACGGCACGCCAAGAGGAAGCCGACCTGCTGTTCCTCAACCAAGGCATCACCTTCAATGTGTACGGCGCCGCGGAAGGAACCGAGAAGGTCTTTCCCTATGATCTCATCCCGCGCATTTTGACCTCCAAGGAATGGACCCGGATCGAGGCGGGCTTGGATCAGCGTCTGCGTGCCCTCAATCTCTTCCTTTGGGACCTGTATCACGAACAGGACATTCTCAAGGCCGGAGTGGTGCCCCGCGACCTTGTGGAGTCCTGCAAGCATTTCCGCAAGGAGATGATCGGGGTGGATGTGCCCCAGAAGAGCTATGTGCAGATCTGCGGCACCGACCTCGTGCGCATTCCCGACGGTTCCTTCGCGGTCCTGGAGGACAACTTGCGCGTCCCGTCGGGCGTCTCCTACATGCTGGCCAACCGCCAGGTGATGAAGCATGTGCTCCCGCAGCTTTTTGGCAGCTACGATGTGCGCCCGAACGACCACTACCCGATGGAGCTGCTGGCGGCCCTGAAGTACCTGGCCCCCAAGGCCGTGAACGAGCCGGTCATCGTGCTCCTGACCCCGGGTGTCTTCAATTCCGCCTACTACGAGCATGCGTTCCTGGCGCGCCAGATGGGCATTCCGCTGGTGGAAGGCCGGGATCTCGTGGTCGTGAACGAGAAGGTCTGGCTCAAGACCACGCGCGGCCTGCGTCGTGTCGATGTGATCTATCGTCGCGTGGACGACGACTTCATCGACCCCGAGGTGTTTCGCAAGGACAGCGTCCTGGGTGTTCCCGGGCTCTTCAGCGCCTACAAGGCGGGCAACGTGGCCATGTCCAATGCGGTCGGAACGGGTGTTGCCGACGACAAGGCCATCTACGCCTATGTGCCGCGCATCATCAAGCACTACCTGGGCGAAGAGGCGATTCTGCCCAACGTCGAGACCTACATCCTGGACGAGCCCGAGGCGCTCAAGTACACGTTGGAAAACATGGAAAAGCTCGTGGTCAAGGCCGTGGGCGAGGCCGGCGGCTACGGCATGATCATCGGGCCGCATGCCACCAAGGAGGAAATCGCCACGTTCCGTGAGATCGTGAAGAAGAATCCTCGCAACTACATCAGCCAGCCGACGCTGCAGATCTCCACCGCTCCCTGCCTGGTGGATTCGATGGCGCGTCCCCGGCACGTCGATCTGCGCCCCTACACCGTCTGCGGCGCCAAGCCCGTGACGGTGCCCGGAGGCCTGACGCGCGTGGCGCTCAAGGAAGGATCGCTGGTGGTCAATTCATCTCAGGGTGGAGGGTCGAAGGACACATGGGTACTGTACTGATGCTATCGCGCGTGGCCGATTCCCTCTATTGGATGGGACGCTACCTGGAACGGGCCGAGCACACCGCAAGGCTCATCGAAGTCAACCTCAAGCAGATGCTGGACGAGACGCCCGAAGTCGCCGAGAAGCGCTGGGATCGCGTGCTGTCCTGCCTGCGCGTGGACGTCGAGCCCGGGCACGACCGCGAGGCGTGGGCGGTCGCCGCCACGCTCATGTTCAATCGCGAGCACATGGACTCCATCGCCTTCTGCGTATCGGCGGCGCGTGAGAACGCCCGCCAAGTGCGCGAACAGCTCACCTCGGAGATCTGGGAACAGCTCAACAGCCTCTATCTTTATGTTCGCGAGGCGTGCTCCGAACCCGCCCGCAAACGCGAGCCCCACCAGTACCTGCGCAAGGTCATGCTGGGATGCCAGCAGGTGCATGGCGTGATCGAGGGCATCCTCTATCGCGGCGAAGGCTGGCGGTTCATCCAGGCCGGCCGGGCCTTGGAGCGCGGCTGCGCCGTGACGGCGCTTTTGTCGGAGCACTCGGTGGAGATCGTGAAGGCGGTGACCGAGGGCGGCGGACAATTCCTGTCCTGGGCCGGGATCCTGCGCTCCTGCACGGCGTTCGAAGCCTACAGCAAGACCAACACGGCGGACATTCGTCCCGACCGCATGATGGCCTTTCTTCTGGTGGCCGAGCACTTTCCGCGGTCGGTGCTGGCCAGCGCGAACCTCCTGCACGAGAGCCTGGTCGGCATCGGCGGCGACACCAATCGCCCCGACAGCTTCCGGCCCGAGCGCCTGGCGGGCAAGCTTGCGGCCCACCTGGGCTACATCGCCTTCGAGGAGGTCAAGCCGCAGGACTACGTGAACCTGCTCAAGGAGACCGAGAAGAGCTTCCTTGACCTGAGCAAGGAGATCCAGTTGGCCTGGATCGAGTATTCGACACCGGCGTTTGCGGACAACGTGCTCGTCGCCCAGTAGCTCGCGACCCAAGCCCGTCCCGACCCCGAAGCCCGGGGTCGAGGCGCTTGGGAGCTGTTCTTGCGTCCGTCAACTCCGTATGTTGTCGGCGCCCATGAAATCGTTCGACAGGGATTCCAGTCCAAGCGGAATCTGAAACCAAAAAGGGACTGCATGTCTATCCAGGTCGCCCTGCATCACAGCACCGCCTATGTCTACGAGCGGCCGATCACGGTCTCGCCGCAGGTGATCCGCCTGCGTCCGGCGCCGCACTGCCGCACGCCCATCCTGGGGTACGGGCTGAAGATCGAGCCGAAGGAGCACTTCCTCAATTGGCAGCAGGACCCGCACGGCAACTGGCTGGC
>JBDKGV010000317.1:0-3185 GCA_039798005.1 Fibrobacterota bacterium
GTCGCTGGAGGCCAGCTTGAAGAGGGAGCCTTCGGTGCTGGTGCCGGCTGCCGGGATTTTGACAGGAATCGTCCATTGGGGCTCGTACCGGCTCAGCGACGATCCGTCGAAGGCGATGGATTGGAGCTGGTCGTTGGAGTCGCTGTTGGCGATGGTCAACTGCAGGGGGGAGGCGATCACATAGGGAAGCGTGAAGAGGATGGTGTCATTGACCTTCCTGCGCGAGGCTCCGCCGTTCAATTGGATGTCGAAGGAGGGAGGCGTCATGTCGCTGGAGAGGACGGAGAGCGACCATTCGCTGGCGACGCGGTTGCTTCCGATCAAGGTCATGGTGGCGGTGTCGCCGCGCTTGACGGAAAGCGAGAATCCGGTGAGGGAGTCCTTGCTCAAGGGCAGTCCCGACCGCAGGAGGGAGTCGGCCACCGATGGGGGCAGGGTGAGCGTGGTCTTTCCGGAGCCGGTGGACAGAAGGATCGTGAGGATCTTCTTGACCGAGTCGATCTGGAGGGTGGCTCCGCTTGCCGCGAAGGCGTGCACGTTGGGTGCGGCGATGTTGAGGGGTTTCCAGGCCAGGGTGACGACGTCCTTGTTGCGGGAGCCTTCGCGCAGGGTGTCGTTTCCGGTGGCGGTCCAGACCAGATAGTCGCGGTTGACGGCGCGGTTGAGCCCGTCGAGCTGGAAGCGCAGGGGCTTGCCGTAGGGGGCGTCGAAGGAGACCTTCCCGCTGTCCCAAGGCATGCGGACGCTGTCGAGCCGGGTGCTGTCGGGCTTGGCCAGGTCGTTGATCCATGCGCGGAACTGCACCAGCGAGGTGCGGGGCAGGGTGTCTCCGGTGGCATTCACCAGGCGGAAGGAAACGGGAGTGCTTGGCTTGGCCGCCGAGGAAAGCAGGCTTTCCTGGCAGGAGGTGAAAAACAGCGGTGTGGCCAGGGCGGCGGCGCGCAGGAGTTGCGAGACTCTCATGGGTTGGTTTTCCAGATGAGGGTGTACTTGCCGGAGGTCGGCGCGACGGTGGGCTCGGGTTCCTTCTGCGTCAGGAGAATGGCTGCGGCCGTTCCGCCTGCGATGGCGACGCCTCCAGCGGTCCACCAGATCCATGCCTTGGATTTCTGGCCGGTGAGTTCGGCGGCCACGTCCTTGACGAGGCTTTCCTGGGCGTCGGCGAGCTTGCCCTTCTGCTTTCCGCTTGCGCTCTTCATGACCTCACCGGTCTGGACCTTCACCAGACGCAGGTTCAAGGCCCATGCGTCCCCGATCTTGCCGACCGATCCGACCACGATGCGATCCACCGACAGGAGCTTGCCCATCTCCACGGCGCATCCGCTGTTGTCGCAGGCCCCCGAGTTCTGGAAGGACTGCTCCTTGAGGATCTGGTTGACCTGGCTTCGCTCCATCACGGAGAACTTGCCGCTTTGCTGGAGCCGGGATGCCAGTGCATCGGTGACGAGATCGGCTTCCTGGGCGGAGACGCCCTTGGATTCCAGCGGCATGATGGCCACTTGAGGAAGCTTCTCAGGAACGGGCTTTGGCGTGGCGGCCAGGCACAGGCTGGCACAGGTCAAAAACAGGGTCGGAAGGCGCATAACTGAATGGTAGCCATGCGTTCATGCTTTGGAAACTGTCCGCAGGAGGATATCGTGGACTTTGTGATCTTGATCACTCAAAGCTTGAGGAAAATCGATTCGCCCCGAAATCCAATCGCCATGAGCATCGTCGTTGGGCGCATTTCTGAGCAATCCCGATGGTTTCCGTGCTTCGACAAGCACGAAAGCCGCTTCCGGGAGCGATCCCCGAAGCGGCCGTGTTTGCGGAATGCGCGATTCTCGCTGTTGTCAGTGAACCACGACGCGGGAGGTGTGGCTCTGGTCCATGCTCTGCACTTTCACGAAGTAGATGCCATGACCCATGTTGGGCAACTGGATCGAATGCCGGTTCTCGTGTGATGCCACCATGGTGCCTGCCATGTTGTAGACGCGAATGGCGGGATTCTCCAGGGAAGGCGCCAATTGGATGGACAGGTCCCGGGAATTCGAACCTTGAGCGATCTTCACCTGTTGAGAAATGCCGCCGGCGGAGTTTTCGGTGATCCCGGTGGGGCCGCCCAGGGTGAGAAGGTTCTTCGTCACGTTCGCCGAGCCCTTGCCCGTGGCGGAGCCGGTGTACGATTCGACCTTCATCGCGACTTCGTACAACGCGCAATCCATCATCTTCATCCCGGCTTTGTCCCAGGCCGCGAAATGCTGGGCAACGGAGACGGTACCGCTTTGGCGGTGGCTGTTCGTGCTCTTGGGAACGCTGAAGTACTGCTTGAAGTTGCCGTTTCCGGTCAGCATGGGCTGGTTGAGCCGGTCGGCGACATAGAACTCGTACAGGATGCCGTCGATCGTGCCTTCGCCGTACTTCTTGGCGTTGGTCCCGCCCGATGCCGGGTTGTAGCTGCCACGGTCCTGGATGATGTAATACTCGATCTGGTTGGAGAAGGTCGTGCTCTGGCCCTTTTCATTCGTCTTCGGAATGTTGGCCTGGGGGTAGTACGCCCAGCCGTAGATGCCGAGCATCTTGACGTTGTCGCCGGAGGTCCATGTGGCGGCGAATTCAAGGCTGATGTTTCCGACGCCCTTGGGCGTGGTTTTGCTGTCGGCACCCCACTTCTTGCCGGCGCGAATCAGGATGTTCTCGGTACCATTCCAAGTCCCGCTGAATGTTCCGCCGTTGGGGTTCGTGCTCCCGCCCGTGATCTTCATGTTCACGGTGCCCTTGTTGTTCTGATTCCAGAGCTCGTAGTCGATGCCGTTGCAGTTCTTGATGGTGCTGGTGTTGAAGTCGGCGCACTGCCCCCAAGCCACCGAAGAACCGAAAGCCATGCACGCAAGCGTCGCCGCAAAAATCGTTTTGATATTCATACACCAATCCCCCATGACACAGTTTGGAACGGCCGTCGTAGCCTATGCTAACCTAGGCGCGCCATTCCCGGGGCATCATGCCGAATGAGATTCCTGATGTTGATAAAACAGCAATGGCAATCAATCTCTTCGGGTCTGATTCCTCGAAGCTTGCATCAACGACCCGAAATCGCTGGCCAAAGAAATACCTCGCAGCACTGCTGCGGGGTGGTTTATTCGCTCGGGCGACTGAAGAGCCAGCGCTCCAGGGTCTGCTGCAGGCGGGCTTGGGAAACGGGCTTG
>JBDKGV010000318.1:0-3145 GCA_039798005.1 Fibrobacterota bacterium
TGGCGCAAAGGTACACGCGTGCGCGTCACGCGGCCGGTTCGCGCCAGCGCGGGGCGATGTCAATGTCCAGTCGCAACAGGTCGATCACGCGTTGCAGCACGCCGTCCACCAGTTCCTCCACCGTGGCGGGGTGGGTGTAGAAGCCTGGGCTTGCCGGGACGATCTTGGCGCCCGCCTCGGCAAGGCTCGTGAGGTTGCGCAGGTGGATGAGCGAAAGCGGGGCCTCCCGGATCAGGATGATCAATGGACGCCCTTCCTTGAGGCACACGTCGGCCGAGCGCAGCAGCAGCGACTCGCCAGCCCCTGCGGCGATGCGGCCGGCGCTTCCTGCCGAGCACGGGCAGATGATCATGCCGCCGTGCCGGAACGATCCGGAGGCGGGAGGGGCCCAGTAGTTGTCGTCGCGGTGGCGCAGCAGGGCGCCGGGCAGTCCGTCCTCACCATTTTTGACAGAATCTGTCAGAGGGAACCCTTCGTAGCGGGCCACCTGCTCGCCGGCATTGGAGGCCACCAGGTGCACCTCGTTTCCGGCCGTGCGCAGATGATGCAGCAGGCGTGATGCATAGATCGCGCCCGAGGCCCCGGTGACTCCCACGACGAAGCGCTTCTTCCAATTCATGTCCGGCATGCACATGAAGGTACCTTTATCCTCCGAAAGGAGGGCACCCATGGTTGCTCCAGTGAATCCCGAGGAAAATGCCATCAACATCGAGCTAGGCGAGAAGGAGGCCGAAGGCATCTACTCGAACCTGGTCCTTGTCAGCCACAGCCCTCACGAGTTCGTGATCGACTTCGCCCGGCTGCTGCCTGGCCTGCCAAAGGCCAAGATCGCAAGCCGCGTGATCGTGACGCCCACGCACATGTCGGCGATCATCCAGACGCTCAAGGACAACCTCGAGAACTACGAGCGCACCTTCGGGGCGGTCCGTCGGTAAGGCTCGATAGGGAGGGGAAAGCCTTCCCCTGGGGGCGCACGTGGTTGCGCCTTCACCCCTTCTGTGCAACGTATCCGAATCATCTAATCCCCCGGATATCCTCGCTGGCCTTCAAGCCAGAATACGTTGGCGAACGAGGTCGCTTCCCATCGGCCGTTCCGTGATTCCAGTTCGATCTCCCAGTCGGTGCCGGCATGGTCGCGAAAGCGCAGCGAGATCTCGCCGCCGATGCGTCCACCGCCGCAGGTCAGCCCTTTCAACGGCGCGGCGGGTCGGCAGGCGACATCCCTCAGCAGGGAATCGAACGGTGTCCTCCAGTGGCCGCTGCGTGCTTGCTCCTGGAGTTTGCGATCCCACTTGGCAAGCGCAATTTCGGAACAGCGGGCGTCGGTTTGGAACTCGCTCATGTGCGGCTCTCCGGTGCTCGGGACGGCGGAGAAATAGAAGAAGGCCGCAAGCGCTGCGACGCCAAGGAGAGTGCAGGCAAGGCCGACAAGGAACAGCCATTTCAGGAGTTTGAGGGGCTTGAACTTCATGGTATCAATGACCGCCTGATCGTGTGCAACTCCCTTCAAGTCTCCTGCGCGTCAGGGAGCGAACAAGTCCGGTTGCTGCAAGATTCTCGGTGGCGCCATGCCCAAGTGGCGGCAGGCTCCCAGCGTGGTGATCCGGCCGCGCGGCGTGCGTTGCAACAGTCCTTGCTGGATCAGGTACGGTTCGTAGACCTCTTCGATGGTCTCGGCATCTTCGCCCAGCGCGGCGCTGAGCGTGGAAAGTCCGGTCGGGCCTCCGTCAAAGCGTTCCAGGATGGTACGCAGGATGCGTCGGTCCATCTCGTCCAGTCCCAGTTCGTCCAAGCCAAGGATGTCCAAGGTGCGCACCACAATCGACGCATCGATCTCGTCCTTGCGCATGACCTGGGCGACATCGCGGCAGCGGCGAACGACGCGATTCACCACGCGGGGGGTGCCTCGGCAACGGCGACCAAGCAGGTCGGCCGCGTCTTGGGAAAGCTCGAAGCCAAGCAGTCTTGCGGTGCGGCCGGCGATGGTGCAGACTTCCTCGGGGGAGTACGGATCGAGTCGGAAGGTCAGCCCGAAGCGGTCGCGCAAGGGGCCGGTGAGCATTCCCGTGCGCGTCGTCGCTCCCACCAAGGTGAAGCGTGGCAGCGGAAGATGGACGGAACGGGCGGAGGGGCCGCTTTCCAGCAGGATGTCGATGGCGAAGTCTTCCATCGCGGGGTACAGATATTCCTCGACCGTGCGTGACAGGCGATGGATCTCGTCGATGAACAGCACATCGCCTGGTTGCAAGCTCGTGAGCAGGCCGGCGAGATCGGATGGCTTGTCCAACACGGGGCCGGAGGTCACGCGCAGTTGGCTTCCCATCTCCTGGGCGATGATGCCCGCCAGAGTCGTCTTGCCAAGTCCCGGAGGGCCGGCAAACAGAACGTGATCCAAGGCATCGCCGCGTTCGCGGGCTGCTTGGACAAAGAGCGCGAGATTTTCCCGCAGCCTTGCCTGGCCCACGAAATCGGCCAGGCGCTTGGGGCGCAGGATGTTCTCGGCTTCCAGATCGGTAGGTCCGAGGGATGGGCTGACAAAGCGCTCGGCTGAATCGTTCACAGGCATGGAAGATAGCACACGGAGACGAAGAATATTTTTTCGCACATCGCCCCTTGCCAGCGTTCGAATTTCGCATACATTTACCGTCTCCATGAATGTCGTCTTTTGGCTCCTAATCGTTTTGCATGTCGTTCTCTGTCTTGGGCTGGTTCTGCTGGTTCTGATTCAGAACGATAAGGCCGGCGGCCTGTCCTCTGCTTTTGGCGGGTCAGGTGGGAGCCAAGCGTTCACCTCCTCGGGTGCGGCGACATTCGTGAGCAAGCTTACCAAGGGTTGGGCGGGAGCTCTTCTTTTGGTCGTGATCCTGATCAATCTGATCATCAGTCGCGGTGGCTTGGCGCAGAATCACTCTTCCAAGGTGAAAGAAGCCTTGGAGTCGGGTGGCGCTGCAAAGGTTCTTCAGGATGCTGGAGCGCCGATGATGCCTGGGGCTGCAAAGCTTCCCGGCCTGCCGCAAGGCAACTAAGCGAGACTTCTCGCGGACGTGGTGGAATGGTAGACACGCTACTTTGAGGTGGTAGTGGGGAGACCCGTGGGAGTTCAAGTCTCCCCGTCCGCATAAAGCCCTTCGTTCTTCATTGAACG
>JBDKGV010000319.1:0-3107 GCA_039798005.1 Fibrobacterota bacterium
TTCGAGGCGTTTTCCTTCAGCAGGGAAAAATCGCCGGCCATTTCCTTGAGCAGCAGGGTCCCCTTGTGGAAGATCTCCGCCGTCTGCTCAAACATCTCGAAAAACTTCTCGTCGGTTGGGATCAGCTTGAACATGAAACTCCCTTTGAAACCAGAATGACACCGGACAGAAACAAGATTGTGCGCCAATTGTAACCGAAGTTTCCCAATTCGACGCGATTGCAACAACAATGAAACACATGAGGACCCGCGCCAGCAGGCCAGCTCAAGGCTAACTTGAGGTCATGAAATCGGCACCGATCAAGCCAAAACCTTGTCCTGCAACAGGTTGTGCCGACGAAAGCTGGACAGGACCCGAGGGACTCCTGCCCGCAACCTTCCAATGGGAGCCTCCGGCTCTGCTTCCGTCGACCCGCCGCGACGACACCTCGCTGGCTTGGATCCTTGCGATGGACCGGGCCACCTGCGCACTGTGGAGCGCATCGCTCTCCGACTCCTCGCCGTTTCCCGGGTCCTTGGAAAAACATGCCGGCGCAATCCATCAAGCTTACCAAGCATGGCAGGACAGTCAACTCGAACGCAATCGAATCGCGGTGCACTGCGGCCCCGGCTGCAGCAGTTGCTGCAACCAGTATCCGCTGGGGATCCACGCCTTCGAGATCCTGGCGCTGTTCCGATGGCTGGAACCGCGTCCTGACTTCCCGAGCCTGATCGCGCAGTGCAGGGCAAGGCGCGACAACTACCAGGCCTGGACGGAATTCGTCAAAATCTCCTATCCGCCCCCCCGGTTCGACGACGGCGACCGTGAAGCCCTCGCCCAGGAGCATGATTTCGACGATGGCCAGCCCTGCCCGTTCCTGGATCACCAAGGCTCCTGCGGCATCCATCAAGCCAGGCCCCTGACCTGCCGCATGTTCCTCTCCCGCTCGCCTGCCGCATTCTGCACAAGCCAGCTCAACACCGCCCCTGAAGCCGATCAGTTCACGCTGCCGCCCGAAGAGGCCGTCACCCTGCGACTGTGGAAGCTCGACCGCCTGATGGACTGCTGGGGTCACGACGGGAGCCTTTTCGGATCGCTCGTCGCCCTTCACGACCACTTGCAAAGGAAATCGCCATGACAGAGCCCGCACCGAGCTTCCCCGAAGCCTCCGTCATCGCCATCACCGGTGCTTCAGGGCTCGTCGGAAGGAGCCTCCATCGACAACTGACGGCCCACGGCCACCGGGTCATCACCCTGACGCGCCGTCCCGCCCAAGGAGACGACGAACGCCAATGGAGCCTTGCCGGGTTCGACCTTTCCGGGGTGGATGCCGTGATCCATCTCGCCGGAGAAAGCATCGCCTCCGGACTTTGGACGACCGCACGCAAGCGGGCCATCCTGGAGAGCCGCGTCGATGGGACCCGCGCGATCTCCCGGGCCTGCGGTCGCGATGGCGTACGCCGACTCCTGTGCGCCAGTGCCGTGGGGTTCTACGGGGACCGCGGCGAAGAAGCCTTGGACGAGTCTGGCAGCCGGGGAAGCGGATTCCTTTCCGACGTGTGCACGGCCTGGGAAGATGCCGCAAGCGGCCCGGGCCCCCTCGAGGTGGCGCACCTGCGTTTTGGACAGATCCTGTCCTGGGAAGGCGGGGCTCTCTCCGTCCAGGCCCGGCTCTACCGTCTGGGCATGGGGGCCAGACTGGGAAGCGGCAGGCAGTGGATGCCTTGGATCTCGCTTGTCGACGCCTGCAACGCCATCGAACACGCGCTGAACCGGAACCTCGAAGGCGCCTTGAATGTCGTGTCTCCCGTCCCCGCCCGGCAAGAAGAACTCCATCACATCCTTTGCACTCAGCTCCATCGCCCCCGTTTCCCTGTCGCGCCCGAATTCCTGCTCAGGCTCCTTCCGGGTGGATTCGGCAAGGAGCTGCTTCTGACCAGCGCCCGGGTGACCCCGAAGCGATTGACGGACACCGGTTTTGCCTGGAGCCATCCCCGAATTGCCGATGCCCTGAAATGAAAGGACCCGGCGAGGCGTTTGCCTGGCCGGGTCCTTGTCCTTCCGGGTTCCTGTTCAGAATCCCGCTGGACTGGACTTCTGACCCCGTCCTCGATACCAGGCTTTGAGCTTTGCCATGGTCGAGTAGTACGAGTAGTAGAGCACCGGCGTCACCACCAGCACGAGCATGGTGTTGAACAGAAGCCCCCAGAAGATCGCCCACGCAAGCGGCGCCCACATCCCCGAGCTCTGCGACTTGGCCACGATGCCCAGGTGCAGCCAGTCGATGCCCATGCCGGTTGCCATCGGCAAAAGGCCGATCATCGCCGTGATCGCGGTGAGCATCACCGGACGCAGGCGGGTCTTGCCGCCTTCGATCGCCACCTCGCGCAGAGGCCTTCCCTCGGCCTTGAGGTGGTTCATGAAGTCGATGAGCACGATGCCGTTCTTGGCCACCACACCGGCAAGCGCGATGATGCCCACGCCCGTCATGATGATCGAAAGCTGGACCTGCACGATCACGAGTCCCCAGAACACCCCACCCAGTGCAAGGAACACGCCCACGAGGATGAGCAAAGGCTGGAAGATCGAATTGAACTGGAGCACCATCGTGAAGAACACCAGGCCCATCGCGATCAGGAGCGCCTTGAACATGAAGGCCTTGGTCTCCTCCTGATCCTTGTTGCTCGTGCCCGGGCCGATCGTGTATCCGCCCGGAAGCTCAAGTCCCTTGACGGCAAGTTCCGCCTTCTGCTTGGGCCCCGTCTCGTCGTTCTGTCCCGGCGCAAGCTCGGCCGTCACCTGGACCGTGCGCTTGCGATTGAGGCGGTTGACGGAGGCAAGGCTTGCATCCTGGGTGAAACGGGCGACCGAGGAGAGCGGGATCTGAGCCCCTTCGTGCGGGATCGTGATCTGGTTCAGTCCTTGGAAGGACTCGCGGTTGGCCGTGTCCATGCGAACCATCACCTTGTACTCGTCCTTGCCGACGCGGTACTTGCCCGCCTCCATGCCGTACATCGCACCACGCACGGCCATCGACACGTCCGTCACCCCAAGGCCCAGCACCTTGGCCTGCTCACGGTCGACATCGACGCGGATCTCGGGCTGCGCCGGATTGTAGTTCGTGCTGA
>JBDKGV010000320.1:0-3094 GCA_039798005.1 Fibrobacterota bacterium
TTCCTCGGGCAGCTTGGGGGTGGCATCGATCCCCAGCTTCGATCCGAGGTTGCGCGCATCGGGTGCGTGGTCCAAGGTGTCCGTCGGACCTTCGTAGCGGGCCGTGTCGCGGGCGCAGTCCCAATGCGCACCGATTTCCTCAAGCAACCCTTGGGTGTCCTTGAGATCGATGCCGGGACGAAAGGCCACCGCATATTTGGTGAACATCATCTGCCCGGTACCCCACACGGCGGCGAAGGTCTTGCGGGCATGGCCGGGGAACCGCTTTTTCACCGAAAGCAGCACCAGGTTGTGGAAGGCTCCTTCGATCGGCAGGCGCATGTCGCCGATTTCCCCGTGGACGCGCTGCAACAACGGAAGGAACAAGCGCTCCGTCGCTTCACCAAGGTAGGCGTCCTCCACCGGGGGGAGTCCGACGATGGTGGCGGGATAGATGGCATCGCGTCGATGGCTCAAGGCTTTCACCTTGAAGGCGGGGTACCAATCGGCTTGGCTGTAGAAGCCGGTGTGGTCGCCAAAGGGTCCTTCCCAGCGCAGGTCCGTTGCATCCACTTCGCCTTCCAGCACGAAGTCGGCCTCGGCGGGCACGAGAAGGTCCGATGTCCGGCATTTCACCATGGGCACGCGCCGGCGCTGCAGGTACCCCGCCAGCAGCATCTCGAAGATGCCCGGAGGAAGCGGGGCCGTGGCGGCGTAGGTCAGGACCGGAGGACCGCCCAGGGCGACCGCGACGGGCATCGGGGATCCGAAGTCCTGGGACTGGGACCGTCCATCCTTGTGCCGCTGCCAGTGCATTCCGGTGGTTTGAGAATCCAAGACCTGCATGCGGTACATGCCGCAGTTCGACCGGCCGTCCCGGCCTTGGGAGTACACCTGCGGGAAGGTGAGGAAGGGGCCTCCATCCTCGGGCCAGGTGGTCAGGACCGGGAGCTTCCCCAGATCGACCTTCTCCTGGAAGATCTCCTGGACCGGGGCCTTGCGGACCTTGCGGATCGGAGCGTGACGCAGGTCAAGGGCCTTGGCAAGCAACGAGCCGGCCTCGCGCAACGATCGGGGCGGTTCGATGTCGACAAGCCCGCGAATGCGCGCCTCCACCTGTGCCAGATCATGGCTTCCCATCGCCCACGCGATGCGTTGGGAAGAGCCCATCAGGTTGATCGCCACCGGGAAGCTCGATCCGATCACATTGGTGAACAGCAGGGCCTTGCCGCCACCGGGGCGCTTCATCTCGCGGTCGGTGATCTCACAGATCTCGAGGTTCCGATCAACGGCCCGGTCGACGACCCTGAGTTGGTTGTGCCGGGAGCAGAACTCCAAGAAGTCTCTTGAGGAATGGAAGGCGTCGATCATGGATACCCTTAAAAAGACAAAATCTGACACCCGAACGGCAATTTTCATTTTTTGAGCGGCACCCCCTTGAAGAAGCCTTGGATATGCTGCATATTTGCTCTCCTCGACAAGGCAGCCGTAGCTCAATTGGATAGAGCACCTGACTACGGATCAGGAGGTTTGGGGTTCGACTCCCTACGGCTGCATGAAAAGCCTCATCAGGAAACTGGTGAGGTTTTTTCGTGCCGAAATTTCCAACATGGCGAATGGCATGGACGGTTTTTCTTGCTGGACCCTTGAAGCGAATCGATCCATGCCGTATACTTTGTTTCACCAACGCAGCCGTAGCTCAATTGGATAGAGCACCTGACTACGGATCAGGAGGTTTGGGGTTCGACTCCCTACGGCTGCATAAAGAACCCTCATCGGACCCGGTGAGGGTTTCTTATTTTTCAGCATGTCAGATGATGATGCGGCCTGCGCATTGTCGCTCTTCTCGTTCGAGCCAAAGGATTCCTCCCATGAGCGTTGCCCAGACCCTCGATACATTGCTCGACAAGATTCGGGTCCTTGCCCAAGCGGAAACCGTCGTCGGCAAACCCGTTGCCGCACCGGACGGAACCGTGATCGTCCCCATCTGCAAGGTCACCGTCGGATTCGGAGCCGGGGGTTCCACCAAGGATGGCAAGGAGCAGGTCGGGACCGGTGCCGCGGCATCGATCCAGCCGGTCGCCTTCTTGATCATCAAGGATGGCAAGTCGGAGCTCGTTCCCTTGGACAAGTCCTCCTACCAGTTCTCCAAGATCATCGACATGGTTCCTGATCTGCTGGATCGCGTCGGACTTGGGAAGAAGGCGGACAAAGGCGCCTAGCGATGGTCATGCTCCTGCTTGCCTTGGCCATGCTTGCCACTGCTGGCGTGCTTGCCTGTGTCGGGACCAAGCGAACCCCTCGCAAGCGGGATTGAGGTCCTTCAGGCAAGGTTGAGAACAATTTCCGGGGAATCCCCGCCGCAGCAGTGCGGCGGGGTCTTTTCATGCCTGCGATTTCGGAGCCACGAGCCGTTCATGGGCGGTTTACCGCAATGGGGTCACAGCTCAGGGATGGGAAGTGACGACAGGTCGGAGAACTTCTCGAAATCTTCCTGACTGTCCTGGTACTTCGCTTGGATCTCTTTGACCTCAGGGAGGCAATCCAAGAGTGCATCCACAAGCCGTGGATCAAAGTGCTTCCCCTTCTGATCCAGAAGGAATTCAATCACCTTCTCCAAGGACCATGGTTCCTTGTAGCAGCGGCGGCTGGACAAGGCGTCAAAGACATCGGCCAAGGCGACGATCCGGCCCTCGAGCGGGATGGCTTCTCCCTGGAGGCCGCGGGGATAGCCGGTTCCGTCGAATTTCTCGTGATGAACCAAGGCGACCATGGCCGCCTGCTTGACCACCGGGATGGTCGAGTCCTTGAGAATATGGGCCCCGATCACGGCGTGCGCTTCCATGATCTTGCGCTCGTCCGGGGTCAGGAGTCCGGGCTTGTGGAGAATGTGGTCGGGAATCCCGATTTTCCCGACATCGTGCATGGGCGAGGAGCAGAAGACCATTTCCACGGCATCGTGGGAAAGTCCGATTTTCTGGGCGATCAAGCGGCAGTAGTGGCTCATGCGCTTGATGTGGTTCGAGGTCTCCTTGTCGCGATATTCCGCGGCGGTGGAAAGGCGAAACAGCGTTTCCTGGTGGGACTTGCGCAATTCCTCGTTCAGCAGCGCATT
>JBDKGV010000321.1:0-3089 GCA_039798005.1 Fibrobacterota bacterium
CGAGGCAGCCGCCTCTACAGGGAGAGGCAACACGATCCGCCAGCTGGAGTCGGAAAAGGTCGTGAGTGCCAATGTCTGATCTTGGATGCGGATCCGTTCAGGTGTCCGAGGCGAGCTCCACACCGCGCCGAGATCATCCCCGAAGTAGCCGTTGCCCACCACGTTCTCATCGATGATTGCAGATCCCCAAGCGGGAACCAGAAGATCGCACCCCTTGGCGGTGCAGAAGGGAAATGTCGAATCCGTGGTGCTCACTCCGATGTTCGCATTCCATGCGATCGGGTTCCTTCCCACGATCCAGTTGTTTCTCCGATTCTTTTCCAACTGCCCAGACAATTCCAGATAGGAATACTCAAGCGAACGCTGCGAGAGATTGTCGATAAAGAGATGATTGCGGGATGTTAACCAACCATCCCCGTGCAAATCAAACGAATTCCACTGGAAGGTATTCCCTTGGACGATGAAGGAAGGATAGATTACATCCTTCAGGTCGATCGCACCTCCTCGCTGTCTGTATTCTTGGTCGAACGACTTTCGCAGGCCGGAATCGGTGACCAGTCGCTCCATGCCATTCTCCCACATCCGATTGTATCGAATGCTTGAAGCCAGATCCCAGGCTGATTCCCAGTGAATGAAGGTCAGGTTCCCGTGAGCGATGTTGTCTTCGATCCGATGCCCTCCTGTCTTTCCTGGGTCGGACAGCGGGCGCTTGATTGCGCATAGGGCACCCTCACTCCTCGAATCGCAACGCCGTCCCATCAGATCCGTAACGATTCCACCCGAATTTCGATCATAACCTCGTATGCCAATGCCCCAGCCGCTGAAGTGGCATCGACGGATCGTTGCATTGAGGCTATTGAACAAATTCACAGCCGCAAGTGAAGAGATTCCGGAAAAATGTCCTTCCCAGACTTGTTTCAGGACATGATCCAAAGGGGCATCCAACTCAAAATCCAACCCTTCGACAAGAATGTTTCGCGAGGTCTCGATCATCAGCAGGCCGGCATGGAAATATCCGGTTTCCAGGTCATCCTGAGAATATGCGATTGGCTCCATCGATGGAAACGGAGCAAGCAACCATCCAGCCGGACGGCGAGCATCCGGATTTCCAATCGAATCCCGCCCCCGGTGAAGCTGGAACTTTGCGGCCTGCCCCGCAGGTCCGTACATGAAATCGAACTTTCTCACCGTGATGGATCCATCCGGATTCACCAAGGTGTCGGGAACCGATGCCTTGGTCCAGAGAACGGGGATCACCTCCGTCGGGTCGTACCCATTGATCGAAGGAATCGGTGCAAGAACCCGTTCGCTGGGAGCGATCGTCATTCGTGGGGGTGTTCCATCCGCACGGGCCCCGACAATCGAGAGGCGATCCTTGCTGCGGATCGAAACGGGCTCGGTGAAGGCGTAGACGGAATCTGTCAATTCGATCCGGCACCCGGTGGCCGGGCAGGCGTCCACGGCGGCTTGCAGGTTGGGGTGCGTCCCACCTGCGGTACCGACTCGATAGACAGGAACAGCAGCGCTGCACAGGGAGGTCAAGACAAGACAGAGTGATGGAATGCGGGAATTCATGGAATCCTCGTTGGGACGCAATGGTGATTCAGGAGCTGACCTTGGTGCACATCTCAAACCTACCGCAAGGACCGCCGCCTGCGAAGGGCGTAACCTTCGCGACGGAAGGAAGTGTTCAGTGCTTGCAAACGGAATCACCTGTGTGGAGGCAAGGTCATGGCTTTGCCCGGTAATGGTACCGGTAGGCCTCCTTGAACCCCACGGCATCGTAGAGCTTGCGGGCCGCGAGGTTGGTGTTGGTCACCTGGAGCACGGCGCGTTTGGCGGACTGGCACTTGGCCCAGTTGATCAATGCCCACACAAGCGCCTTTCCCAGGCCTTGCCGTCGCATCCCGGGGGCGACGACCAGATCGTAGAGAAAGGCGTCGGGACCGTCCAGGGCGCACACGCCCAGGGCGACGGGCTTATCGACCTTCCTCAAGGTCAGGAAGCCCGCCGAAGGGATGCGCTGCAGGATGGATTGGTGATGGGGGAGGGTCGACGCCTCGTGGTCCTCCCACTCGGTGGAGAGGTAGAGCCATTGCATCGACGGCAGCGAGAACACCGAGGCGGAGGTCGTGAAGGAGGGCATGGTGAGATCCGTCAGGTTCAAGGTCATCACCGAGCTCGGGGTCTGGATCTTCCAGCCGTTGTCCTTCAGGAGCGGATCGATCCACGCCGGGGAAGCCGGGGTGATCTTGGCGCAAGGAGGAAGGCCCCGCTGTTCGTACCAAGCCTCCATGTCATGCAAGACCTTTTCCGGCAGAAGTCCCGGTTCGCCGTTGGTCTGCGCCGAATTGGCCCGGCGGGTGAATCCCCCCGTGGCGCCCAGCGCCCATCCGCCGATCAGTCCGATCTCCTCGGGAAGCCAAGTCCGGAAGGCGAGCTGTTCCAATTGACGGATGCTTCGCGGATTCATTTCCTCGGCAGGTACCATGGGCGGAATGGTAGATCCGCAAGAGGCCGTTGCGCAACGATTGCTTGCCGCCGGATCACCCATGCAAAGGCTCAGACTGTCTGCGGGACATTGAGCCCCGGAAAAACGAAAGGGGCACTGCAGGTCCTGCAGTGCCCCTTTGGAACAAAGGATGATCAGTTGATCAGGCGGGCTTGACCACCAGGTTCACGATCTTGCCCGGCACCACGATCTCCTTGACGATCTGCTGCCCTTCCAGGAATTTCTGCACGCGCGGGTTCGCCATGGCAAGGGCAAGCAGGTCCTCCTTGGTGGCGGTCTTCGGGACGCGTGCGGTGTCGCGCAGCTTGCCGTTGACCTGGAAGGCCACATCCACCGCGTTCTCCTCGGCCTTGGCGGGATCACCCACGGGCCATGCGCTCCAAGCCAGCTCTTGAGTGTTCCCCATCAGTTGCCACAGCTCCTCACACAGGTGCGGGGCAAAGGGCGAGAGGAGCTTCACCAAGGTTTCCAGCGCGATGCGCGGTGGGTTGCCGGCCTCGTAAAGACCGTTCACGAAGACCATCAACTGCGAGATCGCGGTGTTGAAGCGAAGTCCGTCGATGTCGGTGCCCACCTT
>JBDKGV010000322.1:0-3082 GCA_039798005.1 Fibrobacterota bacterium
GGAGACAGGTATTCCAAGGCAAAGCTCATGGATATTCAAAATGCACTCCATCCAGGCTCTCTGGAGAGCCTGGGGCACATTTTCCCGTGGAATTGTCAAAAATCGTTCGAGGTGCTCCGGTGGCTGGTCGGATCAACGGCCCTTGATCCGGCCAATGGCCTTGTCCACTTCATGACAGGCGAATTCAACCCCGGTGTGGAAGCCATCCCACGCCGCATCCCCGGCGATTTCCGCAAGGTTGAGCTTTTCCCGGGCGATCTCCACCAGCATACGCACGTGCGCAAGCCTCTCATGGAAATCGATCGGTAGATCCAGGTCCGGATCCCGCTCCATCGTCTCCATGATTCCCAGACGATTTTCCACCTCGGCCAGATGCTCTTCGAGCTTTTGAGCTTGCCTGAACATTTCCATCGCGGACCTCCCTGTTGGTGTGGCCACATGCTGTGAGGCGTTGGTCTGAAACGATCGGACCATGCATCCCACCCTCATAATTTCGTTCCGGCGAGGGGGGAAGCGCAAGTGCGAAGTTCAATCTCTTCGGGTTTGATTCCTGGAAGCATTGCTGCAGCGGGGGATTGTTTCGAGGTGGAATTAGGTACCTTTGTCGATTCGTGGGATGGCCGGCTTCGTGAACGGGTCGGGTCCCCCCTTTCTTGCAGGAGATCAACGATGCCGGAACTTCGCTCTCGTACCAGTACCCATGGCCGCAACATGGCCGGAGCCCGCTCACTTTGGCGTGCGACCGGTGTTCAGGAATCCGATTTCGGCAAGCCCATCGTCGCCATCGTCAATTCCTACACGCAGTTCGTTCCGGGGCATGTGCACCTGAAGGAGCTGGGAGATCTCGTCGCGGCCCAAGTGCGCGCCGCAGGGGGCATCCCGCGCGAGTTCCACACGATCGCCGTGGATGACGGCATTGCCATGGGGCACTCGGGCATGCTCTACAGCCTGCCTTCCCGTGAGCTGATCGCCGATTCCGTGGAGACCATGGTCAACGCCCATTGCGCCGACGCCATGGTGTGCATCTCCAACTGCGACAAGATCACTCCGGGCATGCTGATGGCCGCCATGCGCCTGAACATCCCCAGCATCTTCGTGTCCGGTGGCCCGATGGAAGCCGGCAAGGTGGTGCTGGATGGCAAGACCCATCACCTGGACTTGATCGATGCGATCGTGAAGGCCGCCGACCACAACGTGTCGGATGCCGATGTGGAGAAGATCGAGCGTTCGGCCTGTCCCACCTGCGGCAGCTGCTCGGGAATGTTCACCGCCAATTCCATGAACTGCCTGACCGAGGCGCTGGGCCTTTCGCTGCCCGGCAACGGCACCGTGGTGGCCACCCACGCCGATCGCAAGCGCCTGTTCGAGGAGGCGGGTCGTCGGATCGTCGACCTCTGCCGCCGCTGGTACGAAGGCAACGACGCATCGGTGCTGCCGCGCGGGATCGCCACCCTTCCGGCCTTCAAGAACGCCATGGCCCTGGACATCGCCATGGGCGGTTCCACCAACACCATCCTGCATATCCTGGCGCTGGCCCAGGAGGCCGAGGTGGCCTTCGACATGACCACCATCGACGAGCTTTCCAAGCGGGTTCCCTGCTTGTGCAAGGTCGCGCCCAACCATCCCGTCTGGCACATCGAGGACGTGCATCGCGCGGGCGGCATCTTCGGCATCCTCGGGGAACTGGATCGGGCCGGATTGATCGACCGTAACACCTCGACGGTTCATCTGCCGACCTTGGGCGATGCGATCGACGCGTGGGACGTCAAGCGCACCGGTGCTTGCCACGAGTTCTTCAAGGCGGCCCCGGGTGGGGTGGCCACCTTGGAGCCCTTCTCCCAGGAGCGTCGCTGGGAGACCTTGGACGACGATCGCGAACTGGGCTGCGTGCGCGACTACGAACACGCCTTCACCAAGGATGGTGGCCTGGCCGTGCTTGCGGGCAACATCGCGCTCGATGGCTGCGTGGTCAAGACGGCGGGTGTGGACGCTTCGATCCTGAAGTTCATCGGTCCGGCCAAGGTGTTCGAGAGCCAGGACGATGCGGTCGAGGCGATCCTTGCCGACAAGATCGTGGCGGGGGATGTGGTGGTGATCCGCTACGAAGGTCCCAAGGGTGGACCGGGCATGCAGGAAATGCTGTACCCGACCAGCTACCTCAAGTCGCGGGGCTTGGGCAAGGCGTGTGCGCTCTTGACCGACGGACGCTTTTCCGGAGGCACATCGGGTCTTTCGATCGGGCACGTCTCGCCGGAAGCGGCCAATGGGGGAGCGATCGGCCTCGTGCAGGAAGGGGACGTGATCGAGATCGACATCCCCGCCCGCTCGATCAAGGTGGCGATCTCCGACGCGGAGCTTGCCACGCGCCGGGCTGCCATGGAAGCCAAGGGTTCCGACGCTTGGAAGCCCGTGGGTCGTGATCGCAAGGTCAGTTCATGGCTCAAGGCGTACGCCCACTTTGCCACCAGTGCAAGCCTTGGAGCGGTGCGCAAGGTCGATTGATCTTTCGATTCATGCCACGGGAGGAACGGTCTTGACAAACGGCTTCTCCCGCTGTATTCTTGTTTCAACAACTGGGGTATCGTCCAATGGCAGGACTGCGGTTTCTGGTTCCGCCTATCGAGGTTCGAATCCTTGTACCCCAACTGAAAAGGCTCCCGCACTGCGGGAGCCTTTTGTTTTTCGCAGCCTTTGCAAGCAACCTTACTTGGCTTGGCTTTCCTTCAGCTTTTCGGCGCGCTTGTGGGTGGTCCTGCGATCCTTGCGAAGTTCTTTCCGAGCCTTCTTGAGATCGGACTCCTCGGATTTGATTTCCTTGACGATCTTCTTTGCACTGGCTTCATCGGTCTTGATGCGGGCCTTGTCGGCCTTGATCGCTTCCGGGTTGCCGGCCTTTTGATCTGCCGCCAACTGAGCACGATCCTGTGCCAATTGGGCATTCAGGATGGTCAGTGCTGCGGTGTCCCGCTTGATCTGGGCGACAAGAGTGTCGATGTCCTTGCGGTCGGACTTGACGACTTTTCGGTCGTGCTTGAGAAGAGCCTTGTCCTTGAGGATCACGGCGCTGTCGATCGGTCCGGCC
>JBDKGV010000323.1:0-3061 GCA_039798005.1 Fibrobacterota bacterium
AAGGCCAAGAGTCCGGACTAGACATACTCCGCACCCACGTTGTACTGGGATTCGTTGAGGTTCTGCCAGACGATGTCGCCAAACCCGGCATCCGCAGGCGTCTTGCCTTCGCCCCACGGCTCGGACAGGCCGTAGATCACGCCATCCAGAATGCCGCGCGCCTGCCCAAGGGTGTCACGACTGACCGTTTCACGCGACAAGTCGGCGGCGATCTTCAAGGAGTGCGTCGGTGTCTGGAAGACCTTCCAAGCCGTTCCTGCCCGCCACGTCAGCGGGATCGGGTCGGACTGGGACTTGTCGATGTAGAACACCGAGGGCCCGATGTTCTGCAGATGGAAACCGAAGTCCAGTCCTTGGACGAAGGCGTTGCGACGGATCGCACCCACATCGAAGGCATAGCTTGCGGCGGTGCCGTCCTGCTTCTGGCCACCGATGGTGATGCCAGGAGCCAAGGCGGAATACAGGAACTTGAGATTCAACCCAAGGCCCCAATCCCGGGAAAGACGCGTGCCGTAGGAAAGGGCGCCCACCATCTCGTAGGAGCTGAACTTCTCGATTTCCTCACCGGCTTCGTTCGTGATCGAATTCTCGCCGAAGGACAGGAAGTTGAGATAGCCGCCCACCGTGCCCCATTCCTCGATAGGGAAAGTCGCTCCGGCAAAGGTGTGGAACAGATCCTTGAGATTCAGGGACGGCAGCAGCGTCTCGTAGAAAAAGCCAAGTTGCGCATGAGCCTTGCGCTGCCGCACGATGCCAACGGGTGTGGAGAACCAGAGATCCTCCCCTTGCGCCACGATGGCCCCGGCCTCGGAGGATCCCAGCCCGTTGCCTGCATGGTAATGGATCCAGCGCGCATTGGCCGATCCGTCGGTGGTGGTGCGAGCCCCCGCATCGCGCTTGGTGGCTTCCTCCGGGAAGTACTTCCAAGCACCCTTGTCGGTGGAGATCCAGACCGCACCCTTCTTGTCGACCGCAAGCGAGCGCACATCGATCCCGGGAAACGCCACGCGTTCCCATTCCTTCTTGTTCCAGTGGCTCAGGCCCGCGGCGTGGGCGACCCAGAGTCCACCCGACGGATCGAAGGAAAGCGCACGGACGGAATCTGACAAAAGACCGTCTGCGGTCCCGAACATCTTCCAGGTGCTGGCTTCCTTGGAGATCTCCAACCGGGACAGGCCACCATCCGCCGTGCCGACCCAGATTTCCCTGCCACGGGAATCCACGGCCACCGCACTGACGCGCTGGCTGCGCAAACCGAAGCTCTCGCCGAACCGGCGGATCTCGAAGTCGCTGCCCTTCTGCTTCAGACGGACCACACCGGCGTCCGTCCCGATCCAGATCGAGGCGCCCGCCGAGGCCAATGCCGTGATGCGATTGGAGGGAAGTCCGGACGAATCGAAGCCTTTCCAGCTCTTGCCATCGAAGCGACGCAGGCCATTGGGCGTTCCGATCCAGAGCTTGCCCGTCTCGTCCAAGGTCAGCGCCTTCACTTCACCCGGGATCGCCAAGGAGAACGGCAGCTTCAGATCGACAAGATCCTTCTCTTCACTGCTGGAGGTGATGCCGTTGAACCGGCGCACCTTCTGCATGAGACTGTCGCGGGCGGCGGTGTCCAGAGGCCAAAGATTGCCCAGGGCGCGACGCACCACGGTCTCCACTTGATCGCCTTGATCCAGCGGAACCACGGCGCCATCCTGCCACGAACGGCCGTTGAAGCGCCACAAACCCTTTTCGGTACCGGCCCAGACTTCGCCGCGATTGAAGAAGCTGGTCCGGCGCACGGCGCACAAGGCGCTCACGCGACTGCCTGCCGCTTGAGGTGTCAGCGAGACTTCCCATTCGTCGGAAAGGGGACCGAAAGCAAGGCCTGCCGGATTCCAGTAGGTCGCAAAGACATCATCGGCCAAGGCCGTGGAGACTTCGCCCATGCCCAATTGGCGGGCACCCACCGGCATGACCAAGGTGATGACGGAGGAGTTCTGGGAAAGGGCGGCACCGGCAAGGGCCAGCACCCCCAGTACGGACTTAGTCAGCTTGGACAAGGATGTCCCTCCAGTCAGGTGTCGGATAGCGGCCGTCTTGGCCGGGAAGCATGGGCCGCCAATCGCCGGCATCCCAGGCGTTGCGGGCGCGCAGCATCACACGGCACCCGGGGCGGAAGGGAGGGATCAGCTCAGGGTGGACGGAGAGCTGGTCGCGGGTCACGTAGACCCCTGCATAGAACTTCTCGCCCAGCGGGTCACCCGCAGGCACTTCGTAATGGAAGGTGCGGATCTCTTGAAAATCACATTCCTCGATGGTCTTGAGATTCTCTTCGATCTGACGGTTCCAAAGCTCCAGCATGGCATCCGCCTTGGCCGGAGGGAGGTTCCGGGACAGCAGATGGGCATGGACCTCCCGATCGGCGGGCTTGTTCAGCCGGATCGCGTCGCGAGGATTGTTGCGCACCCGGTAGACGCCACTGTTGTGGATCTGGGAGGTTTGCTCATCTTGAGAACGGCGTTGGAGGGCTATGTAGAGCCCGGCTACAAAAAGCGCCACCAATACGAGCAAGGCAGCGCCGAAGATCAAGGCGTAGGTCATTCGATCAATTTAGCGATTGCCGAGGCGATAGAGCACGATACAAGACATCAATCTGTTCATTCGTTGGTTTTATCGACTCGACCGCCCTGCGAAACGCCGCTTGGGGCGAATCGCCCAAGGCGGTCGCCTGAAGACTCAAGGCGGTCGAATCGCCCAGTCGCCCCAATCGCAGATTGATGACCTGCTTGTACAGCGTGCCGGAAAGCTGCTGCAAGGCGACCGGGGCTTCCGGCTCCAAATTGACCAGCAAGGAATCGCGATCCCGCAGGACGAAGCGACGGGCCAAGGACAGTCCAAGGCCGGTCGTGTCGGTTCCCACCGGCGCCTTGATCCACACCTGGGCGGGAACCTTGGTGCTGTCGCAACCGGAAGCGCCGCTCATGGCAAGCAGAAGGGCCGGCAGGATGCTCATCCCTTGGTCACCTCAAGCAACAGGAACTTGCGATTGCGGATCGTCTCCTTGACCTTCACGCCCGGC
>JBDKGV010000324.1:0-3007 GCA_039798005.1 Fibrobacterota bacterium
TACTCGTCCCAATGGGCGCGCTCGTTCGCGTCGGCGGCGCTGAACTTCCAGTTCTTGTCGGGATTGTCGATGCGTTCCAGGAAGCGCTTCTTCTGCTCGTCCTTGGAGAGGTGCAGGTAGAACTTCAGGATCCGGGTCCCGTTGCGGTGCAGATGCCGCTCGTGATCGGTGATCGATTGGTACCGTCCCTTCCAGAACTCCTCGTCCGCATCCTTGGCCGAAACTCCCACCGATGCCAGGATCTCCGGGTGGACGCGCACCACCAGGACGTCCTCGTAATAGGAGCGGTTGAAGATCCCGATCATGCCCCGGTTCGGGAGCCGCTTGGAAGTGCGCCACAGGAAGTCGTGCATCCGCTCCTCGGCGCTGGGTTGCTTGAAGCTGGAGACCATGCACCCCTGAGGGTTGACTCCCGACAGGACATGCCGGATGGCCCCGTCCTTGCCCGAGGCGTCCATGCCTTGGAAGATCAGGAGCAGCGCGTGCTTGTCGGTCGCGTACAGCAATCTCTGCAGGTCGCTCAATTCTTCGACCTGCCCGTCCATGAGCTCCTGGTAGTGCTGCTTGGACTTGTACACCGGCTTCACCTCGGTGGGCCAGCGCTTCAGGCTCACCTTCTTCCCCGGCTCGACCTGGAAGTCCTTGATCTCGATCTTCATCGCATCCCCCGTTGTGACATTTCCCCGGACCAGCCTCGGTCCATTCCCGCGAAGTCGCGGGGGAAGGGGCCGGGAACCCTCAACAACTTACCCGGCATCCTGTCGGGAGGCTGCCGTATTTTCCCATCATCCGATTTCCCAAGACCATTGTGCGCACCTTTTCCCGCAAGATCCGGGCGCCTCCCCGCCCATGACAGATTTTGTCAACCATGGGCGTGGCCGGGCTGCCTGCCAAGCCTCCGCTACGCGGGGGTCTTGGGCCTGTCGGCCGGCATCCCTGGCGCAAGGGAGTCACCATTTGGTTCGTGCCCAGAGAAGCCCCTTTTGGCGAGCAAGGGATCGTGCCGTCGACGATTTGGAGCGAGAAGGGAACCTCCAACTTTTTGTCGATTCCACAAACCTCACCTCGCGAATCCGGAACATTTCCCACGCATCGTCAGCGATCGTAACAGGAACGATTGATGGCTCCTTCGGATCGAGCCGCCCGCTCCACCCATCTTGGCTTGCGACAACGAGGAACGAACCCATGCGAAACGAATCCCGCCGCACCAGCCACTGGCCTCTGATCTCCGCCAAGGCGAAATCGCTCCCCTTCGTCCTTGGGTTTCTCCTGTTCCTGTGCGGATTCGTGACGGCGCCACAAGCGCAGGAGTGGGACGCGAACCCCAAAGTGTTCGGGGTGAACGTGCTTTCCCCTCACGCCACCTCCATGCCCTACAGCACCCTCGAGGAAGCCAAGGCGGGCAAGCGCCGCGCCTCCGCATGGTATCAATCCCTGGCCGGCACTTGGAAGTTCCATTGGGTCGACAAGCCAGCCAGCCGCCACGCCACATTCTTCCAGGACAACTTCGACGTGAGCGCTTGGAAGGACATCGCCGTGCCCGGATCATGGCAGGTGCAGGGCTACGACCGCCCCATCTATACCAACGTCACCTACCCTTGGGCCGGAACCGACAACATCTCCCCGCCTGCGGCCCCCAAGAACTACAACCCGGTGGGCCACTACCGCCGGGAATTCACCGTCCCTGAAGGCTGGGCAGGCAAACGTATCCGCTTGCATTTCGAGGGGGTCGAATCCGCATACTACGTCTGGGTCAACGGACAGTCGGTGGGATACAGCGAAAATTCCTTCACCGGGCACGAGTTCGACGTCACCGACAAGCTGCGCCCCGGCAAGAACAACATCTCGGTCCAGGTCTTTCGCTGGTGCGACGGAAGTTGGATGGAGGACCAGGACTTCATTCGCCTCTCCGGAATCCATCGCGACGTGTACCTGTATGCGACCCCCAAGACCCATATTCAGGACTTCCAGATCAACGCCGACCTTGCGTCCAACTACAAGGACGGCGACCTGAACGCCTCGATCTGGGTCAAGAACACGACCACATCGGCATCCTCAGGCCAGTCGGTCGATTTGACCCTCTACGACGACAAGGGGGCCGCCGTGGGCACCGCGCTCAATCAGCCGGTGGGAGCCCTCGCGGCAGGTGGTGAAAACAAGGTGAGCTTCCGTTCCTCCGTGACCGCACCCGCTCTGTGGTCCGGGGAGAAACCCAACCTCTACACTGCGGTGCTTGCCCTCAAGGACGCCGCGGGAACCGTGGTCCAGTACGAAAGCGCCAAGATCGGGTTCCGCAAGGTGGAGCTCAAGAAGGACGTCGCCGGAATGACCCGCTACTACATCAACAACTCGCCGATCAAGTTCCGCGGGGTCAACCGCCACGAGATCGACCCCGACCTCGGGCACGTCATGACCGACGAGCGCATGGAGCAGGACGTGCTCCTGATGAAGCGGCTCAACATCAACGCCCTGCGCATGTCGCACTACCCCAATGACACGCGCATGTACGACCTCTGCGACAAGTACGGCATCTACGTGGTCGACGAGGCGAACCTCGAGACCCACGGGGTGCGCGACAACGTGCCCAAGAGCAGCGACGACTGGCGGGCCGCCTCGGTCGAGCGCATGTCGTCGATGATGCAGCGCGACAAGAACCACCCTTGCGTCGTGCTGTGGTCGCTGGGCAACGAGGCGGGCGGCGGCAACGTCTTCACATCCATGCGCGACTACGCCCACACCGCCGACGCCACGCGCCCGGTGCACTATGAGGGCGACTGGGCCAACACCGATGTCAACAGCTGGATGTACTACGGCTACGGCGCCGTGCAGTCCTACAAGGACAACACCAAGCCCATCATGCTCTGCGAGTTCGAACACGCCATGGGCTCAAGCGTTGGCGACTTGCAAGAGTACATGGACGCCTTCTATTCCAACCCCCGCTCCTTCGGCGGCTTCATCTGGGACTTCATCGACCAAGGGCTTCGCCGCGGCAAGACGGGCTTCTTCA
>JBDKGV010000325.1:0-3006 GCA_039798005.1 Fibrobacterota bacterium
GCGCCCTGCGTGCAGGGAAAGGAATTGTGCCCCTTCCCAATCGAACCCGGCCACGGCGCAAGCGGCGATGGCCGAGGAAACGCCTGCGATGGTCCGCACTTGGGACGGGAATTCGGCCCGCACGGCCCTTGCCAAACTGGCGATCCCCGGGTCTCCGGTCACCAGCACCGCGCAATCCTTGTCGCCGTGTTCGCGCAGGGCCTGCAAGGTGGGTGCCGGGTGGCTGGTTTCGATTTTCAGAGCACGGTGGTTGGGGAAGAGTGCCAGCAGTCGAGCGCTCCCGATCAACACTTGGGCGCGACGCACCTGGCGCAGGGCCTCGATGGTCATGCCGTCGCGGTGTCCCGGCCCGCATCCGATCACCTGGATCATGGCGTGTCGGTCCTTCCCAGCGGAGTTCCGGAATAGTCGGTCAGGAGAACTTCGCAGCCAAGGCCGCTCCGGCGGATCACGGCCTGGGCGACCCCATGCGCAAGCGCATTGGCAAGCTTGGCGCGCTCGATCAGGGAGAGTGCCGTGAAGAGGTCGTCGACGGTGTTGGCAGGCATCGGGGGAGTGAGGCCCCAGTCCTGGGCAGCCTGCCGCAGCCAAGGGACCAGCGTGGACCCGTGGGACGAATGGGTGTCCCACTGGCCCTGGGCGAGCTTTCCCAACTTTCCCGGGTGCCCGACAATGAACAGTTTTTTGAAGCCGAGGGATCGGGCGTGATCGACGGCCTCTCCCCAGGCGTTGGAGACTTCCACGATGGCGTCATCGTCCAATTCCAGCAGCGCCCGTGCGGCGCGCTCGCCCATGTGCCCAGGTACCAGACAGATTCTGTCAAAACCGGAGTGCCTTGCCACGGCGAGGTGGGCTCTGGTGCTTTCGATCACGGCCTGGGTGGAGAAGGGACGGACCAGCCCCGCCGTCCCCAGGACGGAAAGACCGCCTTCGATTCCCAGGCGCGGATTGAAGGTGCGCTGGGCGATCTCCCGACCACCTGGAATCGAGACTTCGACCAAGGCGTGCACGATTCCATGCTTGGCAAGCTCCTGCATGATCTGACGGCGCGGCACCGGGTTGATGGCCGCCTCGCCCACCTTGAGCTGGAGCCCGGGCCGAGTCACCGTGCCCACGCCTTCGCCTGCCTGAAAGCGGATGCCCCCGGCTTCGCATGGGGTCAGGTGCACGCAGACAAGCAGACCTCGGGTGGCATCCGGATCGTCGTTGCTGGGCTTGCGCACGGCGGCAAGCGAACTGGTCCGGTCCTTTTCCAGCCGTTCGATCTCCAGTTCCACCTGCCCCGAATCAGGCAAGTCGATCACCACCGAGGGGAGTGTCACGCCCTGCCAAAAGGCGGCCGCGGCCGCAGCGGCAGCGGCGGCGCAACTGCCGGTGCTGGCGAAGTTGCCGTTCGGGGAGCTCAGGCGCAAAGCTCCCGGACTCGCCGTTCGAGAATCGTCGCGATGGCCGGGTCGTAGCCCAGGTGGGGTGTCAGCTCCAGCGAGAGGTCGGGATGTTGGCTTCGAATCTCCTGCAGGATCTGAGGGATGTCCTCGCGCAGATGGATCCCCAGATGCAGGAAGTAGGGCACGACCAGGAGGTTCGTCCGACCTTGTGCGACGAGGGTTTTGACGACCTCCTGCAAGCTGGGCGTGGCCAGCTCCATGTGGGCGACCTGCACCTGCCAGCCGGTGCTTGCGGCAAGATCCAGCGCTGCTTGATTGATGCCCTGTTCGGCTCCCGGGGCGCGGCTGCCGTGGCCCAACAGGATGACGGAGCGGCTCATGGCCTTGCCTTCGCGATCGTGCACAGGGCGTGGAGCGAAGCGACGGCAAGCGGACTTCCGCCGCGCAGCCCGGTCAGCGCGACACCGTCCAGCGCCGATTCCAGGAACTCCTCCTTGCTTTCCACCACATGCACGAACCCCACCGGCATGGCGGCCACCCAGGCTGGTCGGATGCCTTCCTCCAGGTGCAGGCGCATCAGTTCGGCAAGGCCCACGGGAGCGTTGCCAAAGAGACAGATGGCGCCGTCCAGCCACGGGGCGCAGGCTTGGACCGCGTGGAAGGAACGGGGAAGGCCGGATTCCTTCGAGAGCCGGGCGACCTCCGGATCGGCCACCAGCACGTGAACATCCTGGCGGCTGTAGTCGGGATGGATCTCGCGCAGACGGGCGATGGAAAGGCCCGATGCGATCATGTTGCTGTCGCAGTAGATGGGTGCCTTGCGGCGCAGGGCCTGGGCTCCCGCCTCTTCCCATTGGCCGTGAAAACGAAGGAGAGGGGGCAGTGCGAGGTCCGCGGTGGTGTGCACCAACCGGCGCGCCAGGATCCATTCGTTGTCGGAAAGGTTCCCGCGCATGTTCCCGGCGTCGATGCAGGCCAGGCTGCGCCGTTCGATCTCCTCGCCGGTGACAGGATTTGTCATGATCTTGCGCATCAGGCATTCCATCGAAGTGCGTTCCTTCCGCAGAAGGCCTCGTCAGGAGTCCGGGCGACAAGGGCATTCCGTCTTCGCGGCAATGACGCCGGATGGCAAAAGACGGAAAATGTCATCGTCGAAACAGAATGCATGTGCATCCCCATTGCCCGGTCCGAGAGGCATGGCTACTGACATCGCGATTGCGACATCACCCTCGGGCAGGTCTCCTGGCTCGAGGTCTCCCGCATCCGCCTTCCCGGGATCTCTCCCAGTGGCTTGGTGGATGCGGTTGCGACAGGTGTCGCACCTCTTACAGTGGCTGGTCCGCTGCCGAATCTCACGGCATTCCCGATGCACCGGACATTGATCGAAATCAAGGTCCGGGTTCTGTTCTCACAGACCCGAAGGCAGCCAAAGTCTAGCAACCCGCCCGGACTTTGGGAATGGCCAAAAGAAAACCGCCCTTGGCGGTGGAGGCCAAAGACGGTCGAAGGGTGAGGAAATGGAGTCCGCCGATGGCGGTCCGTGGTCAGCTCGGGTGGGTCGTCTGGGCCAAGTCCCGAAGCTCGGCCAAGAACTCGGTGGAGTCCTTGAACTTGCGGT
>JBDKGV010000326.1:0-3003 GCA_039798005.1 Fibrobacterota bacterium
AACCTTTCGAAAGCTTGTTGCGTCCGGTCCAATGCCGTATGGCGATCCGCCCGGGCTGGGCTCGGGAATCATGTCTCGCATGTATTGAGCCTCCTTGGAAGGTTTTTCCTTCGAACACAATGGGGTCCTGCAAATTTACACCGGGTGTGGTGGCGTGCAGATGGGAAAGTACGGGATGTCGATCGCGAGGCCGCAGCTTTTTCGAACAGGAAATTTTCCTGCGAAATCTTTGCGCGGCCTCTTGTGCTTTCGAGAATTTCTCCGTAACGTATAGATGTGACCCACGCTGGGTCGCATGTGAGGAAGACAGAAAATCATAGAAGTCAGACCATCACAGAAGAGCGGCCAGCGGGACTTTCACCGTTTGGCAGAACACTGAAAACGGACCTCTCCATGGGGCCGTGACTCCGAAACCGGCGAGTTGGGTGAGACAGAGATTCCGGACGGAGCGAATCGAGATCGGGGCCTCAGCTCAATGCGGGGCCCCTTCTCGTTTTCAGGAATCCCCGCACGCGGTTTCCTTGGATCCGGATAAGCACCGTGGCTCGTTCGGTTCCCCGTTTGGGATCAAAAACGACTTTCCAATTCATTTCGATCCGGGCATATGAGGTGAAGCAGCCAGCGCTCCAACCAAACCATGGTGACACTGGTTTTTCTTGTTTCAAACGCACCGCCATCCTCCGATACCGGGGGGTCTTACCAATGCCACGAGTACAAGGATGGACGGACAGCAACAAAGCAGGATCGACAGGGCGCAGGGTTGCCTGCTTGGGCAACTGGCCGGGGACTCCTTGGGAAGTCTGGTGGAATTCCGTACCGAGCTCGACATCCTGCGCGACTATCCTCACGGTGTGGGGGATCTGGCCGATGGAAGAACCTTCAATACCTTGGCCGGACAGCCCACCGACGAATCGGAGATGGCTCTGTGTGACGCGCAGCTAGTGGACCTTGGGCGTTATGATGCCAAGGACGTCCTAGCCAGCTACCGTGACTGGATTGAAAGCGATCCGTTCGATTACGGGCATACCGTGTCCACCTGACTCCAAGGGGGACATGACCCGTCGAGCCAAGCCAATTGAGTGCTCATGCGCATCCGTCCGCTGGGCATCTTCGGCGCGACCCGGGACCGGAAGCAGGTTGCCCGTTGGGCCCAAGAGGATGCAGCCCTCACCCACATCCATCCCATGTGCAAGGAGATCAAGCCTTTTTCACCTTGGCGATCCGCGAGGCGGTCCGCGAACAGATCTCCCCGAAGGATCTTTACGAGCGGATCGACACATGGGCTCGGGAACGCAATGCTCCCAGTGAAGTGCTCATGACGATTCGAGCCTCACGCACGAATCCGCCAAGCAGCTATTACCACCAGCAGGGGTGGGTCCTGATCGCCTTCGGGAATGGTTTGTGGCAGCTCCTGCATGCTCCAGACCTTGAGCATGCCGTGATCGACACCGTCCGCCGGGCGGCGACACCGATACCAATGGCGCAATTGCCGGAGCCCTGCTTGCCGCTGTCTATGGACGCAAGGCGATCCCACCAAGATGGGAGCAGAAGACCCTGTCCTGCCGTCCCGACTTCGGTGTGGAAGGCGTAGCCAATCCGCGTCCCGAGTGCTTCTGGCCGACCGATGCCCTCAAGCTTGCCCAGGCTCTGGTGCAGCCGGGTACGCCCGAGCCGAGCCTTCGGTCCCGGTTGAGGCGCTGGATTTCCTCCCGAGGAACCAATCAAGTCCTGAGGGGATTGCCGCACCGGTGACCGAACTTTGGATGCTGGAAGTGCTTGCGTGCCGTGACAGCCATGCGATCGCCGATGCCAATCGAGCTCGCCTTTCCATCGACCGCGAGGACGCACGGATGCTGGGAAAGTCGGCGGTGGAAGCTATCGAAAAGGGCTTCTATCTGGACCTCTCGGCAAATCGGATCGACCTGTCTGAGCGGATCGCCTCCTCCCGTTTGCGCACATCAAGCATCATTCCAGTTGGCCAAGGCACCAAGTCCCGGCTTCCGGAAGCTTCGGGTACAGTTCGCCAACCGCAGCACCCTGGAAGCAGGCCGTCTCCTCAAGACCTCCGTCGGCTCCAGGCCGCTGCTGCTGAACTTCGCCAACGGCCTGGTCCCCGGAGGCGGATTTCTCCATGGAGCACGTGCCCAGGAGGAAAGCCTCTGCCGCAGTTCGGCGCTCTATGCCACGCTGCAGGGAGATCCCATGTACCAAGCGCATGCCGACATGGCCGACGATGTCTCGAGCGACTGGGCCATCCTCTCGCGTGACGTGCCTGTGTTCAGGGACGAAGCCGGCACACCTCTGCCCCAACCGTGGTTCACCGACTTCCTGACCTGCGCCGCACCCGTGGCAGACTGGATGGATGCTGCCCAAGCCGCAAGCCTCCTGGACAAGCGGATCAGTTGCGTGCTTTCCATCGCCATGTCACATCGCTACAAGGCTTGGTCCTTGGCGCATGGGGTTGCGGCGCCTTCGGAAACGATCCTGCGACCACGGCCCGCAGCTTCCGAAACGCGCTGGAAGGCGAATTCGCAGGTGCCTTATCCGACATCCTCTTCGCGATCGTGGACTGGTCCACCAAACGGCAACCATCTCCAGATGCGGCAATCCTGCGCTTGTCCACCAAGCCCAAACGATCTCGATGTTTTCAGACCGGTACAATTTCTCGACACCTCATCGGCGGTTCACTTGCGTTCAGCTTCCTTGAAGGCACCTGAGGCGATCATGCCGTCCCTTTTCCCTCTGCCGTACAACACCAGTTCCTTGCGGTCCCAGCACCGGAGGGTGGTTTGAATCGTCTCTTCTGGTTGAGTTCGATTCGATGGGCCTTCCATCATCTCTTCCACAGCATGGATTCATTCGCTTTGAGTACTAACTCATTTCAAATGGCTCCTTCAGGACACACGTTAGGGAAATTCTTTCAGAAAGGTTAACTCCTGAATAGTAATGCTAAAATTTAGCACGTATTAATTGAAACGTTCAAAGTCAGTTATCAACGGTCGC
>JBDKGV010000327.1:0-3002 GCA_039798005.1 Fibrobacterota bacterium
AGCCGGTTCCGGTGTGGCTGGTGGTGCACGACGCGCACCGCTTTCCGCGACGCTTGCGCCAGGCGCGCATCACGGTCCGGGCGGGCGGTCAATTGCACCAGGCGGAGGTCAGCTTCGATCAAGCGCTCGATGCGCCCTTTCATTTCATCAGCCTGCCGTGGCCGGGCCCCGAGATCGCCGGGGAGAATCTTCTCGATGTCGTCTTTCAAGTGGAGGACGCCAAAGGGCGGCGTGAGACCTTTCGCAACCATTCGCTGCCCGGACTTCCCGACGGCTCCCTGAAGATCCTTCGCCTGGCCAGCGGCTTTCCGTTTCCACGCGGCTGGGTGAGCGGTGATCTGCATTGCCATACCCACTGGAGCCAGGATCCCGTGGAATTCGGTGCCGATCCGCTGGTGATGCGGGCCGCCGCCAAGGCGCTGGGCATGGATTTCTTCGCAGCCACCGATCACAGCTACGACTTCGCCTGGGAATCCCCGAATTTCATGGTCCCGACGGATCCTGTCAAGAACTTCTCCCGGTACCGCCAGTCCCTTCCCATCGATCAGATCGGTGAACCCGTGGTGCTGCCTGCCGAGGAGGTGAGCTGCGGCAACCACCTGGGGCAGAATGTCCATTTGCTTGTGATCGACCACCCGGAGTACATTCCGGGTCAGGGGGATGGGGGGCGCCGCTGGCTCGACAACCGCCCGGATCTTTCGCTGGGTCGCGTCTTGGAACGGACCTTGGCCTCAGGGGCTCCGGCCTTTGCTGCCCATCCCGTTCCGGGCATCGCTTGGTTGCAGCGCAAGCTCTTCCGGCGCGGGGATTACCATGCCAAGGACATGCTTCCCGGACTCACCGGGCTTCAGTTCTGGAACGGACATACGGGGCGTGACTTCGAGCAGGGCATGAACCTCTGGCTCAAGGAAGCGCTTGCCGGACGGATCCTGCGTCCGGTGGCGGGCAACGATGCCCATGGCGACCTCAATCGCGCCACGCACGTGCGCGTGCCACTGCTGCGCTTGGGCATGACGCAGAAGCACCGCTTCGGGCATGCCAGGACTTGGTTGCAATTGGGGGAGGGTGTCGGGGTCGAGCGTGCGAGCTTGAGGCAGGCGCTCAAGACGGCACCGACCTTGCTCTCCGATGGACCCTATCTTTGGATCGACCTTCACGGCAGTCTTTCGGCGCGGTCGCTTCCCGAGTTCGGCACCTGGACGGAAATTGTCGTATGGGTGATGCGTGACGGGCGCGAGGAGATCCTGCTTCGTGAGGAAGCTGCGACCTTGGAGCTGCACCGCAGACTCGATCTCCCGGCGGGCACTCGCTGGATTCGCGCCCAAGGCAAGACCAATCGAGGGCGCACGGCGCTGACTCAGATCCAGATTCCCGGTTAGCTCCGATGCGCGCACTCCTGCCTTTCTGGTACCTTTGGGTCGTCAAGTCCATCGGAGCGATCCTGAGGTTCAGGAAATCCGCGCGGATGGGCCCTTGGAAGTTCCTCCCCGGCAAGCGGGTCTGGATCCATGCCGCCTCGCTAGGGGAATGCAAGGCGTCCTTGTCCATTGTGGACTGGCTTCCGCCAGGGCATGAAGTCGTCCTGACCAGCACCACCTCGGCGGGCCTTGCCAAGCTCAGGGCGGAAGCCCCGCAGTGCCCATCGTTTCTGTGTCCCTTTGACGATCCGGCGCTGGTGGACTCCTTTGTGAACGCGTTTGGAGTCACCCGGGTGCTCCTGATCGAAGCCGAGGTGTGGCCGGGGTGGATGGCCATGCTCAAGCGCCGCGGCATCCCGGTAGCCATCGTGGCCGTGCGGGTGGCTGGGAAGTCGCTCGTGCGCTGGCAGCGCCTCTGGAAGGTCTTTCCGTGGATTCCCGAATCCCTCGATCAGGTCTGGGCCAACGCGGGTGAGGTCCCCAGGGCTCGCGAAGCCGGATTTCTCAAGGCGATTCCCGGTGCCAGCTTGAAATGGGCCGGGCATCTTCCCTTGGAGATCCAACCCACATCGGGGCGTCATGCCGCCCTTTCCCTGCATCGCCGGGATGCGGACGCCTTGGCCGATTGCATTGCGCTGTGGGGAGGGCATTGGCTGCTTTTCCCCCGTCGCCTCGAGGATGTGGCGTTTTGGCGGGAGTGGGCCAAGTCCCAAGGATTGCGCTTGGCTTCCGACCCCATGCTCCTGAAGGATGATGAGGTTTGGGTGGCTCCGGCCTTCGGGCAGGTGGCGCGCCTGGTTCCCGGATGCCAGAAGGCCTGGGTCAGCCCCGGGCACGACGCTTGGGAGCCGTTGTTCCTGGGCGTGCCGGAGGTGCATCCCGGTGCGCGGGACCGCTCGAGGCTGGATGCCTACCGTGCCCGCGTCGATGCCTGCCTCAATGAGGTGCTGGACTGGCTGCGAGGCCCCTGACTCACTGCGGCTGCTTGCCCGCGGCCTTGGCGAAGCGTTCCAGTGCAACCAGCCTCTCGCGGGCGTGGTCGACGATGGGAAGCGGGTAGTTCGCCGGGCGCACCGGTGCGGGAGCCGAATGCGGCTCGTGGATCCATCGCGGCGGCAGATGGGCAAGCTCGGGGCACCAACGCACCGTGTACTTGCCCTCGGGATCCCATTTCTTGCCTTGGGTCGTCGGGTGGAAGATGCGAAACCACGGCTGGGCATCGGCTCCGGTGCTTGCCGCCCATTGCCAGTTTCCCACGTTTGCGGCCATGTCGTAGTCCATCAGGTGCCGGGCGAACCAGCGCTCGCCGTGTTTCCAATGCAGATGGAGATCCTTGGTCAGGAAGCTTGCCACCACCATGCGCAGGCGGTTGGGCATGGTGCCTTGCCGGGCGAGTTCGCGCATGGCGGCATCCACGACGGGAAAGCCCGTCATGCCCGCCTGCCAGGCAAGCAAATGCCGGGAGGCGATCGTCTCGGACGGGTCGTCCCATTCGAGCGCATCGAAGGCCGGTTGGAAGGATCGCTTGCAGACGTGGGGGAAGTTCCACAGCAACATCTGGTGGAAATCGCGCCAGATCAGCTC